>NZ_JBIBAK010000010.1:0-387915 GCF_042899865.1 Streptomyces sp. NPDC013157 | reverse complement strand
TGGAGCGAGTAACTCCCACTCCTGCTCAGTGAGTTCATGACGACGTACCACGCCACCATGATCCACCATCTAGCGATCTTTGAAGACGGACCCTACTTCCCTCACACAGGTGAAGTCGATCTTGGACTCGGGCGTGTCCGCATGATCGCCCCGCAGCATGGGGGCGCCCCGGCAGTTCCGCCGAGGCGTCCCCAACTCCCTTTTCCGGAGAGTCCCGTGAAGCTGCGCACCTGGTCCCTCGCCGCCGCCCTCGCCCTGACCGCACTCGTCGTCCCCGCCCAGAGCGCCTCCGCACACGCGGCCGCCGCCCCGTCCTGTCCCGACGGCTCCGTCTGCTTCTGGAGCGGCGAGGGCTTCGGCGGCGACTACTGGGAGTGGACGGCCCGCAGCGGCTACCGCGACATGCCGCCGAACCTCCACGACAACGTCGGCTCCTTCGTCGCCTCCACCCGCGCCTGCTTCGTCAACTGGTCGCCGACCGAGAAGCGCGACGTCTTCAACGGCGACTGGCGCTCCCAGTACCGCGGCGACTTCGGGGGGCGGATCGACGGGGTGGGGGCGGGGGCCTGCTGAGCCCTGTTTCCCCTGTCCCGGGTGACCCACCGCACGACGGGTCACCCTCGGACGCCCGCTCCCGGCGTCGGCCTTCGCGGGCCGAGCCGAACGGCTAGGCGGTGGTCAGGCCCCGTATCAGTTCGGTCATACGGGAGGAGGGCGACACCCTCAACTCCCTTTGCAGGAGCCCTCGGTAGTCCAGGTAGTGCTTGACCGCACAGGCGATGTTGCCCTCAGCCGCGTGAACCTCGATGGCGATGCGATGAGCGGTCTCACGGTAGGGATCGACCGCGGTGGCGGCCAGCGCCGCCTGATGCGCCGCCAGGTACCGACCGACCGCGAGGAAGTGCTGGGCCAGGCGCTCCAGCGCGTAAAGACGCATCTGGTCCCACCGTTCACGTTCGAGTGCCAGCCATTCGTCGTCCCAGCCCAGCAGGAGCGGCCGGACCAGATGGGCGACGAGCCGATCGAGGTCGTCGAGATCCGCTTCCGCCCCTCTGTCGTCCTCCAGGAGCCGGCAGGCCGACCGCCAGGCATCGCGATAGTCGACGGAAAGGCACGGCGAGATCGCGAGGCGCTGCCCCTCGCTCTCCACAACGGCCCTCGGACCCGACTTCCGGCACTGACACAGTGCCGATCTGAGATTGGCCGCCGCCCGCATCGGCAGGCACTCCGGCCAAAGCCGCTCGGCGGCGGCCCTCCGGTGAATGCCGTCACCGTGCACCGCCAGAAGGGCGAACAGCCGCTGAGCGCCCGCCGGGACGGCGACCCTTCGCCCGCCGCGGATTAATTCGAATGAGCCCAGGATTTCGAGCCGCACTGAGTTCATCACAACCAACACTGTGCTGGCCGCGTTTTTCGACTGCAACCCGTGTCCCCCCATCGGACCAGGCACACCCTCATCTGCACAACATTCAACAAAACGACCCCTCAGGAGTAGAAGAATGAAATTCCAACATATAAAAAATACACCTTAAACGATCCGGAAACGCATCCGAGACGCCCCCCGAATGAAATTCGCACATTCCCTGGAATAACTCAGGAACGCCGGTGTGGGAAACCTGGCGTGTATCCGGAAGGGCACAGCAGCCGGGAAACGGAGGCTCGGATGGACGTCCGGTCGGTACTAGGTGGACTGCCTGGGGAAGCCACGCTCCTCGGCGACCCGGCGGTCCGTGTCGCCGTGCTCGACGGCCCGGTCGACTTCACGCATCCGTGTTTCGCGGGAGCGGATCTCAAGCGGCTGACGACTCTGGTGACGGACGCCGGCGGCACCGGTTCCATGTCGTTGCACGGCACGCATGTCACCAGCCTTCTCTTCGGACAGCCCGGATCGCCGGTGGCCGGACTCGTGCCGCGCTGCCGCGGCCTCCTCCTGCCGGTGTTCCGGGACTCCCCGGACGGACGTCCGTCCCGGGTGCCCCAACTCGACCTCGCGCGGGCCGTCGAACAGGCCGTGGAGGCGGGTGCGCACGTCATCAACATCAGTGGCGGTGAACGGAGCGCGGACGGCAGGGCCGAGGCCATGCTGGCGCGGGCGCTGCGCCTCTGCGAGGACAGCGGGGTCCTCGTGGTCGCGGCGGTCGGCAACGACGGGTGCGACTGTCTGCAGGCTCCGGCCGCCACGCCGTCCGTACTCGCCGTCGGAGCGACCGACGGCCACGGCGACGCCTTGGACATCAACAACTGGGGGGCCGCCTACCGCGCCAACGGCGTCCTGGCCCCCGGCCGGGACATCGCGGGCGCAGCCCCCGGCGGCCAAGTCGTGGCACTGACCGGCACCAGCTTCGCCACTCCGGTCGTCACCGGTGTCGCCGCACTGCTCGTGGCCCGGCAGATCGCCGAGGGCAGCAAGCCCGACCCGCTCGCCGCCGGCCGCGCCATCCTCGCTGCCGCGGACCGTCCGCCGTGCGGCCCGGACGACGCGCCGCGGTGCCGTCGGCTCCTCGGTGGCCGTCTCAACACCGCGCAGGCCTTCGACCTGATCAGCAAGGGGAGCCCGGTCGTCTCCCAGGCGACGCGGGGCGTCCCCGCCAACATCGCAGGCGAGCCCTTGACGCCGCGAGCGACACCCGCCGAATCGAAAGGAAGAGCCATCGTCATGGACACGAACGCCGTACACGCGCACGCCGGCGAAACCGCGGAGAGCATGTCCGCCGCCGCGGCCCTGCCCTCTGACACCGGCGCAACCCCCTCCACCGCGTCGAACCCGGCACCGACGCTCCCGCCGATGCCCCAGACGGCCCCGGCCATGGCTCCGCCGCCGGCCGAAGCGCCCGGCCAGGCCCTGCCGGCGCCACCGCCCGAGCCCGGCTCCCTGCCGCAGGGTTTCCGGCAGGCCGGCACGGAGACCGCGGGGTATCCCGGGCAGCCGACGGCACAGCCCATGACACAGCCGATACCCCAGGCGGCGGCCCAGGCGGCGGCCCAGTCCGCACCACAGCAGGCCCCACCGCCTCCTGCCGCGGCCCCCGCACCGATCGCGGCCGCCCCGGTGGAACAGGGGGTGCGCCCCTCCTGCCCGGACTGCGGCGGCACCTGCGGCGGACGTCCGAGCGCGGGCACCACGCCGAGCGCCGAGGGACGTCAGCTGATCTTCGCGATCGGCACGATCGGCTTCGACTACCAGACCGAGGCCCGCCGGGACAGCTTCCGCCAGCAGATGCCCGTCGTGACAATCCCGCCGGGGGACGGCCACCCGGAGCAAGAGCTCCCTCCGAACGTCTACGACCCCCGGCAGGTGCACGACTACCTGGCGAAGAACCCCTGGGCGTCCGACAAGCTCACCTGGACGCTGAACATGGACGCCACTCCGATCTATGCCCTCGAGGCGGAGGCATCGGCGGGCATGGACTGGACCAAACCGATCATCAGCGATCGCACGGCAGCGCCCGACACGGTGCGCGGCAACGCCGAGAAGGCCGTCAGTGAGCAGGGCACCGCGTTGGCGGACCTGGTCGAAGCCCTGTCGTACCCACCGGTCTCCACCGTCTACCGGACCTTCCGGGACGCGATCGTCGGCCAGATCCAGGACAAGAAGACCGATGCCTACGTCTCACGGGTCTCCATACCGGGCGTCCTGACCGGCCGGACGGTGCGCCTGTTCTCCGGCCAGGTCGTCCCGGTGATCGAGGTGAAGAGCCGCGGGCTCTACACCTGGAACGAGAACGTCTTCGTCGAGAACCTGGTGGCGGTCCTCACGAAGGACCCGCTGGACCCGCTCCCCAAGGGGCAGGCCCTCGACCCGGAGGCGCTGCGGCGCATACTCTTCGCCGTCCTGGACAAGATCTACTACCAGTTCCGCAACCTCGGGCAGAGCTCCGCGGACCGCGCGCTCAACTTCGCGGCCACCAACGCCTTCCTCGTCGGAAAAGAGATCGGGGACGTCGTTGCCCCGAACCGCCTCGCGGACCACCCGGGCAACGGGTCCAACCACCCCTACGCCCTGGACACCATCAGAGTGTCCAAGAGCCCGTTCTGCCGTACAGGTTCCGACTGCCAGGACGTCGTCTTCACCTTCTTCGACCCGGAGAACGACCGCAGGGCGAACGTGTCGCTGTTGTTCACCTGCGACGTCAGCGACGAGCTCCCCGTGACTCTCGCACCCGTTCACCACTTCATCGGCGGCTACTGACCGCCCGTCCCGCACACCAGGGAGACGTCATGCACAGGAAGACGGACAGTCCACGACTCACCGCTCCCGTCCAGGTTCCACCGGTTCACCGCGGCCCGGGTACGGCACCGGGCGACCAGGACACGGCCCGCGGCGCGGAAGCGGCCAGGTCGGCCTGCGCGGACCTGCCCGGCCCCGCCCGCAGTATGTGCCGGGCCCTGCAGAGCGGCTGAGCGGTCAGACGTCCGGCGGCAACCGTTCGCCGGGCCATCGCAGAGGTGAAAGGAGAGAAGGATGAACGACACGACATTCACCCGTGAGGAGAAGTCCCCGCGGCTCGCGGCACTGCAGACGCCGTTCCAGACGCCTGCGATCGACCGCGCCCCCACCACACCGCGAGGCTCCGACGGAGCCGACGCGAACGGCGTCGAGGCAAACATCAACCTCGGCGACATCCTGGGCACGGTGGCGAAGGTCCTGTTCTGAGGCGGCTCGCCCCGGCACCTCGGCCGTCGGTGGCGGGGCCGCCCGCACCGCCACCGACGGCCGGAACCGAAAGGACACCGACATGACGGAGAAGATCACGCGTCGTAGGAGCGCCCCGGCACCGGCCACGGCGCTGCGGACGCCCTATCAGACACCCGCCGTCGACCGGAACCCTGCCGCCGCGCGCGGCGACCGCGGCGACACCGACGGCATCGAGGCCAACCTGAGCTGGTCGGACATCCCCTGGCGGGCTCTGGGCCACGCGGCCAAGGGCGCGCTGGACGCCGTGCTCTAGGTCCGGCGCGCGGGCATTACCGCGCGGCAAGGACGCGGAAAGGACATCGCCATGAACAACGAATTCACACCGCGAGACCAAGGCACGGAACCGGTCACCGCGCTGCGGACGCCTTTCCAGGCGCCCGCTGTCGACCGTAGCCCCGCCGCGGGTCAGGGGTCAGAGGGCGACATCAGCGGCGTCGAGGCCGACTTCGGCTTCCTGCCCCTGCTCAGCCTGGCCGGCAAGGCGATCGGCGCGCTGGCGGGCTGAGACCGCAGGCCGGCGGCGCGGCCGACCCGGCCCGCCGCCGGTACGGCGGCGCTGAAAGGAGACCAGGATGAATGACGCGCCCAACCAGAAGAAGCCGCGGGCCCACCGTGGTGCGGCCAACCGCTCCGCCGCCCCGGGCGAGACCGCCGCCCCGCGCGCCCAGGGCAGGGACGACGAGCCCACGACAGCGCCCGGCGTGCAGCACGACCTCCCTATCCAGGGAGATGCCGTCAAGCGCGGGGTGGGGCTCTACCAGCCGTATCTGCAAAAGTCTGGCGTGTACGACGTAGTGGGCAAGCCAGGCGAGCAGGGTGAGTTCCTGGACGAGCCGCCGCCCTCCGAGGGGTACGGCTCCGACGCCGGAGACCCCGCTCCACTCACCGACCGGGACTCGCGCGGCTGGCACTGCCCGCCGGACGCGGACGGCCCCTGTGAGTGGGACGGCAGCGTCTGAGGTGCCGCACCGTGCCCCGGCGCACTCCCTGCTCCGCAGCGCAATCCGCGAGACATCGTGAAGAGGTGGGAACCATGGCCACAGTGGACACGTCGGCAACGGACGCGGCCTTGGGCGGGACTCCGCACGACCTGCGGCAGCAGCACGCCATGGCCGCGGCGCAGCGCTATCGGCAGTCGGCCGGGGCACGGGAGCGTGCCCAAGCACAGACCGCCCAGGGGGTGCCGTACCCCGACACGGTCCAGGCTCTGGCCGCCCGTGCCGAACGGATCCTCACCAGAAGCGGCATACCGCCCGCCGCTGCCGTCGCCGGCGTCCGCGCCGACCCCCTGGAGCTGCCCCAGGTCCACGAACGGATCATCGGCCTGTCCAACGAACTGCAGGCCGTGAGCTTTCTGCCCCGTGGGACCCGCGCTGCCGCCACGGTGGCCCGGATCTCCCTGCGCAGCAACGGCCGCGAACTGCCTCTCGGCACGGGCTTTCTGGTGTCGCCTCGGCTGTTGCTGACCAATCACCATGTGCTGCCCGACACGGACTCCGCCCGGTCCTGCTTCGTCGAGTTCAATGCCCAGGTCACCGCCGACAACGTGCCCGACACGGCCGTCCGTACGGAGTTCGACCCCGGCACGCTGTTCGTCGCGCACGAGCCGTTGGACTTCGCCCTGGTGGCAGTCGCCCCGGTCGACGGGAAAGCCCTGCCGGGTGACGTCTTCGGCTGGAACCGGCTCAGTGTCCAGACCGGCAAGTTGGTGGTCGGCGAGCTGGTGAACATCGTGGGGCATCCGAACGGCCGTCTGAAAGAGATCGCCCTCCGCGACAACAAGCTCCTGGTGCGGCTGGACGACTTCCTGCAGTACCAGACCGACACCGAACCGGGAAACTCCGGCTCTCCGGTCTTCAACGACCAGTGGGAGGTCGTGGCCCTGCACCACAGCGGGGTGCCCGAGACCGATCCGCAGGGGCACGTGCTGCGCAAGGACGGCAAGGTCTGGCAGCCGAGCGACGGAGACGACGCCGTCTCCTGGGTCGCCAACGAGGGAGTCCGCATCAGTTCCGTGCTGCGCCACCTGGCAGCCCTGCGGCCGGCCCCCGCCGAGCACGCTCTGCTGTCGGACATGGGGCCGGAGTCAGGTCTGGGCAGTCAACTGGCCCCCGATGGCATGCCGATCGCACCGGACGGGTCCTTGTGGAGCGGACCGCTGCCGCTCCGTACCTCGGCCGAGGCCGCGACGCCCACCACCGGACCGACGGCGCCCACCGCAGCTCTGGCTGCAGTGCGCCCTCGCGCCGGACTGCGCGGTCGGCCCGGCGCCTTCGGCGGCCACCGCAACATGGTCTTCCTGCACGGCAGAGGCCAGCAGGGGAAAGATCCCGAAGCACTGCGCCGCGAATGGGCGGCGGGGCTGAACAACGGCCTCACCCGGGCCGGCCGGGCCACGGTCGAGCCCGCCGACATCTGGTTCCCCTACTACGGCGACCGGCTCGCCGAACGCACGGGCGGGGAAACCGCCGTCGCCGCGGCCGCCGCGCTGCTCGACGGAGCGTCCGCCCCGTCGGCCGCCGAGGCGGTGGGAAGGCTCACCGCCGAGTCGACCCGGGATTCCGACGCGTACGGCCAGCTGCTCCGCGAAGCCGCGGTCAAGGTCGGCATGCAGGAGGAGGCGGACCCTACGGAGGGGGTGCCCGCGGCCTCGGAAGGACTCGACCAGCTGGTGGGGACGTTCCATCGCGCTCTCACCTGGCTGGCGGCGAGTACCGACGTCGACGAGTGGACCATCGCCACCGTCTTCGGCGACGTGAGCCGGTACCTGAGCGTCCCCGGTGTCCGCGACGCCGTGCTGGACACGGTGCTCGGCACGATGCCGGACCACGATGAACTGATTCTGGTCACGCACAGTCTCGGAACCGTGGTCGGCATGGATCTGCTCGACCGGTTGTCGAACGGAATCGACCGCGTCCTGCTCGTCACACTGGGCAGCCCGCTGGGCATGGACGCGGTCAACAGCCGACTCCTGACCGGCGCACCCCACCCGCCGCCGGGGGTGGACCGATGGGTGAACGCCTGGTGCCCGACGGACGCGGTCGCCATCGGCTGCCCGCTCGGCGATCCGCGGTGGGGCGAGCTCTCCCAGCCGGGCGTCACCAACGCGCAGGGCAGGGCGCACAACGTCACCGAGTATCTCGCCCACGCGACCGTCGCCGGGCCCATCGGCCAGGCGCTCTCCTGACAGCGGGGCAGGACCGAGGCCTGCTGTGTCGCCGCTAGTCCCCCAGATGCGTCGGCGCGAACATCCGCAGCAGCGCCGGGAGCACGACCACCGAGGGGCCCGGCGTGGCCAGGGCCTTGGCCAGGTCCGTCTCCAGGTTCTCCGGGGTCGTCCGCACCCCCGGCACCCCGAAGGACTCGGCGAGCGCCACGTAGTCGGGGCGGGACAGTTCCGTCGCCGTGGGCTTGCCGAAGGCGTCGGTCATGTACTCGCGGAGGATGCCGTAGCCGCCGTCGTCGACGATCAGCCAGGTGACCGGGAGGTCGTGCTGGCGTGCCGTCGCCAGTTCGGCGATGGAGTAGAGGGCGCCGCCGTCGCCGGAGACCGCGAGGACCGGGCGGGTCGGGTCGGCGGCGGCCGCGCCGAGGGCCGCCGGGAAGCCGTAGCCGAGGCCGCCGGCGCCCTGCGCGGAGTGCATGAGGTTCGGGGCATGGGCGTCGAAGGCCGACCAGGCCCAGTACGCCAGGATCGTCATGTCCCAGAAGGACGGGGAGCCGGCGGGGAGGGCGCGGCGGACGGACGCCAGCACCTCCTGTTCCAGGGTGAGTTCCTGGGCGGTGATGCGCTCCGAGACGCGCGAGAGCAGGTCTCGTACCCGGTCCGCCGCCTGGTCGTCCGCACGCGGGGTCACCGTCTCGAGGAGCGCCTGGAGTGCGAGCCGCGCGTCCGCGTGGATGCCCAGCGCCGGGTGGTTGGACTCCAGTTTGCCGAGGTCCGCCTCGATCTGGATCACCCGGCCGCGCGGCTTGAACGTGTGGTAGTTGGAGGAGAGTTCGCCCAGGCCCGAGCCGACCACGAGAAGGACGTCGGCGTCCTCCAGGAAGTCCGTGGTGTGGCGGTCCTCCAGCCAGGACTGGAGGGACAGCGGGTGGTGCCAGGGGAACGCGCCCTTGCCGCCGTAGGTGGTGACGACCGGGGCGTTCAGCGTCTCCGCCAGCTGCCGCAGCTTCCCCGCGGCGTCCGACCGTACGACCCCGCCGCCCGCGATGACCGCCGGGCGGGCGGCCCGGGACAGCAGGTCGGCCGCCACGGCGGTCAGTTCGGGGCGCGGGGGGAGTTCGTCGGGGGTCGCGTCGACCGCCGTCACCACCGGGACGGACGTCTCGGCGAGCAGCACGTCCTGCGGGATCTCCACCCACACCGGGCCGTGCGGGGCGGTCAGCGCCGACTTCCAGGCCGCCGCGAGCGCGGACGGGATCTGCGACTGGGTGCGGACGGTGTGGACCGACTTCACCACGCCCCGGAAGGAGGCCGCCTGGTCCGGGAGTTCGTGCAGGTAGCCGTGACGGCCGCCGCCCAGGCCCGCGGTGGGGATCTGGCTGCTGATCGCGAGGACGGGCGCGGAGGCGGAGGCCGCCTCGTGCAGCGCGGCCAGCGAGGTCAGCGCACCGGGGCCGGTGGAAAGGAGCAGCGGGGCCGCCTCGCCGGTGATCCTGCCGTACGCGTCCGCCGCGAAGCCCGCGTTGTTCTCCACCCGCAGGCCGACATAGCGCAGGGCGGAGCGGCGCAGGGCGTCGAACATGCCGAGGGCGTGCTGGCCGGGCAGCCCGAAGACGGTGGTCGCGCCGAGCCCGGCCAGGGTCTCCACGACCAGGTCTCCGCCGTTGCGGCCGGCGGGCGGGTTGAGGGCTGCGGCCGTCTGCGCCTCGGTCGGGCGGAGCACCAGGTCGTGGTCGTGGGTCACTTGGAGCGCGCCTCGGCAATCTGTCGGGTCATGATCGTGGTCAGTTCGTACGCCGTGTGCGAGGCCGCCACCGAGGTGATCTCGGCGTGGTCGTACGCGGGGGCCACCTCGACGACGTCCGCCGAGACGAGGTTGCACGCGGCCAGGCCGCGCAGGATCTCCAGCAGCTCCCTGGACGTCATACCACCCGCCTCGGGGGTGCCGGTGCCCGGGGCGTGGGCGGGGTCCAGACAGTCGATGTCGATCGAGATGTAGAGGGGGCGGTCGCCGATGCGCTGCCGCAGCTGGTCGGCCACCTCGTCGGCGCCCCGGCGGTAGATGTCCGCCGAGGTCACGATGCCGAAGCCCATCTTCTCGTCGTCGGTCAGGTCCTGCTTGCCGTAGAGCGGGCCGCGGGTGCCGACGTGCGAGAGGGCCGAGGTGTCCAGGATGCCCTCCTCCACCGCCCGGCGGAACGGGGTGCCGTGCGTGTACTCGGCGCCGAAGTAGGTGTCCCAGGTGTCGAGGTGGGCGTCGAAGTGGAGGAGGGCGACCGGGCCGTGCCGCTTCGCGACCGACCGCAGCAGGGGCAGCGCGATGGTGTGGTCGCCGCCCAGGGTCATCAGGCGGGCGCCGGTGCCGAGGAGGTCGTCGGCGGCGGCCTCGATCGTCTCGACCGCCTCGTTGATGTTGAAGGGGTTGACGGCGATGTCGCCGCCGTCCGCGACCTGGGCGAGGGCGAACGGAGAAGCGTCCTGCGCCGGGTTGTAGGGGCGCAGCAGCCGGGACGCCTCGCGGATGGCGTTGCCGCCGAAGCGGGCGCCGGGCCGGTACGAGACGCCCGAGTCGAACGGCACGCCCACCACGGCGACGTCGGCGCGGCCGACCTCGTCGAGCCGGGGCAGCCGGGCGAAGGTCGCGGGACCGGCGTACCGCGGTGTACGGGAGGAGTCGACGGGGCCGCGGGGCGTCTCGTTGCTGCTCATGAGGGTGCTGCCTTCTTCCTGCGCTTCGTCGCGTACGTACCGCTATGCACTGCTTCCGGCTACGACTCTACTGGTGGGCCGGGACCGGCTCGGACACGAGTTCGGGGCCACCGCGGCCCGCGAGCCGTTCCCGCCAGTTCGCCAGCACGGCCGCGTCGGTCGGCTTCGTCACCAGGGAGACGGCGACGTACGCGACGAGGGAGGAGAGGAGGCCGTAGTAGACGGGTTCGTTGGCGAGGATGCCGTAGCCCGCCATCAGGCCGATCACCGCGAGGCCGCCGACGGTCACGGCGGCGAGGGCGCCCTGGACCGTGCCGCGCTTCCACAGCAGCCCGCCGAGGATCGGGACGAGGAGGCCGCCGACGAGCAGGTTGTACGCCACGGTCAGCGCCTCGACCACGTCGTTGAGGGCTATGGCCGTGCCGATCACCCCGAGCCCCATGAGCAGGATGAAGACCCGGTTGCCCCGCACCTCGTCGTGATCCCGTCCACCGGACCCGGCCCGCCCCCGCAACCGCGACCAGATGTCGTTGTTGGCGACGGTCGCGCAGGCGATCAGCGCGCCGGAGGAGGTCGACATCACGGCCGCGAGGGCGGCGGCCAGCACCAGCCCCCGGACGCCGACGGGGAGTTCGTCCTTGACGATGGTCGCGAAGGCGTCGTCCGGGCTGCCCAGCTTCGGGTACAGCACCTTGGCCGCCGTCCCGATCACCGCCCCGGCGAGGGCGTAGACCAGGCAGTACGTGCCGGCCACCGTGCCGCCCCACTTCGCCGTCCGGTCGCCGCGCGCCGTGAAGACCCGCTGCCAGATGTCCTGCCCGATGAGCATGCCGAAGGTGTAGATCAGCACGTAGGTGAAGATCGTCTCGCCGCCGATGCCCAGCGGGTCGAAGTACGTGGTCGGCAGCTTCGCCTTCATCTCGCTGAAGCCGCCGGCCTTCACGACGGCGATCGGGAGCAGGAGCAGCAGCACGCCGATCGTCTTCACCACGAACTGGACCATGTCCGTCAGCGTGATCGACCACATGCCGCCGAGCGTCGAGTAGGCGACGACGATCGAACCGCCGATGACGATCGCGACGGTCCGGTTCATGTCGAAGAGGACGTCGAAGATCGTGGCGTACGCGATGGTCGAGGTGACGGCGAGCATGAGCGTGTACGCCCACATCACGACACCCGAGATCACGCCCGCCCGGCCGCCGTACCGCAGATCCAGCATCTCGGAGACGGTGTAGACCTTGAGGCGGGCGATCCGGGCCGAGAAGAAGACGGAGAGGGCGAGCAGCCCCAGCCCGATCGTGAAGACCATCCACGCGCCGGACAGCCCGTACTGGTACCCCAGTCCCACGCCACCGATGGTGGACGCGCCGCCGAGGACGATCGCGGCCATGGTGCCGGAGTACATGGCGGGCCCGAGCCGGCGCCCGGCGACCAGGAACTCGCTCTTCGACCTGGCACGGCGCATGCCCCACCAGCCCATGGCCAGCATGCCGGCCAGGTACAGGACGATCACGGTGTAGTCGACGGCCACAGGGCCCTCCTTCGGTGGGGTCTCGCCGGCGGGTGACGTGCATCGACAGTAGGTGGCCGGAAAGCGGCTGCGAAGTGTACGTTTCATCCATTCGAGCCGTACGGGATGGAGGAAACGCACACCATGCCGGACCCCACGGTTCCCCCCACGCCACCCGTGCCCCTCGCCGCCCTCCTGGCCCGCGAGGACCTCGCCCTGCGCCAGATCGCCGGGCCGTCCGGCCCCTCCCTGGTCATCCACGCGGCGCACACCTCGGAGATGGCCGACCCGTACCCGTACCTGCTGGGCGGCGAGCTGCTGCTGACGGCCGGGGTGCACATCCCGGACGCGGCGGGCTCGGGCACCTATTTCGACGACTACGTCTCCCGGATCGTCGCGGCGGGCGGCGCCGCCCTCGGCTTCGGGCTGGTCCCCGTGCACGACACGGTCCCGCGCGCCCTGATCGAGGCCTGCGACGGCTACGGCCTCCCGCTCGTCGAGGTCCCGCCGCAGACCCCCTTCACCGCCGTCGCCCGCGCGGTCTGGCAGCTGCTGGCACAGGCCCGCCTGGCCGAACTGCGCCGCGTCACGGAGGCCCAGCAGAGCCTGGCCGCGGCCGCGGCCCGCCCGGACCCGGTCCCCGCGGTGCTCCGCCAGCTCGCCACCCGGCTCGGCGGCTGGACGGCCCTGCACGGACCGGAAGGCACGGAGATCGCGTCGGCGGGCCGGGAGCCGGAGGCGCCGGTCCGCGACGCACTCGCCGAGCTCGCGGAGGTCGTACGACCGTCCGGCCCCGGCACCCCCACCTCCGCCACCCACGCCACCGCCGGCACCCATCTCGCGGCCTACACCCTCAGCACCGGCTTCGCACTCGGCGTGGCCACACCGAGCCGCGAACCGGGCGACCACACCATCGCCTCGGTGGCCACGGTCCTGCTCACCCTCCTCACCGGCGAGCGGCAGAGCGGCTCGGGCGCGGCCCGCACCTCAGCACTCGTACGACTCCTGCTCGGCGGCACGGCGGAGGAGGTGGCCCCACTGCTCGACAGGGGCGACACCTGGTTCGTCGTGCATGCCTGCAGAAATGACCAACGCGCCCGTCCCGACCTTCTTTCAGGGGCGCGGGGCCCTGTCGATATGCGGCTCCGCCGCGGGGCGCGACCAGCCACACCCCACCCGCAGCCGCCGGACCTCCTGGCCGCCACCGCCCTCGGCGCCGCACTCGGCTCGCCCCTCATCGACCCCGTAGGGGAGATCGTCCAAGTCCTGGTCCCCGCCGACCGAACACCTCAGCCGCAGCCCGGCTGGACCCTCGGCGTCAGCTCCCCCGCACCCGCACAGCACCTGTCGGCCGCAGCCGCACAAGCGGCCCGCGCCCTCGCCCGCGCCCGAGCGACCCGCACCCCGCTGCTGAGCCACGGCGGCCGCCCCGGCCTCGCCGAACTCGTCCCGAAAGAAGAAGCCGAGGCCCACGCCCGCGCCCTCCTCGGCCCCCTCTCGGCGCACCCCGCCCTCGTCGAGACCCTGCGCACCTGGCTGTCGCTGCACGGCAGTTGGGACCGTACGGCGGTCGCCCTGTCCGTCCACCGCAACACCGTGCGGCAACGCATCGCCCGCTCCTCGGAGCTCCTCCACGCCGAACTCGACGATCCCGACGTACGGATGGAGCTCTGGTTCGCCCTCCGGCAGGAGTGAGTGACGCACGTCCCAGCGGGCGATACGCAGGGCGAACGCACAACGCCCTGCCCCACAATGGAGCCATGCCGATACCCGGGACGCCCAGCCGCGCCGAGCTCGTAGAGCACCTTGTGAAGACCCGTATCGCGGGCGACGTCGCCACACCCCGCGAGAACAACCTGCTCCACTACCGCAAGCTGGCCAACGGCGAGCGCAACTGGTGGCTGGGGCTGGAGCTCGGCGACCGCTGGACCGACGAGCAGGACGTGCTGGCCGTGATGGCCGAGCGGGTCGGGGTGAACGACGACCCCGAGTACCGGTACGGCCAGGACACCATCGACCCCGAGCTGACCGTGGACGGCCTGGACCGGCTGGCGGCGCGGCTGCGCAAGGCGGCCGAGGGGCGGCAGCGGGTGCTGTTCGCGACCGGTCACCCGGGCGGTCTGCTGGACGTGCACCGGGCGACCGCGGCTGCCCTGCGCACCGCCGGCTGCGAGATCGTGGTCATCCCGGACGGGCTGCAGACGGACGAGGGGTACGTCATGCAGTTCGCGGACGTGGCCGTCCTCGAACACGGGGCGACCCTGTGGCACACGCACTCCGGGGAGCCGATGAAGGCGATCCTCGGCGGACTGGAGCGCGAGGGGCGGCCACAGCCCGACCTCGTCGTCGCCGACCACGGCTGGGCCGGCTACGCGGCGCAGGTGGGCCTGGACTCGGTCGGGTACGCGGACTGCAACGACCCGGCGCTGTTCCTCGCCGAGGCGGAGGGCACCCTCCAGGTGGCCGTACCGCTCGACGACCATGTGCTCAGCCCGCGGTACTACGACCCGATGACCGCGTACCTGCTGGCCGGGGCGGGACTGGCCTGACCCGCCGATGTGCGGCCCCCGGCTGCGGGAGCCGCACATCGTGGCCTGGCCCTAGACCCTGGATGAGACCCTGTCCCGGTCTCCTGTCGCTGGTCGCTCAGAACCCGAGGCCGCCGAAGCCGAAGCCGCCGAAGCCGCCGTACCCGGCGACGCCGACGGTGGGGACGACCACTACGGGGACGACGGCGACGGTGGCGGGGTAGAACCCGTACCCGAAGTTGCCGTAACCGTAACGGCAGTTGTTGTACCCGCCGCCCCGGAAGCCGTTGCAGCCGCCGAAGCCGCCGCCGCCGGTGACGACGGACTGGTGAGTGGAGGCGGGGGCCGCCGAGGCGGTGCCCGCGGCGCCGACCGCGGCTCCACCGGCCAGCAGCAGGCCGGCGGCGGATATCGCGGCGATGCGCCTCGCGCGCTGTACTCGCATGGGAAATACCTTTCTGCCGGACTCACGTCCGCTACGCGGCACGTCCGCTATGCGGCACATGCACTGTGCGGCATTTCACTCATAGAGCTTAATTCGGTATAAAGGCGACGGCACGTCGGGGCGGTCACCGTCCGTGATCGTCCGAGCTCACCGGCCTCGAAGCCGCCCCAGAAGCGGTCTCCTGAGCCGGCCCCGGAGTGGGGTCCAGGTACACCCGGCCGATCGCGGGGAACGCGGCCCGCAGCCGCTGCTCGGCCCGCTCGCAGGCCCACTCGATCTCGGCCGCCGTGGACACGTCCCGGAAGTCCACCTTGGCGGCGACCAGCGCCTCGTCCGGGCCCTGCACCAGCGTGGTCAGCTCCAGTACGGCCACGATGTGCTCGGACTCCAGCAGCTCGGCGCGGATCCGCTCCCGCACGGGCTTCGGCAGCGGCCGCCCGATGAGGAGCTCGGCGTTCGACCGGCCCAGCACCCACGCGACGTACAGCAGGAGCAGGCCGATGAGGAGGGAGGCGAGGCCGTCCCAGACGCCGGAGCCGGTCAGCTGGCCGCCGAACAGGCCGCCGGCCGCGAGCACCAGCCCGACGAGCGCGGCCGAGTCCTCCATCACCACGGCCTTCACGGCGGTGTCGGAGGTGTGCCGGAGGTACAGCTTGAACGGCGCCTTGAAGCGGGCCGCCTCGCCGCGCGCCTGCCGCAGCCCGGTCCGCAGCGAGAAGCCCTCCAGCACGAAGGCGATGGCGAGCACGATGTACGACAGCAGCGGATCGCCCGGCTTCTCCCCCACGGCCAGGGTGTGGATGCCGTCGTAGAGGGAGAAGACCGCGCCGCCGACGAAGGTGGCGACGGCGGCGAGCATGGCCCAGATGTACCGCTCGGGGCCGTAGCCCAGCGGGTGCTCCTCGTCGGCCGGCTTCCCGCTGCGCTTGAGGGCGGTGAGGAGCAGCAGCTCAGTGACGGTGTCGGCGAACGAGTGCGCCGCCTCGGAGAGCATCGCGCTGGAGCCGCTGACGACTCCGGCGACCGCCTTGGCGAGCGCGATCCCGAGGTTGGCGACGGCGGCGACGATCACCGTGACGGTGCTCTCGCCGCCGCCCTGCCGGGTCTGTTCGAGGTGTTCGGCTTGGGCCATGCCCCCGTTCTACCTGGGGACGCGGACCACACCCTCCTGGATCACGGAAATGGCGAGTGAACCGTCCTGGGTGTAGATCCGGGCCTGGCCGAGGCCACGGCCGCCGTGTGCGGACGGCGACTCCTGGTCGTAGAGCAGCCACTCGTCGGCGCGGAACGGCCGGTGGAACCACATGGCGTGGTCGAGCGAGGCGCCCACCACGTCCCCGACCGCCCAGCCGCCGCGGCCGTGTGCGAGCAGGACGGAGTCGAGGAGGGTCATGTCGGAGACGTAGGTCGCGAGGACGACGTGCAGGAGGGGGTCGTCGGCGAGCTTGCCGTTGGTGCGGAACCACACCTGGCTGTGCGGCTCGCGCGGCTCGCCGTACTTGCCGAACGGCGGCTCCTCGACGTAGCGCAGGTCGATCGCCTCGCGGGCCTCGATGAACTTCTCCACGACAGCGGGGTCGAGGTGGTCGTAGTCGCGGAAGCGGTCCGCCGAGGTGGGCAGGGTCGCCGGGTCGGGGGCGGCGGGCATCGGGGCCTGGTGGTCGAGGCCCCCCTCGTCGAGCTGGAAGGAGGCCGACAGGGCGAAGATCGGCCGGCCGTGCTGGACGGCGACCGCGCGCCGGGTGGTGAAGGAGCGGCCGTCGCGGATGCGCTCGACGGTGTAGACGATGGGGGCGCCCGGGTCGCCGGGGCGCAGGAAGTACGCGTGCAGCGAGTGGGCGTGCCGGTCCGCCGGGACGGTGCGCCCGGCGGCGACCAGCGCCTGTGCCGCGACCTGTCCGCCGAAGACGCGCGGGACGACGGCGGACCGGGACTGGCCGCGGAAGATGTTCTCCTCGATCTGCTCCAGGTCGAGCAGATCGAGGAGATCACTTAGTGCCTGGTTCATGGCACCTTTTCTACTGGCGGGTTGTTGCGGTGGTCCTACAGGCCCATGTCCTTCGCGATGATCGTCTTCATGATCTCACTGGTGCCGCCGTAGATGCGGTTGACGCGGTTGTCCGCGTACAGGCGGGCGATGGGGTACTCGTTCATGAAGCCGTAGCCGCCGTGCAGCTGGAGGCAGCGGTCGATCACGCGGTGCGCGACCTCGGTGGTGAACAGCTTGGCGCTGGCGGCCTCGGCCGGGGTCAGCTCACCGGCGTCGAGGGCCTCGGTGGCGCGGTCCACGACGGCCTCGGCGGCGTCCACCTCGGCCTGGCAGGCGGCCAGCTCGAACTTGGTGTTCTGGAAGGCGGCGACGGGCTGGCCGAAGACGACGCGCTCCTGCACGTACTGCTTGGCGAACCGGACGGCGGCCTTGGCCTGGGCGTAGGCGCCGAAGGCGATGCCCCAGCGCTCGGAGGCGAGGTTGTGGCCGAGGTAGTAGAAGCCCTTGTTCTCCTCGCCGAGGAGGTCCTCGACGGGGACCTTGACGTCGACGAACGCCAGCTCGGCGGTGTCGGAGGTCTTCAGGCCGAGCTTGTCGAGCTTGCGGCCGACCGAGTAGCCCTCGGCCTTGGTGTCCACCACGAACAGGGAGATGCCGTGGCGGCGGTCCTCCTTGGTGGGCGCGGAGGTACGGGCGCAGACGATCATGCGGTCGGCGTGCACACCGCCGGTGATGAAGGTCTTGGCGCCGTTGAGGACGTAGTGCGTGCCGTCCTCGCTGAGCTTGGCGGTGGTCTTCATGCCCGCGAGGTCGGAGCCGGTGCCCGGCTCGGTCATCGCGATGGCCCACATCTCCTCGCCGGAGACGAACTTCGGCAGGTAGCGCTTCTTCTGCTCGTCCGTCGCCAGCAGCTTTATGTAGGGCAGGCCGAGCAGCACGTGCACTCCGGAGCCGCCGAAGGCGACGCCCGCGCGGGCGGTCTCCTCGTACAGGACGGCCTCGAACTTGTAGGAGTCGATGCCGGCGCCGCCGTACTCCTCGTCGACACGGATGCCGAAGACGCCGAGCTCGGCGAGCTTGTAGTAGAAGTCACGGGGGGCCTGGCCGGCGGCGAACCACTCGTCGTACACCGGTACGACCTCGGCCTCGATGAAGGCGCGGATGGTCTCCCGGAACGCCTCGTGATCCTCGTCGAACAACGTACGGCGCACGGCCGCCACCTCCAGGGACTTCGGCATGTCTAAGCGCTTGCTCAGACTCCAAGGTACCGGTGGGTAGGGCGACGGGTCCAGGGCGGGAAGCGCGCCGAGGGGGTAACGCTCGTCACGCCTGACGACAGACCTCCGCCCCCGGCACGTGAACGCGCCACCGCCCAGGACCCCCGCGCACCGCGGGACCGCTGGTGCCCCTGGGCGGAACCCCTGCCACCGCGCCTGCACGGCCTGCCGACGAGAAGCCCCCGAACAAGTCCCGCCGCGACGGCGCGGCGGATTCGGGGGGAGCGAGCACGGTGGGGCAGGCAGTCGCGAAGGCAGGCGCGGCGGGGCGAGGCGCGGCGGGGCGAACACCGCAGGACAGGCACAGCAGGAGCAGACACAGGGTGGGCACGCCGGAGCAGAGCAGGGGCGGAAAGGCGCCGTCACTCCTCCGCCGCCGCGCCGAAGGCGCCCCTCGCCATCCGGTGCAGGAGGACCGCCGTGGCCCCGCGGCTTGGCAGGGAACCCGGTCGGCCCAAATGCGGGGTGGAGTTCAGGAGGCCGAAGACCGAGTGGACCGCCGAGCGGGCCGCGGGCTCCGGGAGCGCCGGGTAGACGCCGCGGACCACCTCCACCCACAGTTCGACGTACTGCCGCTGGAGCTGCCGCACCAGCTTGCGGTCGCTGTCGCGCAAGCGGTCCAGCTCGCGGTCGTGCAGGGTGATCAGTGGACGGTCGTCAAGGGCGAAGTCGATGTGGCCCTCGATGAGGGAGTCCAGGACCGCCGAGGGCGCGGTGTCCCCGTCGGCCTCCGCCAGGCGGAGCTTGGCCCCCGTCAGCAGCTGCCCGCTGATCCCCACCAGCAGCTCCGCGAGCATCGCGTCCTTGCCCGCGAAGTGCCGGTAGAGACCGGGCCCGCTGATGCCGACCGCGGCCCCTATCTCGTCCACGCCGACGCCGTGGAAACCGCGCTCGGCGAAGAGCCTGGCGGCCTCCTTGAGGATCTGCTCGCGACGGGTCGGGGCGTCGGTTCTCGTGACCATGAAGGCAATTCTAGACAGGGAGGTTAGCGGTCGTTAACCTGAAGGCGATGCGTTAACGCTCATTAACAAGGCGAGGGGATCGCGGCATGGACCAGGCACCGGAGCTGACGAGCGCGGCGGACCCCGCGTCGGAGGCCTTTCGGGCCAACGAGGAGGCGCACCGCGTCCTCGTGGAGGAGCTGCGCGCCAAGCTCGCCGCGGCCGCGCTGGGCGGCGGCGAGAAGGCGCGGGCCCGGCACACCGCACGCGGCAAGCTGCTGCCGAGGGACCGGGTGGACACCCTGCTCGATCCGGGGTCGCCGTTCCTGGAGCTGGCCCCCCTGGCCGCCGACGGGATGTACGACGGGGCGGCCCCGGCGGCCGGCGTGATCGCCGGGATCGGCCGGGTCAGCGGGCGCGAGTGCGTGATCGTCGCCAACGACGCCACGGTCAAGGGCGGCACCTACTACCCGATGACCGTGAAGAAGCACCTGCGGGCGCAGGAGGTGGCCCTCGACAACCGGCTGCCGTGCGTGTATCTGGTCGACTCCGGCGGCGCCTTCCTCCCCATGCAGGACGAGGTCTTCCCGGACCGCGACCACTTCGGGCGGATCTTCTACAACCAGGCCCGGATGTCGGGTGCGGGCATCCCGCAGATCGCGGCCGTGCTCGGGTCCTGCACGGCAGGCGGGGCGTACGTCCCCGCGATGAGCGACGAGGCGGTCATCGTCCGGAACCAGGGCACGATCTTCCTCGGCGGGCCCCCGCTGGTGAAGGCCGCCACCGGTGAGGTCGTGACCGCCGAGGAGCTGGGCGGCGGCGAGGTCCACTCCCGGGTCTCCGGCGTCACCGACCACCTCGCCGAGGACGACGCGCACGCGCTGCGGATCGTACGGAACATCGCCGCGACCCTGCCCGCCCGGCGCGCCCTCCCCTGGGAGGTCACCGCGGTCGCCGAACCGAAGGCCGACCCCTACGGCCTCTACGGCGCCGTCCCCGTCGACTCCCGCACCCCCTACGACGTCCGCGAGATCATCGCCAGGGTCGTCGACGGCTCCCGGTTCGCCGAGTTCAAGGCCGAGTTCGGGCAGACCCTGGTCACCGGCTTCGCCCGCATCCACGGCCACCCGGTCGGCATCGTCGCCAACAACGGCATCCTCTTCTCCGAGTCCGCCCAGAAGGGCGCCCACTTCATCGAGCTGTGCGACCAGCGCGGCATCCCGCTCGTCTTCCTGCAGAACATCTCCGGCTTCATGGTCGGCAAGGACTACGAGGCCGGCGGCATCGCCAAGCACGGCGCGAAGATGGTCACGGCGGTGGCGTGCACGCGCGTGCCGAAGCTGACGGTGGTGGTCGGCGGGTCGTACGGCGCCGGGAACTACTCCATGTGCGGCCGGGCCTACTCCCCCCGCTTCCTGTGGATGTGGCCCAACGCCAAGATCTCGGTGATGGGCGGCGAGCAGGCCGCCAGCGTGCTGGCCACGGTCAAGCGGGACCAGCTGGAGACACGGGGAGAGTCCTGGCCGGCCGAGGACGAGGAGGCCTTCAAGGCGCCCGTCCGCGCCCAGTACGAGCGCCAGGGCAACGCCTACTACGCGACCGCCCGGCTCTGGGACGACGGGGTCATCGACCCCCTCGACACCCGGCAGGTGCTGGGACTGGCCCTGACGGCCTGTGGCAACGCGCCGCTGGGTGACCCCCAGTTCGGCGTCTTCCGGATGTGAGGAGGGGACTCGTGTTCGACACCGTACTCGTGGCCAACCGGGGCGAGATCGCCGTCCGGGTCATCCGTACGCTGCGGTCGCTGGGCGTGCGCTCGGTGGCCGTGTACTCCGACGCCGACGCGGACGCGCGACACGTCCGGGAGGCCGACACGGCGGTCCGGCTCGGTCCGGCGCCGGCGGGCGAGAGCTATCTGTCGGTGGAGCGGCTGCTGGCGGCCGCCCGGTCGAGCGGCGCCCGGGCGGTCCACCCCGGGTACGGCTTCCTCGCCGAGAACGCGGGCTTCGCGCGGGCCTGTGAGGAGGCCGGGCTGGTCTTCATCGGCCCGCCGGCCGACGCGATCGCGCTGATGGGCGACAAGATCCGGGCGAAGGAGACGGTGAGCGCGGCCGGGGTGCCGGTGGTGCCCGGCGGCCGTGATCCCGAACTCGCGGACGCCGCCCGCGCGTTGGGGGCACCCGTCCTGCTCAAGCCGTCCGCGGGCGGCGGCGGCAAGGGCATGCGGCTGGTCCGGGACCTGACCCTCCTCGACGAGGAGATCGCCGCCGCCCGCCGCGAGGCCCGCGCCTCCTTCGGCGACGACACCCTCCTCGTCGAGCGGTGGATCGACCGCCCCCGGCACATCGAGATCCAGGTCCTGGCCGACGGCCACGGCAACGTCGTCCACCTCGGCGAGCGCGAGTGCTCGCTCCAGCGCCGGCACCAGAAGGTGATCGAGGAGGCGCCGTCGGTCCTGCTGGACGAGGCGACCCGGGCGGCGATGGGCGAGGCCGCGGTGCAGGCGGCGCGCTCCTGCGGGTACGTCGGCGCGGGCACGGTGGAGTTCATCGTGCCGGGCGGCGACCCTTCCTCGTACTACTTCATGGAGATGAACACCCGCCTCCAGGTGGAGCACCCGGTCACCGAGCTGGTCACCGGACTCGACCTGGTGGAGTGGCAACTGCGGGTGGCGGCCGGGGAGCGGCTCGGGTTCGCGCAGGAGGACGTCCGGCTGACCGGGCACGCGGTGGAGGCCCGGATCTGTGCCGAGGACCCGGCGCGCGGCTTCCTGCCGACCGGCGGCACGGTCCTCCTGCTGAACGAGCCCTCCGGGGACGGCGTCCGCACCGACTCCGGGCTCAGCGAGGGCACCGAGGTCGGCAGCCTGTACGACCCGATGCTGTCCAAGGTGATCGCGTACGGCCCGGACCGGGAGACCGCGCTCCGGAAGCTGCGCGGGGCCCTCGCGGAGACGGTCACCCTGGGCGTGCAGACCAATGCCGGGTTCCTACGCCGCCTCCTTGCCCATCCGGCGGTGGTGGCAGGCGAGTTGGACACCGGCCTGGTCGAGCGGGTGGTGGACGACCTGGTCACCGCGGACGTACCGGAGGAGGTGTACGAGGCGGCGGCGGCCGTACGGCTGGAGGCGCTGCGGCCGGTCGCGGCGGAGGGGCGCTGGACGGACCCCTTCTCCGTGCCCAGCGGCTGGCGCCTCGGCGGTACCCCGAGGTCCGTCGGCTTCCACCTCCGGGTGCAGGAGCCGGTGGAGTACACCCCGCACGGCACGCACACCGTCACCGCCGACCGCGTGTCCGTCACCCTGGACGGCGTCCGCCACACCTTCCACCGCGCCGCCGACTGGATCGGGCGGGACGGCGACGCCTGGCAGGTCCGCGACCACGACCCGGTCGCCGCCTCGCTGAACCGCACCGCGCACGCCGGCGCCGACTCGCTCACCGCGCCCATGCCCGGCACCGTGACCGTGGTGAAGGTCGCCGTCGGGGACGAGGTGACCGCCGGGCAGAGCCTGCTGGTGGTGGAGGCGATGAAGATGGAGCACGTCATCTCCGCCCCGCACGCCGGCACGGTCGCCGAACTCGACGTGAAGCCCGGCGCCACGGTCGCCATGGACCAGGTGCTGGCCGTGATCGCCCCGCACGAGGAGGAGACGGCATGACCGCCCCGGAGAGCGCCCTCCCCATGGTCGTACCGGCCACGGATCTGCCCGCCCGGGTCCGGATCCACGAGGTCGGCGCGCGCGACGGCCTGCAGAACGAGAAGACGGCCGTACCGACGTCGGTGAAGGCCGAGTTCGTCCACCGCCTGGCCGACGCCGGCCTGACGACGATCGAGGCGACCAGCTTCGTCCACCCCAAGTGGGTGCCCCAACTGGCGGACGCGGAGGACCTGTTCCCCCGGCTCGCGGATCTCCCGGGGGTCGCCCTCCCCGTCCTCGTCCCCAACCAGCGGGGCCTGGACCGGGCCCTGGCCCTGGGCGCCCGCCGGGTCGCCGTCTTCGCCAGCGCCACCGAGTCCTTCGCCAGGGCCAACCTCAACCGCTCGCTGGACGAGTCCCTGGCCGTCTTCGACCCGGTCGTCCGGCAGGCGAAGGACGCGGACGTGCACGTCCGCGGCTATGTCTCGATGTGCTTCGGCGACCCCTGGGAGGGCGCCGTCCCGTTCCACCAGGTGGTCCGGGTCTGCAAGGCGCTGCGCGACATGGGCTGCGACGAGCTGAGCCTCGGCGACACGATCGGCGTGGCCACCCCCGGCCACGTCCTCGAACTACTCTCCCTGCTCAACGAGGAGGGCGTGCCGACGAACGTCATCGGCGTGCACTTCCACGACACCTACGGCCAGGCGCTCGCCAACACCTACGCGGCCCTGGAACACGGCGTGACGACGGTCGACGCGTCCGCCGGCGGGCTCGGCGGCTGCCCGTACGCCAAGTCCGCCACCGGCAACCTCGCCACCGAGGACCTGGTCTGGATGCTCCAGGGCCTCGGCATCGAGACCGGAGTCGACCTCGGCAGACTCACCGCCACCAGCGTGTGGATGGCCGAACAACTGGGCCGACCCAGCCCGTCCCGTACCGTCCGCGCCCTCTCCCACCAGGAGTGACGACCATGGACCACCGCCTCTCCCCCGAACTGGAAGAACTCCGCCGCACGGTGGAGGAGTTCGCGCACGACGTCGTGGCGCCGAAGATCGGCGACTTCTACGAGCGGCACGAGTTCCCGTACGAGATCGTCCGCGAGATGGGCCGCATGGGCCTGTTCGGCCTGCCCTTCCCCGAGGAGTACGGCGGCATGGGCGGCGACTACCTGGCCCTCGGCATCGCCCTGGAGGAGCTGGCCCGGGTCGACTCGTCGGTGGCGATCACGCTCGAAGCCGGGGTCTCGCTGGGCGCCATGCCCCTCCACCTTTTCGGCACGCCCGAGCAGAAGCAGGAGTGGCTGCCGCGGCTCTGCTCCGGCGAGATCCTCGGCGCCTTCGGCCTCACCGAGCCCGACGGCGGCAGCGACGCCGGCGCCACGCGTACGACCGCCCGCCTGGATCCCGCCACCGACGAATGGGTGATCAACGGCAGCAAGTGCTTCATCACCAACTCCGGGACGGACATCACGGGCCTGGTCACCGTCACCGCGGTGACCGGCCGCAAGCCGGACGGCAAGCCGCTGATCTCGTCGATCATCGTCCCCTCCGGCACCCCGGGCTTCACCGTCGCCGCCCCCTACTCCAAGGTCGGCTGGAACGCCTCCGACACCCGGGAGCTGTCCTTCGCCGACGTCCGGGTCCCCGCCGCCAACCTGCTCGGCGAGGAGGGCCGCGGCTACGCCCAGTTCCTCCGCATCCTCGACGAGGGCCGCATCGCCATCGCGGCCCTGGCGACCGGCCTGGCCCAGGGCTGCGTCGACGAGTCGGTCAAGTACGCGAAGGAACGCCACGCCTTCGGCCGCCCCATCGGCTCCAACCAGGCCATCCAGTTCAAGATCGCCGACATGGAGATGAAGGCCCACACGGCCCGCCTCGCCTGGCGGGACGCGGCCTCCCGCCTGGTGGCGGGCGAGCCCTTCAAGAAGGAGGCGGCCCTCGCCAAGCTGTACTCCTCCACCGTCGCCGTGGACAACGCCCGCGACGCCACCCAGGTCCACGGCGGCTACGGCTTCATGAACGAGTACCCGGTGGCCCGCATGTGGCGCGACTCCAAGATCCTGGAGATCGGCGAGGGCACGAGCGAGGTGCAGCGGATGCTCATCGCACGGGAGTTGGGGCTGGTGAGCTGAGGCCGGCCGGCGGTGTGGGCTCCGGCAGGCCTCGGTGCCGGAGCACGCCCGCGGGCGGATCCGCGTGGCGCGTCAGTTCGTCGTGGCAGTGGTGTGGTGCGGCCGGTTGCGTACCAGCAGGGCCGAGGCCAGGGCCGCACACAGGAACACGGCGGCGACGACGGCCATGCCGAGGTGGACGCCGGAGGTGAAGGCGTCGCCGACCGCGGCGGTCACGTTCGGCGGGGTCGTTCCGTGACCGCCGGTGCCCGTGGAGACGGCGTGCTCGACGGCGGGCCGGACCGCCCGGGGGACGTGGTGCGCGTCGAGCCGGTCGGGCAGCCGGGACCGGAGCCGGCTCGCGAGCAGGGCGCCGAGGAGGGCGGAGCCGGTGACGGACCCGATCTGCCGGAACGCGTTGACGGCTCCGGAGGCCATGCCGGCGCGCTCGTGGGAGACGCTGACCAGCGCGGCGGCGGTGCTCGGCGCGGCCACCATCCCGGATGCGGCGCCGAAGAGCACGTACAGCCACCACACCCGGGCGTAGGGGGTGGTCGGCTCCAGCGTGGTGAACCCGGCCGTGGCGGCGGCTCCGACGAGGAAGCCCAGGGTGAGCGGGAGCTTGAAGCCGGTTCGGCGGATCACCCGTCCGGTCGCGTAGGCGACGACGACGTAGACGCCGAAGAAGGCCAGCAGCCGCCAGCCCACGTCCAGGGCGGAGAGCTGCTGGACGCGCTCGTAGAAGAGCACCGAGAGGATGGCCACCCCGGTGAAGCCGAACAGGGAGACGGCCGCGACGAACATGACGGCGCTGAACGACGCCGACCGGAACAGGCTCATGTCCAGCATGGGGGTGCGGGCGGCCCGCTCAGCGAGGACGAAGCCGCTCAGGGCCACGGCCGCGACGACCCAGGCGGTCAGGATCCGGGGGCTGGTGTAGCCGTCGTGGCCGCCTTCGATGAGGGCGTAGACGAGGGCGGCGATGCCCAGGGCGGCCAGGATCTGGCCGGGGACGTCGAGCTTGCCGGCGGGGCCGCGTGACTCGGCGACGAAGACGGCGGCGGCCATGGTGACGACCGCGAGGGCGGCGGTCGACAGGAAGACCGTGTTCCAGTGGAAGTGGTCCAGCAGGGTACCCGCGATGAGCGGGCCGGCGGCGAGCCCGATACCGGAGGCGGCCGCCCAGGCCGTGACGACCTCGGTGCGCCGGTGGGGGTCCGGGAAGGCCGCCCCCAGGACGGCCAGGCTGTTGGGCAGGATGAGGGCGCCGCCGAGGCCGGAGACGAGCTGGCCGGCGATGACGCCTCCGGTCGAACCCGCGGCGTAGACGGTGAGCGACCCGATGATCATGACCGCGGCGCCGGCGAGGAAGGCGCGCTTGCGGCCGTAGAGGTTGCCGATGGTGCCCGCGGACATCACCAGGCTGGCCACGAGCAGGGTGTACGCGGAGGGGATCCAGACGAGGCCGGTCGGGGAGACGTGCAGGTCGTCCTGGATGGCCGACAGTGCCGACACCGATGCGGTGATCAGCAGGAAGGTCGTCATGGCGCCCAGGCACATCGCGACGAGGGTGACGGCCGCCGCGCGCCGGGAGGGCCGGCGGGAGGTGAGCCGGTCACCGGGTTGCCGGTCGGCCGGCCTGAGTCGGCCCGGGGCGGGCGAAGGGGTGGAAACCATCGTGTCCTCGTCTCAGCCGAGCTGCGGGTGGCGGGCGGGGGCGTGGGGCGACGTCGGAGACCCGAGCTAACTTACGATTGGGTAAGTCAGCTGTGACGCTATAGGCTGACTTCGCATGAGGCAAGTCAGGCGGAGGGTGGAGAGATGACGGACCTGCTGCGGGAACGGGACGCCTGGTCCATGGCCAACTGCTCCGTCGCCCGGACCCTGGAGATCGCCGGCAACAGGACGGCATTGCTGATCATGCGCGAGGCGTTCTTCGGCACCCGCCGGTTCGACGACTTCGCCAGGCGGGTGGGCATCGGCGAACCCGCCGCCTCGGCGCGCCTGAAGGAGCTGACCGCCGCCGGGCTCCTGGAACGCGTGCCCTACCGGGAACCCGGCCAGCGGACCCGCTACGCCTACCAACTGACCGAGAAGGGGCGGGGCTTCCTGCCCGTCCTCACGGCGTTGCGGCAGTGGGGCGACACCTGGGCCACGGACGAACAGGGGCCCCCGCTGGCCGTACGCCACCGGGACTGCGGCGCCGCGGTGCACGCGGTGATGCGCTGCGACGACGGCCACGACGTACGGCTCGGGGAGTCGTTCGTCGACGCCGGCCCGGGTCTCATCCGCGTCGGCCCGGACAGCCCCGAATCCGGCGGCGACTGAGACGCCGCGGGACGACCACGGCGTCCGCGATCACCCACCACGAGGAGTTGCCTTGACGCTCGACTTCCACCCCGGCCAGGGGACCAGGTCACGCACGTTCAGCTGGGGAGACCCCGCCGTCTCCGCCGGCGCCGTCCCGCACCACAGCGGCCTCGGCTTCCTCCGCGAGATCCTGGCCGACCGCCTGCCCGCCCCGCCGGTCGCCGCCGCCCTGGGATTCACCCTGGAGGAGGCCGAGTACGGCCGGGCGGTCTTCGCACTGGTGCCGGGCGAGGAGCACTACAACCCGATAGGCAGCGTCCACGGCGGCGTGTACGCCACGCTCCTCGACTCCGCGGCCGGCTGCGCGGTGCAGTCCGTGCTGCCCCAGGGCACCGGGTACACCTCGATCGACCTGACCCTGAAGTTCCTGCGCCCGGTCACCGTCGGCACCGGCAAGATCCGCGCCATCGGCACCGTCCTCAACAGCGGCCGCCGCACCGCCCTCGCCCAGGCGGAACTCCGCGACTCCGAGGACCGGTTGCTGGCCCATGCCACCAGCAGCTGCATGCTCTTTCCGATCGGGGGCCGCCAGGACGCATGAGCCTGGGAAACGGCGCCGGTCCGTGGGAGGGTCGGGCATCCGGTGCTCTCGATGCTGCAGACCGACATCATGTGCTGCGGGCAGGACGGCCCTCGGGACTGGTGGGCTCGCACGTCGAGGTGTCGCGTAGTCGCGAGCCGCTCGGGCATCTACCAGAGCCAGCGGTCGAGGAACTCGGCCCAGATGAAACCGTGGTAGCCGTCAAAGGCAGGCGGATCGATCTTCTTGAGTTCGTCAGCGAGCATGCTGAGCTCGGCCAGGGCCTCGTCCTCGCGCTCATCCGGATCGCTGAGGATCTCGGACTCGCTGACGTGCAGGCCGTAGTGGTGCAGGGTCCGCAGCCACAGGTCGATGGATGAGTTGGCGAACCATGCCTCGCCCTGAGGAAGGACGTAGTAGACCGTCCCCGTGCCGGGTTCGACGCCGAACGACCATTGCAGTCCCGGCACGAGGCCGCCATGGCGATTCCGGGTGAGTAGGTAGAGCGACCCCCGAGCCGACGTCTGCAGTGTGGGAGCTGCCTCCACCTGGAACGACACGTACTCGATCAACTGGTCGACGACAGGGATCCCGACATCGACGAGCAGTGCCTTCTGCTCCTCGGGGATCTGCCAGCCCGACACGACTGCCGAGGCTGCCCTTGCAACGTTCCCGGTGCCGGCCCAGGCGGTGAGCTCGTCGAACGTCGGCATGTGAGAGTCCTTCCGCGGCCGGCTGCGATGCGGACCCTACCGAGGCCGGGGCCGGACGTTGTCCACAGGCACGGTCGCGGCGGACCGGTGTGCCAGGGCGATCGATACCCCCTGAGCGGCCACGCGGTGGCCCGGGAGGTTCTGCCCGGAGGCGGCCCCAAGTCCCCCGTGCAGCCATATCGTTGGCTGATGCGCACACACCCTGTGGACCGCCCGGCCGATCTCGACGTCGTACGTGAGTCCTACGACCGGGTAGCCGACAACTACGCCCACATGGTCGTGACGACGGGAGTCGGCGACATCCGTAGGCATCCATGGCTCAAGGCGTCGATCGACGCCTTCGCCGACACCGTGCGCGGGCTTGGGCCCGTCCTCGACGTCGGCTGCGGGCCCGGAACGGTGACCGCCTACCTCGCCGAACGCGGACTCGATGTGTCCGGGGTGGATCTCTCTCCTCGCATGATCGAGAACGCGCGCCGGCTTCATCCGGAGTGCCGCTTCGCTGTCGCTTCCGCCACCGAACTCGACCTCGGTGAAGCGTCTTTGGGCGGCGTGCTCGGCTGGTGGTCACTTTTCAACCTCCCCCGGCACGTCCTTCCCCAGGTCCTCACCGTGTTCGCGCGCGCGTTGAAGCCAGGCGGACACTTCATCACCGGAACACACGTCGGTGACGAGGACGCGGTGCGCACCGAGGCATACGGAGGCGTACCCGTCCGTTGGACGACACACAAGTGGCGGCCGGAACAACTCGTCGAACTGATCGAGCAAGCCGGCCTGAACCCGGTCGCCGAACTGCGACTCCCCCCGGAGGAGTACAGCGGGCCCGGTCTGGTCGTCATGGCCAAGCGCCCCGGCTGATGATCACCAGGAAGCGGAGCGGCACAGGATCCGCTGCCGGGACTCCGCCTGACGCCTACCGCTGTTTTCCGTTCGGACACCCCTGAGGGCCCGGTGTACGTAGTCGACCAGGCATGACTTGTCCGGGACGACGTCCGACTCACGGCCAGTCGGTACGCTGCGCCGGTCGGGCACCGTACGTGCGTTGGTGGCGTGGTGATGAGGGCTACGGATCCGGAGTATCGGCCGCGGTCCAAGCGGCCGTTGAGGTCATGCGGAAGCGGGCCCGTGCCGGGAAGAGGACAGGCCGGGCGGGGGGATGGGTCGTCGTATCCACCTGGTCGGCGGACGCGCCGGCTATCGCGCTGTGCGCAGTCGCGGTTACTCGGCACGGCAGCCCCCCGGTTGCCCAGGACGGGCGAGGGAGAGGATGCGACGCTGGAGAGAGGGGCCCGCGAGCGGAGGGTCCGAGTGCGTCTCATCCGCGGCCGGGGCCCTCTCCTCCGGCCCGGCGACGATGTCCCGGTGCGGCTCATATGGATGCGCCGCAGAAGCGTGCGGTCAGTCTGCTCTGTGAGCCTGCCGGCCGCCGCAGCACTCACCGAGCGTCGCCGGGCGGCCTCACCGCGTGGCTCCGGCCCGCCGGGACCAGGGCCGCGCGACCGACCCGGAAGGCAGGTGCGTCCCATGCGCACGTCGACCCGTATCGCCGGTGCCCTCACCGGCCTGACCCTCACCCTCGGTGGCGCGGTCCTCGCCGCTCCCGCGGCCCGGGCGGACATCCCCGCCTGCACGAAGATGGCCGAACTGGCCGGTGCCACCGTTTCCGACTCCGTCACAGCGGCCTGCAGCCGTGGCGTGGTCGGAGACCTGCAGAGTTGTGTGAGCGGGCTGACCGGGGCCGGAGTGGCGGGCGGCGCCGCGACCGCCGCCTGCCGGGCGGCGGCCCACGAACCGCGCTAGCGGACCGCGCGGCGCCCAGCCTCGCCCCACCCCGTCTCACCTCGTCTCGTCTCGTCTCGCAGGGCTCATGCGGAGCGCCCATGCTGGGTGAGAGGGCGCCGTCGTCTTGAGACTTGTCCGTCCCGAAGGGCGAACGAAGGCGCCTGAGAGGAGGAGGAAGTCATGCGCATGCGCAGGATCCTGGGCCTCGCCCTGGCCGCGGCAACCCTGGCCGGCGTGAGCGCCGTCGGCGCCGTCAGCGCCGGGGCCGCCTCGTCTCCGAACATCTCCAGAGACGACTGCACAGCCGTCGGCGGACAGATCGTCGCCCGCCCCTACTCCGGCTACGTCTGCGCACTGCCCGACGGGACCGCGCAGGCGATCACCTGACCGGCCTGCGCCCGGCCGGGACCGTCCCGAAGCCAAGGCCGTCACCGCTTCGGGACGGTCCGGGCCGTCCCGAACACCGCGCTCGACGCCGTCCTGAACGGCCTCGGCCATGTCGTCATACAGCGACCGCCGAGGTCGTCCGCATGTCCCAGCTGTATTGATTCGGACTGCCCTGCTGTACGGACCACGAGCGTCGTTGACACTCGGCAGGACCTGAACAGGCGCAGAAGAACGGGCACGGCCAAGGAGCCGACCGGCACGGTGCACCCGCACCCGCCGGTCGGCTCCGCCGTGCTCTCGACGACCCCGGGGACGACTCCGTCGTTCGGCCCATCAAGGGCACCGGCTGCAACGCCGAAAAGGACCAACGGAGTCGCCCACCCTCGCGTTCCGGTACGCCTCCGCGCCCCAGGCCGCCCCGATGACGGCGGTCCCGTACCCCGGCCGACAGGCCCGGAGGAGATCCCGCATGCGCGTCGTCCTGCCCCTGACCGCCGTCACCACCGCCGCGCTCCTGCTCGTCACGGCCACCGGCGCGGCTCCCGCCACGGCAGACCGGAACCCCGACGGCACACCACTGCTGGTCAAGGTGTCCCACGGCGACCCGTACGCGACGTGCACCATCGGAGCGAGGTCCCCCGACAGCATCGTCTACCCGGGCACCGAGGTCGAGCCGTACCTGTCCGTCGATCCGCACGACCCCGGGCGCGTGGTCACCGTGTTCCAGCAGGACCGCTGGAACGACGGCGCCGCCCGTGGCCTGGCGGCCGGCTGGACCACGGACGGCCACACCTTCCACCGGAGCACGCTGCCGTTCAGCCTGTGCGCCCCCGGCGGCGCGGACTACGAACGGGCCTCCGACCCCTGGGTGAGCACCGGACCGGACGGCACGGTCTACGCCGGCGGGGAGGGCGTCGACTTCACGAAGAGCACGCGCAGCGCCCTCCTGGCCGTCACCTCCCGCGACGGCGGCCGCACTTGGCGGAACCTCACCACCACGCACGTCGACGAGCAGCCGTTCTTCAACGACAAGCCCTCGCTCACCGCCGACCCGGTCCGCAAGGGCACCGCCTACCAGGTCTGGGACCGCCTCGACAACGACCCGCCCGGCCCCAGCTCCCTCGACGGTCCCGGCTACATCTCCCTCACCCGCGACGGCGGCCGCACCTGGAGCAGGGCCCGTCCGTTCGTCGACACCAGCACCGTGCCGGACACCCAGACCATCGGCCATCTGATCGTCGCCGACCGGCGCACCGGCATCCTGTACGACTTCTTCGACCGGATCACCCTCTCCGACGATCTGAGCACCGTCGTCGAAGCCCGCTACGAGGTGGTCACCTCGACCGACGCCGGAGAGACCTGGAGCGCCCCGGTCACCGTGGCCCGGGACACCTCCGTACCGGAGGTCGACCCGAACGACCCCGCCACACCGCTGCGCGCCGGGTCCACCCTGCCGAGTCCGGCCGTCGACCCCGGGACGGGCACGCTGTACATGGCCTACGAGGGCTCGGACTTCTCGGGTGGAAAGTTCGACTCCGTCCAGCTCGTGCGGTCCACCGACGGCGGACGCACCTGGGGGACCCCGGAGCTGATCAGCCCCAAGGGCGTTCCGGCCTTCTCACCGTCGATCGCGGTCGCCGAGCGGGGCACGGTCGCGCTCACCTACTACGACCTGCGCTTCCTCAGGCCCGGCAACACCACCACCCTGCCCACCGCCTACCAACTGGCCACGCTGCAGCACGGAGACCCGAGGCTCCGGACCGAACGCCGGATCTCGCGGGTCTTCGACTGGCTGCGGGCGCCGTACGCCGGGGGCTACTTCCTCGGCGACTACCAAGGCCTGGCGGCAGACGGCGAGGGGGTACGGGCGGTACTCACCGAGACCAACTCCGGCGCACCGCAGAACCGTACGGACGTGTACACCGGCAGTCTCCGCACCCGCTGACCGACGCGGACGCCGTCGGCCGACCGCCAACGGGAGCGCCCCGCGGCGCGTGGCTGCGGGGCGCCTTGTGAGGTTCAGTCGACCTGCTCCCCGTCGTACGTACCGCCCTTGCAGAGGTTGTCCGCCAGATCGGGCGTTCCACCGCCCTGCTTGCACTGGGAAGGGGTGACGTAGGACGGGGCACCCTGTGCGGTGGCGGCGGTGGCGGTGGCGGCGCCTGTCAGGCCGAGTCCGGCGAGGGCTGCCGTGGCGATGACGGCGCCGAGGATTCGTCGAATGCGCATGTGGTTCGCCTTTCACGGATTGCCTCGGTTGGGGCACTAGCCAGCTTGATCTTCACCCATGTGGGTGGCACGTCACGTTGGGCCATTCGGGTGACAGAGCTGTCGGGCGCGGGGCCGGTGACGCGCCCCGTCAGACAGGCCCTGGAACGAAGAGACCATGCGGGATCGCGGGCCCCGACTGCTCGCCAGCCCCCTGCGGGGCTTCCCAGGGCAGCACATCCCCGTGTCACCGGTACCGATCTACCGCGCCGCTGTCGCCCCCCGCCCGGACTCCTCGACTTGCGGCTCGGGTACGGCGTCGTCTCTCGGTCACGGCCGTGGGGGGTGTGACCGTCACCGGTGGTCGCGGTACCTGTACGCTGCGCGGCGAATCGCCCGCTGACCCGATGCCGTGATGGCGACCGCGCCCCCAGCCGGAGCGGACAGCATGGCCGACAGCTCCTCCCGCGCTCCGGGATCACCCTGCAGTGCGCGCCACAGGACCCTGTCCGGCACCGCCGTGGAATCGGTGTCGTCCTGCTCGTCGGCAACAGCAGCGTCGCTCGAGACTTGCGCCGGTTACGCGCGGTGCTGAGTGCAGTTCCACGTCGATCCCCACGGCTCATGGCGCCTGCTGCAGAGGTTCGCTCGCGCCCTTGATGAGCACTGCCGGGCACGGACGACGGCTGCGGTTGGTGTACTTCAGTGCTGTACCGCGCGCATCCACGCCAGGACGTTGCCACTCGAAGTCAGAAGCTACGGATGATCAACCATCCGGCGGTTCCGAGCACCAGCAGGTATCCACCGATAGAGAGTGTTTTACCCAAGCCTTCGCGACCAGCGTTCTCGACCCGCCGGCCTATGATCCCGACCAGCGGTGCCACAAAAATGATCAGAAGGATGCCGATAAAGAAGTCCATGATGCCCCCCTGGCTGCGATGACTTCCCGGTGATCCAGGGCGTGATCGTAAGTCACGGGATCTTCCAGGGGGAATCTCCACACCTGCTCAAACCATGGGGCAAACCTTGATCGCCCTGATGCACGTCAGCGGGGCGCCATCCATCAGGTCGATCGCGGCACCCTCCGGGCCCTGCACTTCGCCGGGAAAGCGGCTCGACGCCGCCCGCTGGTGTCAGCGATCGAGCGACCTCTTGACAACCGATCGCACGGCCTGCGGCGCAGCGCACAGGAACTGATGAGCCGGCGTCACCAGCTCACCGGGTACCGGATCAATGCCGCGCACTCGGACAGCCACGATGTCGATCACGACGGGCGAGTGAGGGGGCGTGACCTTCACCAGCCGCCACCGGAAAGGCCGGGGGACGTCCTTGGCCGGTAGGTCCGTCATGGCCAGGTGGACCCATCGGTCGTAGACAGTGGGATAGACCCGCACATCAGCCCCGCACAGACGGCAAGTCGGCGGCTCCACAAACGTCACATCGTCGGGGTCGAACTCGTGTCGAGGTGGCGCTGTTGCGCCCTCTTGCTCCGCCATTTCGTTGGCGAGCCGATTCCAACAGCCGTCGCACAGTACAGCCATGAGATCAATGCGCCCTCGGCTACGGACCGTCGGTCCGTCCTCCCCGCAGCGCTGGCATAAGTGCTCGTCGCGATCGTCGCTCGCCCCCATGTATCCGAGTGTGAGCGATTCTGAGCAATTCGTAGTAGGGCGCGATTTGGCCGCATTTGACGATCAGGAGAGCAGGTGAGCCTCGGCGCGGCGATGGGCTCGACCTGGGACGGCGCCCCTGAGGCGCCGTCCCGCAGAAGGAGGTGGGCTCGGCGGTCCCTGAGTCAGTGCGATCCGCCCGGCATGTGTCGTTCAGCGGCCTGGTGCCGTATCGAGCAATGCTCGCGCTGTCGCCGGCGGGCGGTGCCGGCTCGTGCTGAGTGGCGCGGTCTACTCGGCGTCGAGCTGGTGATCGGCCCAGACGTAGCTTTCAGGCAGCAAGTCGGTGACAAGGACGGTTCGGAGGTGGTTGCCTTCGCCGACGATGACCCGGAGGGCGGGAAAGTAGTCGAGAAGGACCTGACGGCACCGGCCGCACGGCGGGACAACCCCCCGGTCGCGGTCGCCCACAGCGACAATCGTGTCCAGTTCGTAGGCGCCCTGGGCGGCTGCCGCGCCAATCACGACCAGCTCGGCGCAGGGGCCTCCCGTGAAGTGGTAGGCGTTCACCGCCGTGACGATCCGGCCGTCCCGGGTGCGGGCCGCGGCCGCCATGGTGTGGTTGTCGCCGCGGCAGCGAGTGCGCGCGACGTGCGCCGCGGCCTGGATGAGTTCGTGGTCGACGGGGTGGGTCTGCGTGGTCATCTTCTCTGCCTTCGTCAGGTGTCAGGCGACGTTGACCTGAGTGACGATGGCGTGCAAGCGAATATCGGCGGTGTGCTTGTTCCGCCAGATGATGTAGCGGCGGATCACGCTGCCTTGTTCCTTGTGGCTGCCGTGGTCGGTGCCGTCCAGCGTGAAGGAGCGCAGGGCGGTGAACTGGGCCTCGATCCGGTTCGGCCACGAGCTATTGGTCGGCGTGCAGGCGAATTCGACGTCATTGGCCTTGGCCCGGTCGCCGGCCCGGGTGTCCTTCTCGGTGGTCAGGCGCGGGGAGGAGTTGTCGAGCACGATCGCGATACGAATCCTGGGCGGGTAGAGACTGCGCAGGTAGCTGCAGAACTCCAGAAGCCTTGTCCGCTTCTTCTTCGTCTTGATGTGGCCGTAGAGCTTGTCCCTGCCCAGGTCGTGGGCGGCCAACAGGTGCCTGACTCCGTGCGGGCGGGTGCAGGCCGCGCGTCGGCGGAGCCGGTTCCCGGTCGGGGTCCTTGTGCCTGCCGCCGCGCTCGGCCCGCTGCCGACCGGGGTGAGGCTGGAGATTGAGCGAACCGAACTCGTCCAGGCAGAAGACGACTTCGGGCTCGTCTTCCTTGGGTATGACCTCGTCGTCATCGCCGTTGTTCTGGCCAGTGCACCTCGGTACCTGTTTGCGCGGTGAGGACGTGCAGCGAGCTGCGTTCGGTGCCGACTGGGACGCGGCCATGGAGCTGCACCGAGTGCTCTCCGCCGCCCACGAGTGGCCCGTGTTCAGGGTGCCCCTGTAGTCCGGCCACCCCCTCTGTGTCGTCTACCGCAACCTCGACGGGGACCGGGGAGTGGACTACCTGATACATCATCCGGCCTGGCCCGCAGCAGAGACTCTCGCGGTGGACGACGGCCACTTCATGGGCCCGGCACGGCCTGGCCGGAACTGCTGTCCGCTGCGCGACAGCCGGCACCAGAGGGGGTTGGCGATGCCGACGCTCGCCTCCTGTTGCTCTTCCCGACCCTCGGTGATGCGCGGCTCCCCGACGACGCTGCTGTACCCCTCACTGCCGCGCTTGCCGCTCTCACCTTGATTGAAGAGCCCACCGAAGTAGCGGGGATGCCGCTGGAAAACCAGGGGCAGTGGGAGCCTGCCTACTGGAGGCTGGCGGACACCGTCTGGATCAACGACGGCGGGCACTCCTACCGAAACCCCTGCAACGCCTTTGCTCTGCCGGAGAGGCGCCTTCGGGAGATCAGCAACGCTTTGAACGGCGAGCAGCGACGGCCGCACCGGGCATCCGACTGAAGCTCTGGGCCTGGGGAGCCGCGGTCGTCCCGGGCCCGTTACAGCCCCGCCCTGGACGGACAGCTGAACAGTGGCTTCGCCGGCGTCAGCAGACTTCACCGCAGTGCGCACGTTTTACGTCTCATCGGCGGTCACAAGTTCTGGGACTTCGGCAGCGGTCTCTCGGCTTCGCCCGGCCCGGGCCCTGCTCGGCGCCCGTAAACTCGTGGCGTGGCATTCCTGAGCACCCCGCACCACTGCTTCCTGTGACCGGAAGGCATTGAGGGCGATGCCGGTCGGCGTCGCTCTCGTTGGTGTGCCTGCTGTGTGAACCACGTTGCTGTCACTGCCCGTTCCTCTCCACGGCGGCAGCCTTCTGCGTGCGCACGCAGGCACGGCCCTTCTCCTTCCACCGTCGCCAGGAGTGCCTCGTGCCCGTGTCGCTTCCCCCTGCCCTCGAACTCTCCCTCGACCTGCTGTGCTGCCCGACGTGCCGCACGTACCGCCTGTACCCCGACGGCAACGCGCTGCGCTGCCCGGCGGGCCACACCTTCGACATCGCCCGCCACGGCTACGCCGGCCTGCTGACGGGCACCCGAGCCACCAGCGGCGACGACGCGGTCATGGTGCAGGCCCGGGAGCGGTTCCTGTCCACCGGCGGCTACGCGCCCATCCGTGACGTCGTGGCGCGTCTGGCGGCCGCGGCCGCGCCCGAGCGGGCCACGGTGCTGGACGTGGGCTGCGGCACGGGCTACTACCTGGCCGGTGTTCTCGACCAACTGCCCGGCTCCCGGGGTCTGGGTCTGGACACATCGGTGCGTGCGCTGCGCTCGGCGGCCCGGGCCCATGCCCGTGCCGCCGCGGCGGCCTGGGACGTCTTCCGTCCCTTTCCGCTGGCCACCGCGGCGGCCGACGTCGTGCTGGACGTGTTCGCCCCGCGCAACCCGGCCGAGTTCCACCGGGTCCTGCGCCCGACCGGCCGGTTGGTCGTGGTCCGCCCCACCGGGCGCCACCTGGCCGAGCTGCGCGAGCGGGTGCCCGCGATGGTGACGATCGACCCGGCCAAGGAGCAGCGCCTGCACCGGGCACTGGATCCGTTCTTCGCCGTCGCCGCCACCGAGGAGGTGGAGTACCTCGCGACCCCGGCCGGGAAGGAGGCCCTCGACCTGCTGGCGATGACGCCGAGTGCACGCCACGTGAGCCGCGCGGACATGAGCGGCGCCAGCCTCCTGCCCGACCGGATCACCGTCTCCGTGCTGGCCACCGCCTACCGGCCCCGGACGGAGCACCGAGAGGCCGGGCCTGGACATGATCTGAGGTTAGGCTAACCTAATCTTCATCCCGTCCGGCGGTGTTCCCGCACGTCCGAAAGCAGCCACACCTATGCCCAACGCCAGAGCAGCCCACCTCACCCGCCGTGGCATCCTCGCCGCCGGTGGTGCCCTCGGTCTCGGCGCCGTGCTTGCCGCCTGCGGTGACGACGACAAGAGCGGTGACTCCTCCGACAAGGAGACGACGGCCGCCAAGTCCGGTCCCTGGACGTTCAAGGACGACCGGGGGACCACGGTGAAGCTGGACAAGGCCCCCGCGAACATCGTCGCGTTCGTCGGCCTCGCCGCCGCGCTGTACGACTACGGCATCGGCGTCAAGGGCGTCTTCGGGCCGACCAGGACCAAGGCCGGCAAGGCCGATGTCCAGGCCGGCGACATGGACATCAGCAAGCTGACCGTTCTCGGCAACGAGTGGGGGCAGTTCAACGTCGAGAAGTACGCGGCGCTGGCGCCGGACGTTCTCATCACCACCATGTTCGACGGCGCCGGCACCCTCTGGTACGTCCCGGACGACTCCAAGGACAAGATCGCCAAGCTCGCCCCGAGCGTCGGCATCTCGGCCTACGACCGTCAGCTGACCGTCCCGCTGCAGCGCGTCTGGGCGCTCGCCGAGTCGCTCGGCGCGGACATGACGGCGAGCAAGGCGACCGACGCGAAGAAGCGGTTCGAGGAGGCGTCGTCCCGGCTGCGCGCCGCCGCCAAGGCGCACCCCGGCATCACGGTGATGGCCGGTTCCGCCGCCCAGGACCTGTTCTACGTCTCCGGCTCCAACCTCTCCGTGGACCTGGAGTACTTCAAGGCCCTCGGCGTGAACCTCGTCGAGCCCTCGGCGTCCGTACTGAAGGCGAGCGGCGGCTGGTACGAGTCGCTGAGCTGGGAGAACGTCGACAAGTACAAGGCCGACATCATCATGATGGACGACCGTACGGCGACCATCCAGCCCGCCGACATCACCCAGGCCACCTGGAAGAAGCTCCCCGCGGTGAAGGCCGGGCAGGTCATCGCCCGCTCCCCCGAGCCGATCTTCTCCTACGACAAGTGCGTCGCGATGGTGGAGAACCTCGCCAAGGCGATCGAGACGGCGAAGAAGGTCAGCTGACCTGCACGAAGCAGCACGCCCATACAACTTCCTGAGTCCCAGGAGCTCATATGACGACGGCCGTAGCCGCCCCGTTCCGTTTCTTCTCCCTCCAGGTCGTGCGGACGAGGCGGCTCGGTCCGTCTCTGGTCCGGGTCACCTTCGCCGGTGCCGACCTGGCGCACTTCCACTCCCACGGGCGCGACCAGTCGCTCTCCCTGTTCATCCCGGCCGAGGGGCAGACCGAGCCGGCGGTGCCCGTCGAGCTCGGATGGGGGTCCCCCCGCTCGAGCGAAGCCGAGAGTGGGGGAGGGTGGTGGCAGGGCTGGCGCGAACTGCCCGACGACGTAAGGGCCGTGATGCGGTCGTACACGCTGCGGGCGCTGCGCCGGGACCCCGACGAGATCGACATCGACTTCGTGCTGCACGGGATCGAGCCGGGCGCGGCCACCCCCGCCGGGCCCGCGTCCCGCTGGGCGGCACGGGCGTGCGCCGGGGACCGGGTCGTCCTCCTCGGCCCGGCGGTCGCCGACAACCGGGCGATCCGCTGCCGGCCGCCCGAGGACACCGACCTGGTGCTGGTCTGGGGCGACGAGACCGCCGTACCGGCCGCGACCGCCATCCTCGAATCGCTGCCCGCCGGCACCCGCGTACGCGCCTGGCTGGAGGTGCCGCACGCCGGGGACGTCCAGGACGTGGCCACGGAGGCGGACGCGGAGATCACCTGGCTGGTGGGCGGCCGCGACGCCGTGGCGGAGCTCCGCGCCGCACAACTCCCCTCCTGTGCACGCCCGTACGCCTGGATCGCCGGAGAGTCGGGGCGGGTGAAGGAGCTGCGCCGGCACCTCGTCGGCGAGCGCGGGATCGACCGGCGCCGGGTCACCTTCGTCGGGTACTGGCGAAAGGGCCTGACGGAGGAGCAGCTCCGGGCAGGCGGCGAGTAGTTGCGACTGCCGACGTGACGGCCGTCACGGGAGGGGCAGCACTTCACTCGCTCCACTTAGGTTAGGCTAACCTAAGTGGAGCCGATCGCTCCCCTCCCCCGCACGGATCGTCCCGGAGGACCCCCTCATGCGCTCGCACCTGCTCAATGACCTCACAGCGGAGCAGTACCGCCGCTCCGTGACCGAAGGAGTAGAGCGGGTGGCGGCCAAACTCGCCACCACCGACCGTCCGTTCACGGGGATCACCGTCGACGCCCTCTCCCCCCGCATCGACGGCATCGACCTCGACCGGCCGCTGCACGACACCACCGCGGTCCTGGACGAGCTGGAGGACGTCTACCTCCGGGACGCCGTCTACTTCCACCACCCCCGCTACCTCGCCCACCTCAACTGCCCGGTGGTCATCCCGGCGGTGCTCGGCGAGGCGGTGCTCTCCGCCGTCAACTCCTCCCTGGACACCTGGGACCAGTCGGCCGGCGGCACCCTCATCGAGCGGAAACTGATCGACTGGACGACCGCCCGCATCGGCTTCGGGGACGCGGCCGACGGCGTGTTCACCTCCGGCGGCACCCAGTCCAACCTCCAGGCGCTGCTGCTGGCCAGGGAGGAGGCGAAGCCAGGGCCGGGAGGGTGGGAAGGGACGGTCAGCCTGGGCAAACTGCGCATCTTCGCCTCCGAAGTCAGCCACTTCAGCGTGAAGAAGTCGGCGAAACTGCTCGGCCTCGGCCAGGACGCGGTGGTCCCCGTCCCCGTCGGCGCCGACAAGCGGATGCAGACCGTCGCCCTCGCCCGCGAGCTGGAGCGGTGCGAGAACGACGGCCTGGTGCCCATGGCGGTCGTCGCCACCGCCGGCACCACCGACTTCGGCTCCATCGACCCGCTCCCCGAGATCGCCGGGCTGTGCGAGCAGTACGGCGTGTGGATGCACGTCGACGCGGCCTACGGCTGCGGGCTGCTCGCCTCCCTGAAGCACCGGGACCGGCTCGCGGGCATCGAGCGCGCCGACTCGGTCACCGTCGACTACCACAAGTCCTTCTTCCAGCCGGTGAGCTCGTCCGCGGTGTTGGTCCGGGACGCCTCGACCCTGTGCCATGTCACCTACCACGCGGACTACCTCAACCCCCGCCGCATGGCCACCGAACGCATCCCCAACCAGGTCGACAAGTCCCTCCAGACCACCCGCCGCTTCGACGCCCTCAAGCTGTGGATGACCCTGCGCACCATGGGCGCCGACGGCATCGGCGAACTCTTCGACGAGGTCTGCGAGCTGGCCGAGGAGGGCTGGAAGCTGCTCGCGGCCGACCCGCGCTACGACGTCGTCGTCGAGCCGTCCCTCTCCACCCTCGTCTTCCGCTACATCCCGGCGTCCGTCACCGACCCGGCCGAGATCGACCGCGCCAACCTGTACGCCCGCAAGGCCCTGTTCGCCTCCGGCGACGCGGTGGTCGCGGGCACCAAGGTCGGCGGCCGCCACTACCTGAAGTTCACCCTGCTCAACCCCGAGACCACGACGGCCGACATCGCCGCCGTCCTCGACCTGATCGCCGGCCACGCCGAGCAGTACCTGGGAGACTCCCTTGACCGCGCGTCCTGAACACCCGTCCAAGACCTATGACTTCGTGGGCATCGGGCTCGGGCCCTTCAACCTCGGCCTCGCCTGCCTGACCGAGCCGATCGCCGAACTGGACGGCGTCTTCCTGGACTCGAAGCCCGACTTCGAGTGGCACGCCGGCATGTTCCTGGACGGCGCCCACCTCCAGACCCCGTTCATGTCGGACCTGGTCACCCTCGCCGACCCGACGTCCCCCTACTCCTTCCTCAACTACCTGAAGGAGAAGGGCCGGCTGTACCCGTTCTACATCCGCGAGAACTTCTATCCGCTGCGGGTCGAGTACGACGACTACTGCCGCTGGGCGGCGCACCGGCTGACCAACGTCCGCTTCGGTACGACGGTGACGCAGGTCCGGTACGAGGACGACGTCTACGTCGTGACGACGGCCGCCGGGGAGACCTACCGCGCCCGACACCTGGTCCTCGGCACCGGCACCCCGCCGCACATCCCCGAGGCGTGCCGGGGCCTGGGCGGCGACTTCATCCACAACTCGCGCTACCTGCGGCACAAGCAGGAACTCCAGTCCAAGGAGTCGATCACGCTGGTCGGCAGCGGTCAGTCCGCCGCCGAGATCTACCAGGACCTGCTCGGCGAGATCGACGTCCACGGCTACCGGCTGAACTGGGTGACCCGCTCCCCCCGGTTCTTCCCGCTCGAATACACCAAGCTCACCCTGGAGATGACCAGCCCGGAGTACGTCGACTACTACCACGCGCTGCCCGAGGCGACCCGCTACCGGCTCACCGCCGAGCAGAAGGGCCTCTTCAAGGGCATCGACGGCGACCTGATCAACGAGATCTTCGACCTGCTCTACCAGAAGAACCTCGGCGGCCCGGTCCCCACCAGACTGCTGACCAACTCCTCCTTGCGGGCAGCCGCCTACGACAACGGCACGTACACGCTGAAGCTGCGCCAGGAGGAGCAGGGCAAGGACTACGAGATCGAGACCCAGGGCCTGGTCCTGGCCACCGGCTACCGGTACGCCGAGCCCGAGTTCCTCAGGCCCGTCCGCGACCGGCTGCGCTACGACACGCACGGGAACTTCGACGTGGCCCGCAACTACGCGATCGACGTCACCGGCCGGGGCGTCTTCCTGCAGAACGCCGGCGTCCACACCCACAGCATCACCAGCCCCGACCTGGGCATGGGCCCCTACCGGAACGCGTACATCATCCGCGAGCTGCTCGGCTCGGAGTACTACCCGGTGGAGAAGACGATCGCCTTCCAGGAGTTCGCGGTATGACCACGATGACGACGACTTTCGCCTTCCGCGCCCTCGCCCCCCTCCGGGACGCCGAGCTGGTGCACCGCTGGGTCACCCACCCCAAGGCGGCCTACTGGATGATGCAGGACGCGAAACTGGAGGACGTCGAGCGGGCGTACACGGAGATCGCCGCCGACGAGCACCACCACGCGCTGCTCGGCCTCGGCGAGGACGGCCGGCCCGCCTTCCTCATGGAGTACTACGACCCCGTCCACCGCGAGCTGGTCGGGCTGTACGAGCCCGAGCCCGGCGACGTCGGGATGCACTTCCTCACCCCCGCCACGGACACCCCGGTGCACGGCTTCACGAAGGCCGTCATCACGGCCGTGGTGGCCCGTCTCTTCGAGGACCCGGCGACCCGCCGGATCGTCGTCGAGCCGGACGTCGGCAACAAGGCCGTGCACGCGCTGAACGAGGCCGTCGGGTTCGTGCCCGTACGGGAGATCCAGAAGCCGGAGAAGAAGGCGTTGCTGAGCTACTGCACCCGGGAGCGGTTCGAGAGGGCGGTGGCCGCCGTATGACCCTCGCCGACGCCGTGGCCCACCTCTCCCCCGAGCGCTGGGAGAAGGCCAACCGGCTGCTGATACGCAAGGCGCTCGCCGAGTTCGCCCACGAGCGCCTGATCACCCCGGAGCCGGACGGGACGTCGTACGTCGTCCGCAGCGACGACGGGCTCACCCGCTACCGCTTCACCGCCGTCCGCCGCGCCCTGGACCACTGGCAGGTGGACGCCGGCTCCATCTCCCGTACCCGCGACGGCGCCGAACTGCCGTTGGCGGCGCTGGACTTCTTCATCGAGCTGCAGAAGTCGCTGGGCCTGAGCGACGAGATCCTGCCGGTCTACCTGGAGGAGATCTCCGCCACCCTCTCCGGCACCTGCTACAAGCTCACCAAGCCCCAGGTCCCGGTCGCCGAGCTCGTCAGCAGCGGCTTCCAGGCCATCGAGACCGGGATGACCGAGGGCCACCCCTGCTTCGTCGCCAACAACGGACGGCTCGGCTTCGGTGTCCACGAGTACCTGTCGTACGCCCCCGAGACCGCGAGCCCGGTGAGGCTGGTGTGGCTGGCGGCCCACCGGTCGCGGGCCGCGTTCACGGCGGGGGTGGGGATCGAGTACGAGTCGTTCGTACGGGACGAGTTGGGCGCGGCGACCGTCGAGCGGTTCGACGGCGTCCTGCGCGACCGGGGCCTGGACCCCGCCGACTACCTGCTGATCCCGGTCCACCCCTGGCAGTGGTGGAACAAGCTCACCGTCACCTTCGCCGCCGAGGTCGCCCGCGAACACCTCGTCTGCCTGGGCGAGGGCGACGACGAGTACCTGGCCCAGCAGTCCATCCGGACCTTCTTCAACCGCTCGCACCCCGGGAAGCACTACGTCAAGACCGCTCTCTCGGTCCTCAACATGGGCTTCATGCGCGGGCTCTCGGCCGCCTACATGGAGGCCACCCCGGCCATCAACGACTGGCTGGCCCAGCTCATCGACAACGACCCGGTGCTCAGGTCCACCGGCCTGTCGATCATCCGGGAGCGGGCGGCCGTCGGCTACCGGCACCTGGAGTACGAGAAGGCCACCGACCGGTACTCGCCGTACCGGAAGATGCTGGCCGCGCTGTGGCGGGAGAGCCCGGTCGCCTCCCTCCGGGAGGGCGAGTCCCTGGCGACCATGGCCTCCCTGCTCCACGTGGACCACGAGGGCGCCTCCTTCGCGGCCGCGCTGATCGAGCGGAGCGGGCTGCCGGCGCGGGAGTGGCTGCGCGCCTACCTCCGGGCCTACTTCACGCCGCTCTTGCACAGCTTCTACGCCTACGACCTGGTCTTCATGCCGCACGGCGAGAACGTCATCCTGGTCCTGGCGGACGGTGTGGTGCGGCGGGCGGTCTACAAGGACATCGCCGAGGAGATCGCGGTCATGGACCCGGACGCGGTGCTGCCGCCGGCGGTGGAGCGGCTGCGCGTCGACGTCCCGGAGGAGAAGAAGCTCCTCTCGATCTTCACGGACGTCTTCGACTGCTTCTTCCGCTTCCTCGCCGCGAACCTCGCGGCCGAGGGCGTCCTGGCGGAGGACGACTTCTGGCGGACGGTCGCCGAGGTCACCCGCGAATACCAGAAGTCGGCTCCCGAACTCGCCGACAGGTTCGCGCAGTACGACATGTTCGCGCCCGAGTTCGCCCTGTCCTGCCTCAACCGGCTCCAGCTGCGCGACAACCGGCAGATGGTGGACCTGGCGGACCCGTCGGGCGCCCTCCAGCTGGTCGGAACCCTGAAGAATCCCGTAGCGGGGTTCTGATCCAGGCCGGCGGGCTCCCCCGGGTACGGTCCCCGGGGGGCCCGCCGGCGACCGGGACGGGGCGAGACCGCCTTCCGGTGCTCCGGTGGAACAATCCTGCCGTGGCGGAAATCATCCAGAAAGACGGCACTTGGGCCTTCGACGGCGCCGCGCTGCGGCTGACTCCCGGGCGGGACAAGAACGTCGGGGTGCTGCGACGGGCCCTGGGTGAACTGGTCGTCCCGCTGGGCGCGCTGGCGGGGATCTCGTTCGAGCAGGGCCGCCGGCAGGGGCGGCTGAGGCTGCGGCTGCGGGACGGCGCCGATCCGCTGCTGCACGCCACCGGGGGCCGCCTCGCCGAACCCCACGATCCCTACCGGCTGACCGTCGAGCCGGACCGGTACGGGGTCGCCGAGTACTTCACGGACGAGGTGCGCGACGCGCTGCTCCTGGAGCAGGTGCCGGGTACGCCGGTGCGCGAGTACCTGCTGCCGGGGCCGCCGCTGCCGCTGTCGGTCTCCGCCGGGGACGGCACGGCGTCGTTCGACGGGGAGCGGGTGCGCCTGGAGTGGAACTGGAAGACGGAGGACGTCAAGGCCGCCGCTGGTCCGCGCACGCTGGCCCTGGCGGACATCCTCGGCGTGGAGTGGCAGCCGTCCGCCGGGCTGGAGAACGGCCATCTGCGGTTCCGGGTGACCGGTGCGCCGGCCCGGGAGCGGGCCAAGTACGACCCGAACGCGGTGGAGCTGTGGGGGTTCAGGCGGGATCCGCTGATGGCGCTGGTCGCGGCGGCGGTGCAGGCGCGGCTGCCGCATCCGTCGGCGGCCGTCGTCCCGGAGGCGTCCGGGGAGCCGGGGGCGCCCGGGGCGTCCGAGGCCGATCACGACGCGTTGCTGCGCCGGCTCCGCGAGCTGGGTGAGCTGCATCGCGAGGGGGTGCTCACGGACGAGGAGTTCACGCTGGCCAAACAGGCGGTCCTCAAACGCTTGTGAGGACCGCCTGCGGAGCCTTACTTGGCCTTGCGCGCCACCGTGAAGTGGTCGATGCGGTCGCCGGTCTCGGCGATGCCCGACACCTTCAGCTTGGCGTACTGGCCGCGCGGGGCGGGCTCGACGTCGACGCGCAGGAAGGAGTAGTTGAGGTAGCGCACCCGGGACCAGGTGACGGTCTCGTTGACCTTGCCGTCCTTGGTGTTGATGAAGGAGGCGACCGAGTCGACCTCGTTCAGGTGGCCCTCGTAGGAGTCCGGGGCGGTGAACGCGTAGAGGCTGCGGCCGGCCGCGCCCGCGGTGACGTAGACGACACCCTCGGTCTCGGAGTAGGCCGTCTCGCCGATCGGGAGCTTCTTGACGACGGTGTTGCCCTTGATGACGTCGGTGCGCTCGTACTGGTGGTTGTGGCCGTTGATGACCAGGTCCACCGTGTACTTCTCGAACAGCGGCACCCACTCCTGTCGCACGCCCCCCTCCGAGGCGTGCGCCGTGGAGGTGCAGTAGGCGCAGTGGTGGAAGAACACGACGATGAAGTCGATGTCCTTCGAGGCGCGGAACTTCTTCAGCTGCGCCTCGAACCACGTGGTCTGGGTGCCGCCCGAGATGCCCAGGTTCGCCGGGATCTCGAAGGAGACGTCGTTCGGGTCGAGCGAGATGATCGCCGTGTTGCCGTGGACGAAGGAATAGACGCCCGGCAGGTTCTTCTTGTCCGGCCCGTTGTCGGGCAGGGTGAAGCGGGCCTCCTCGCCGCCGTAGCCGTTCGGCGAGTACCAGGCCTCCATGTCGTGGTTGCCGTACGACACCATCCACGGCACGGACTTGGCGACCGACTCGGTCTGGGCCAGGAACTGGTCCCAGGTGCGGGAGTCGAAGACCGTGTCCGAGGTCTTGCCCTGGCCGGCCGGGTCGGCGTAGGCGATGTCACCGGCGTGCAGGTGGAAGCTGGGGTTCTGGCCGAGGATCAGGCTGTCGTTGGCCAGGGCGTGGTAGCTGACGCCCTGGTCGCCGAAGGCCGTGAAGGTGAACGGCTGCTTGTTGCGGGGCGCGGTGGTGAAGGTGCCTATGGTGCCGGCGAACTGCGGCGAGGCCGGGTCGAAGCCGTCGTGGCCGACGCCGTAGAAGTAGGTGCGGCCGGGCTTGAGGTTGGCCAGCTTGGCGTGCACGTAGTACTGGGTGTGGTCGCCGCTGGCGCCGATGCCGGCCGGGGTGTACAGGGTGCGGATCTCGGCGTCGATCTTGACCGAGAGGTGCGAGGCGTGGGTGCCGATGCGGACGAAGGGCTTCTTGACCGCGACCGGGACCTGCCAGGAGATCGTCATCTCCGTGCTGGCGTCGTCGCCGAAGGCGAGGTGGCGGCCGAACGGGGCGACGTAGGCGCCGTCGACGTACTGGGTGGCGGGGGCGGAGGACTGGGTCGGGACGGCGGCCTGGGCGGTGCCGCCCAGGACGAACGAGCCGCCCGTGACGGTGCCGAGCGTGACGGCGCCGCCTCTGATCATGGAGCGCCGGGAGAACTTGGCGCGGAGGTACTCGTGCTGCTCGGCCATGCTCATGCGGTCGGCGAGCTCATCGGGTACGCCCATACGAGGAATGTCCATGGCGTCTGAAAATCGTCTCCACAAGCAACGTGGCGCAAGACACAGGATGGACAGGCTGCGAACAGCACCCCATAAGAGATTCAACAGTCTGTTGCCCGGAATCGGGCAGGATTCTTGCGAAACCGGCGCCGGTACCCGAGGATCTACCGGGTGCACGACGAACTCGTTGATCATCTGATGCGGTCCTCGCCCCTGAGCCGGGGCGAGGCGCTGCGGGTGATCCAGGACGTGCTCGCCTACTTCGACGAGACGACCGCGGACTACGTCCGTCGCCGCCACCGCGAGCTCCAGGCCGAAGGCCTGGTCAACGCGGAGATCTTCGACCGGATCGCGGCGGATCTGAAGTACAGGGCGGTCGCCCCGCCGGAGCTCACCCTCCGGCAGCTGCGTCGCATGGTCTACGGATGACTACGGCTTAGGGATACGGAACACCTATATATGTGCGGAATTGTCGGATACATCGGTAAGCGCGACGTCGCCCCCCTCCTCCTTGAAGGTCTCCAGCGGCTGGAATACCGCGGTTACGACTCGGCGGGCATCGTCGTCTCCGCGCCGAAGACGGCCGGCCTGAAGATGGTGAAGGCCAAGGGCCGGGTCCGCGACCTGGAGACCAAGGTCCCGGCGCGGTTCAAGGGCACCACCGGCATCGCCCACACCCGCTGGGCCACCCACGGCGCCCCCTCCGACGTGAACGCCCACCCGCACATGTCGGCGGACCAGAAGGTCGCCGTCGTCCACAACGGCATCATCGACAACGCCGCCGAGCTGCGCCGCAAGCTGGAGGCGGACGGTGTGGTGTTCCTCTCGGAGACCGACACCGAGGTCCTCACCCACCTGATCGCCCGCTCCCAGGCGGAGACCCTGGAGGAGAAGGTCCGCCAGGCGCTGCGCCTGATCGAGGGCACCTACGGCATCGCGGTCATGCACGCCGACTTCCCCGAGCGGATCGTGGTCGCCCGCAACGGCTCCCCGGTCGTCCTCGGCATCGGCGACAAGGAGATGTTCGTCGCCTCCGACATCGCGGCCCTGGTCACCCACACCCGCCAGATAGTGACCCTCGACGACGGCGAGATGGCCACCCTCAAGGCCGACGACTTCCGCACCTACACCACCGAGGGCACCCGGACGACGGCCGAGCCGACCACCGTGGAGTGGGAGGCCGAGTCGTACGACATGGGCGGCCACGACACCTACATGCACAAGGAGATCTTCGAGCAGCCCGACGCGGTCGACCGCGTGCTGCGCGGCCGCATCGACGACCGTTTCTCCACCGTGCACCTCGGCGGCCTCAACCTCGACGCCCGCGACGCGCGCGCCGTGCGCCGCGTGAAGATCCTCGGCTGCGGCACGTCGTACCACGCGGGCATGATCGGCGCCCAGATGATCGAGGAGCTGGCCCGCATCCCCGCCGACGCCGAGCCGGCGTCGGAGTTTCGCTACCGCAACCCGGTGGTCGACCCCGACACCCTGTACATCGCCGTCTCCCAGTCCGGTGAGACGTACGACGTGCTCGCCGCCGTCCAGGAGCTGAAGCGCAAGGGCGCGCGGGTGCTGGGTGTGGTGAACGTGGTGGGCTCGGCGATCGCGCGGGAGGCGGACGGCGGGACGTACGTGCACGCGGGCCCGGAGGTCTGCGTGGTGTCCACCAAGTGCTTCACGAACACAACGGTCGCGTTCGCGTTGTTGGCGCTGCACCTCGGCCGCATCCGCGACCTCTCGGTCCGCGACGGCAAGCGGATCATCGAGGGCCTGCGCAAGCTGCCGGCCCAGATCTCGGAGATCCTCGCCCAGGAGGCGGAGATCGAGAAGATGGCCGCGGAGTACGCCGAGGCCCGCTCGATGCTCTTCATCGGCCGCGTCCGGGGCTACCCGGTGGCCCGGGAGGCCTCCCTGAAGCTCAAGGAGGTCTCCTACATCCACGCGGAGGCGTACCCGGCGTCCGAGCTCAAGCACGGCCCGCTGGCCCTCATCGAGCCGGCCCTCCCGACGGTGGCGATCGTCCCCGACGACGACCTCCTGGAGAAGAACCGCGCGGCCCTGGAGGAGATCAAGGCCCGCAGCGGCAAGATCCTGGCGGTGGCCCACCAGCACCAGGAGAAGGCGGACCGCACGATCGTCGTCCCGAAGAACGAGGACGAACTCGACCCGATCCTGATGGGCATCCCGCTCCAGCTCCTCGCCTACCACACGGCGAAGGCGCTGGGCCGGGACATCGACAAGCCCCGGAACCTGGCCAAGTCGGTGACGGTGGAGTAGGGGTCATCCGGTCGCGTTGACTGTGCGGGTGCGTGGGGGTTGCTCGCGCAGTTCCCCGCGCCCCTAAAAGACCAGGGGCGAGCGCCCCTTCAGGGGCGCGGGGAACTGCGCGGCCCGCCCCCACGCACCCGCACGGGCCGACGAAACCGAACGGACCCCCACGTGTGCCACCAAACCACGGGGGGTCCGTTCATTGGATCGCCGGGGTAGCCCAACTCCCCGGCGTCGGCTGCCATATCAGCCGTGGGCCGTCACCCCCCGACCGGCAGCCCGCCCCGGCAGCACCGTCGGCCAGTGCGCGAGCGCGGCCGTCGCGGCGTACCAGGCCACCGCCCCCGCCGTCACCGCAACCCAGCCGCCGACCTTGGTCAGTGACGAGCTGTCGGCGAACTGCGCGACGGCGAGCACGAGCATCGCCAGGAACAGCAGCCCGTGCATGGCCTGTCCGAGCTGGTCGCCGCCCGCGAGGGTCAACGACAGGGCCACGAGGGCGAAGAGGAGCAGGAAGAGCCCGGCCCCGTTGGCCGACGAATGGCCGCCGGACGAGACGGCCCAGGTGAACCAGAGCGCGCCGAGGGCCACATAGCCCGTACCGTTCGCGGCGTCACGGTCGCGGAAGGCCAGCAGGCCGACCAGGAAGAGGGCGACTCCGCCCACGTAGTGGGCGATTGACACGGCGTCAGAGGTGGTGACGTTGTCGATGACACCGGTGGTGCCGAGTCCGAACGCCAACAGGGTGATTCCCAGGGCGAGTCGACCGGCCACGGTGGTGGTTCCGCTTCCCGCAGAGACGTCGTTGTCCACGGCGGGCTCCCTTCATGCCTTGTGCAGTTGTGCGCGGTGACCGATATATGCCCTTCACAAGGGCACAAACACCTCTGCACGCCAGGAATTTCAGGCGCTGCACAAAGAGAGCCGGACCGTTCCCACGGCGCATCTCACCTGGGATAACGCGGAGTTACGGAATGACAACGACAGGGCGCTTGGCCCGCTTGGCGAGCCGCCCGGCGACGGAGCCGAAGATTCGCCCGACGATCCCGTGGGTCGACCCCACGACGATCGCGTCGGCCTCGTACTCCCGCCCCACCTCTTCGAGTTCGTGGCAGATGTCACCGCCGCGCTCGACGAGGATCCAGGGCACCTCGGCCAGGTACTCGGCGCAGGCGAGCTCCAGCCCGAGCACCTCCGTCCGGTGGTCCGGAACGTCGACGAAGACGGGTGGCTCGCAGCCGGCCCACACGGTGGTCGGCAGTCGGTTGGCGACGTGGACGATGATCAGCCCTGCACGGGAGCGGTGTGCCATGCCGATCGCATAGGCGAGGGCGCGCTCACTGGAGGTGGAGCCGTCGAAGCCGACCACCACTCCGTGCTTGAAGGCGGGATCGCAGGAAGGGCGTGCCTCTTCCGCCGCCAGGGCATCGGCCGCCGTAGGGTCGGCGACCGGCCGCTTGCGGTCCGCTGGATCGAAGAATTCGTGACCGGCCATGGCTGTCTCGGCGTTGTGATCCTTGTGTGGGAGGGACGACAGTGTGCGGCGAGCTTGTGTCCGGGAAACATCTTCCCAACCCCATACCCCCAAGGGTACGGCGGCACGCCTCCTCAGCCCAGATCCCGCGCACTCTCCGTAGGGGACCTTCCCCGGAGTCGGTTAGGGGTTCCAGGGAGCATGCACGAGCCGCGCCCGTAACGCAATGGTTGCTGCCCCGTACAGGCGGTTTGCACAGGATTCGGACAGCAGCGGGGCCACGCACGGTGACCGACCGCTCGAACGCGCGTTGATCCCGGTACGAGTGCGTCACGAGGGAGTACAACCATGTCCGGACCGCACCGCGCCCCCAATCCACGCCGCGCCCCCGGCCCACGCAGCTCCCCCGGCCCACGCCGCGCCCCGGACGCCGCCGGAGACGTGGTCCGCTGGGCCGCGTTCTCCTGCACACTCGTCCCCGTCGTGCTCCTCTGGTACGGCACCTCGCCGGCCGGCGCGGCCGGCACCGCCCTCGGCCTCGCCGCCGTCACCACCGTATGCCGCTTCCTGCTGCGCCGCTCGGAGCTCGGTGCGCGGCTCGGCGCCGAGCGCGGGACGGCGGCCCGGGGAGGCGGACGTCACACCCGGAGCAGTACACCGGTCGACTGACCGGTTTCCGCGCACGCCAACGCTTCTTTTCAGCCAACTTGGCGGACCTGTGCAGGAGGGGCGCCAACCACCCCCCAACCCCCGTTCCACCTGCACGGAAAGGGTCTGCAGGACCCTCCGCACCCTACGCGGTTTGGCCACTGCGACGAGGCGCACTTCCCTGCACGGCCCGTGAGTGCAACCCTTCGTGATCGAATGCTTCACGCCAAGTTGCCATGTCGACAATCGACGGCGTGTCGAACTGGTCAACGCGAGACCGCGGAAACCAGTAGATTCGATCTTGACGTCTTACGGCGGGGGACTCGTGCAGGACCGAGGGGAAACGTGCAGGAGCGACACAACCGAGGAGCCGCGACCACCGAGGGGGGCTTAGCAGGATGAGCCACGACTCCACTGCCGCGCCGGAAGCCGCGGCCCGGAAACTGTCCGGGCGACGCCGCAAGGAGATCGTCGCGGTGCTGCTGTTCAGCGGCGGCCCCATCTTCGAGAGTTCCATACCGCTGTCGGTGTTCGGGATAGACCGCCAGGACGCCGGCGTACCGCGCTACCGACTGCTGGTGTGCGGTGGCGAGGAAGGCCCGCTGCGGACCACAGGGGGCCTGGAACTCACTGCGCCGCATGGCCTGGAAGCGATCTCACGCGCCGGCACGGTCGTCGTACCGGCCTGGCGCTCGATCACCGCGCCGCCACCGGAAGAGGCACTGGACGCGCTGCGCCGCGCCCATGAGGAGGGGGCCCGCATCGTCGGGCTGTGCACGGGCGCGTTCGTGCTGGCCGCCGCAGGCCTGCTGGACGGCCGCCCGGCCACCACCCACTGGATGTACGCGCCGACGCTGGCCAAGCGCTATCCGTCGGTGCACGTCGACCCACGGGAACTGTTCGTGGACGACGGCGACGTCCTCACCTCCGCCGGTACGGCGGCCGGAATCGATCTCTGTCTCCACATCGTGCGGACGGACCACGGCAACGAGGCGGCCGGCGCGCTCGCCCGCCGCCTGGTGGTCCCGCCGCGCCGCTCGGGCGGTCAGGAGCGCTACCTCGATCGATCTTTACCAGAGGAGATCGGCGCCGACCCGCTCGCCGAGGTCGTCGCCTGGGCGCTGGAGCACCTCCACGAGCAGTTCGACGTGGAGACGCTGGCGGCGCGCGCGTACATGTCGCGCCGCACCTTCGACCGCCGCTTCCGCTCCCTGACCGGGTCGGCCCCGCTCCAGTGGCTGATCACGCAACGGGTCCTCCAGGCCCAGCGCCTCCTGGAGACGTCGGACTACTCGGTGGACGAGGTGGCGGGCCGCTGCGGCTTCCGCTCCCCCGTCGCCCTGCGCGGCCACTTCCGCCGCCAGCTGGGTTCGTCCCCGGCGGCGTACCGGGCGGCCTACCGGGCACGCCGCCCGCAGTCCGACCGCCCCGACACCCCGGAACCGGCCCCGCTGCCGACCACGGGCCCGCTCGCGGTCCCGTACCCCGAGGGCGTACTGCCGATGCAGACCCGCAGGACAGCCACGGTGGGCCTCTCGGCCAGCCTCCCTGGCCCCCGCACCGGCAGCTGACCCGCCGGCCCGCCCACCCGAACCCTCGGGTGGGCGGCCCCGGCCCCCGGCCGCCTCGCCCACCCACCACCCGACTCGGTGGGACAAAAAGCGAGGCGAGAAGCCCACGGCGCTCGGCCGCCCCTTCCACCCGCCTCGGCGGACCAAAGGGGCGAGACCAAGGACGACGGCTTCCAGCCGCACCCTCCCAGCCACCCGGACACCCGGGCACCTGCGCCGACAGGACAAAGCGGCACACCCGAAGACAACGGCACCCAGCCGCCCCCTCCCGACCACCGGTCCCGAGAGCAACGGCGCTCAGCTGCCGTCTCACCCCGTCCGGCGCTTGACGACACCGACGCGCAGCCACCCACCCACGCCGTCCGGCGCTAGACGACACCAGCGCGCAGCCACCCACCCAGCCCGTCCGGCGATTGAGGACGAGGCCGCAGGCCGATGATGCGGGGGTGCGGGGGCGGCAGCCCCCGCAGACGTCGGCGTTGCACCGGGGGCACCCAAATGCCGACGTCAGCTTTAGGGTGGTCGCATGAACGATCGCATGGTGTGGATCGACTGCGAGATGACCGGCCTCTCGCTGTCCGACGACGCGCTCATCGAGGTGGCTGCACTGGTCACCGACTCCGAGCTGAACGTGCTCGGCGAGGGCGTGGACATCGTCATCCGTCCGCCGGCCAAGGCACTGGAGACGATGCCGGAGGTGGTGCGGCAGATGCACACCACGTCCGGCCTGCTCGACGAGCTGGCCGGCGGCACGACGCTCGCCGAGGCCGAGGAGCAGGTCCTGGCCTACGTACGGGAACACGTGAAGGAACCCGGCAAGGCCCCGCTGTGCGGAAATTCCGTCGGCACCGACCGCGGCTTCCTCGCCCGGGACATGGCGGCCCTGGAGGGATACCTCCACTACCGGATCGTCGACGTGTCCAGCGTCAAGGAGCTGGCCCGGCGCTGGTACCCGCGGGCCTACTTCAACAGCCCGGAGAAGAACGGCAACCACCGCGCCCTCGCCGACATCCGCGAGTCGATCGCCGAACTGCGCTACTACCGCGAGGCCATCTTCGTACCGCAGCCCGGCCCGGACTCGGACACCGCGCGGACCATCGCGGCCAAGCACGTCCTGCCTGCGGAATAGCCCCCCGGGAGGCCCCGCAGGCGGCTCCCGGAAAGCCGTGCGCGAGCACCCCTTCGGACCCTGTACACTTTTTCTCGGCCGGTCGGAGAAACCACAAAGTCACCGCCGGTCGTGGTGGGTGTAGCTCAGCTGGTAGAGCACCTGGTTGTGGTCCAGGATGTCGCGGGTTCGAGTCCCGTCACTCACCCTTGAAAGAGAGGCCTCTGGCCTGCGGAAACGCGGGTCAGGGGCCTTTCGGTCTCCCGCCTTGGCCAAACGGCGGCCAAACGCGGCCGGATTTTCGATCTACTGTCCGGTCCCATGGCGACCACCAGGAATCGGATCCGCAAGGACGGCACGGCGAGTTTCCAGGTCCGCTGGCTCCAGGGAGGGCGCGGCGGTTCGTGGGAGTCCGAGAGGTTCGGGGAACTGGCCGAGGCAGAAGCCTTCAAGAAGCTCGTCGACGCCCACGGCCAGCAGTGGCCCTACGGCTGGGTCCCCGGCCAGGGCTTTGTCGAACCCGAGCATGACCCCGACGACGTACTGCTCGTCGAATGGTCACGCCGCTACGTGGAGCGTCTCACCGGCATCGACAAACGGACCCGTGACGACTACCTCCGCGAAGTGGACCGCCATGTCTCGCTCTTCGTGCACACAACGCGGGCGGGGCTGGTCATGCCTGCCACCATCGGCAACATCACGGCGGACGACGTGCAGGACTGGATCCGCCTCCAGGAGGCCGGCTAGCAGGATCCGGAGACCGGGCGGTGGATGCGACGACCTGCCGCCCCCAAGTCCATAGCCAACCGGCACGGTCTCCTGTGGTACGTCGTCCAGGCCGCGATCGAGGCCGACCCCCCGCTGAGGACGAAAAACTGCTGCGTCGGCACCCGGCTGCCTCGAGCCGACGACGAGATCGTCGAGGAGATGGTCTTCCTGGAGCAGGACGAGTACCAGCTGATCCGTCGTCACGTCACCGACGAGGACGCCCAGGGCCTCGCCGACTGGCTGGTCGGAACGGGCATGCGCTGGGGCGAGGCCTCGGCCCTCCAGGTGCAGGACCTCAAGCTCGGCGGCCCCGTACCCACCGCAAGCGTCCAAAGGGCGTGGAAGAGGGCTCCAAGGGGCTCGGAGAGCTCCTTCTTCCTCGGGCCCCCGAAGACCAGGAAGGCGCGCCGCCTCGTGGCACTGGCACCGGCTCAGGTCGACATGGTCAGGCGCCTGACGGACGGAATGCCTCCCGACTCCTTCGTCTTCCGGACGACGACGGGCAGGGCGTGGAGGCACTACAACTTCTACAACAGGAAGTGGAAACCCGCAGTTGCCGCCGCGGTCGACGCGGGCCTGCCACGCCGACCGCGCATCCACGACCTCCGCCACAGCCATGTGGCCTGGCTATTGGCCGCGAACATCCCCCTGCCCGCCATCCAGGCCCGCCTCGGCCACGAGTCGATCGAGACCACCATCGACCGATACGGCCACCTGGTCCGCTCCCTGGACTCCGACATCAGCGCCGCCGTTCAGGCCGCTATGAGTGGCCGCCCGACCGCCGCCCGCGGCCTGCGGCTGGTAGGCGCCTGAGCGAAGTCGGCGGTGCCCTCGTGACGGTGCGGGCACCCCGACAGCCACGCTTGGCTACGCAGATGCTGAGGCTTTTCCAACCTCAGCTGGACGTCGCCAGTGGAGGGCGAGTACGGCCCTTGTTCACGACGGGATCGTGTGCGGTCGGCGATCCAGGTCGAGCCGATCCCTAAGACGGCACCAACGACCGTGCCCAGCAGCGTCCCCCAGTCCACGCGTGCCACCGTAGTACGACCAGCTCGGCGCTGAAACCGGACGAATACCGACACTATTCTCTCTGTTCACCGACCAACCATGAAGCTCTGAGCAGCCGACTGGGGTACTCATCGGCGTCTCGCCACTGGGTGGCAGCCGGACGTCCCGTTAGTGGACCAACCGCACTAGGACACGCCCGCGCACGTCCGTGAACAGGGCGATCACCTGTCCACCCCTGCGCACGTGACGCTCCATACGCGGCTGGCGACGTCGCCGGCCTTCTCCTGCGGGGGCCCATGACCTCCCTGGCGTTCATGGCCGCCGGCGTCACGAGACGCTCTCCCCCACGGGCTGACAGCCCGCTGCATCAGCGGTCGCGGGGCCGGACGATTCCCAGGCGAACACGAGGTCCGCGTGGGGCTTCCTGATCACGCGCTGGTTTGACTCGACGGGGTAGTGGGCGCGGGCGGTGTGGATGGTGAGCGTGGGGGTGCTGTCGCGGGCGGTGTGGTCCCAGGCCGTGACGAGGCCGGCCATCACATCGGCCAGGTCGTCTGCTTGGGGGCCGTAGGCGTGGACGCCGAACTCCCAGAGCCCGTCGCTGTCGTCGCTGATCTTGCGATGCAGCAGGTGGGCGAGGGAGTCGCCGCGGACGAGGGTGGCGGCGTCCGAGCCCTTGGGGGGTTGGAGTACGCCGGTGTCGAGGGCCTTGTCGACGGACAGCCGTGCGAACCCGGTGTCGAGGTGGGTGACCAGCCACAGCATGAGCTTGTCGAAGGGCACCTGGCCGGGGATGGTGACGCCGGTCCACCGCTCGGTGCGGGGCATGTCGAAAGCGGCTTCGAGGCGGCTGGTGTCGGTGGGAGTGCCGTCGGCGAAACGTACGGTGATCTCGCCGCCGCGCAGCTCGACAGTGTGGTCCGGGCGGTGGCCGGGGCCCTGGAGGGGGACGAACCCGCACACCTCGAAGCGATCGGCGATCAGCAGGCCGTCGCGTTTGGTGAAGGCGATGGACCAGGTGTAGCCGTGGATGCGGAGTGGGACGACGAGGCGGCCGCCCTCGGTGAGGCAGTTGATCCAGGCTGGCGGGACGTCGCGGGCTTCGACGGTGACGACGACGGCGTCCACGCTGCCCGGTGCGGCGAGATTCGCGGGTGCCTGTTCACCGTCGCCGAGATGGACGCGGACCTGGTCGTATCCGGTGTCGTCGAGGAAGCGACGGGCGCGGTCGGTGACGTATGGGTCGATGTCGATGGTGATCACCGTGCCGTGCGGGCCGGCCAGCTCCTTGAGGAGGGCGGCGTTGTAGCCGCCCGAGCCGATCTCGATCACGGTGTCGCCGGGCTGAAGGGCGGCATCGCGCAGCATGACCGCCTGCAGCCAGGGAGCCGAGACACTGCTGGTGGTCTTCCCGTCAGGGGGCTGCCTGGTGACGGGGGCCTTCTTGGCGTCGTAGGCGTCGGCCAGAGGGACATCAGGCAGGAAGCGGTGGCGAGGGACGTGCCGGATGGCGGCCTCGATCATGCTGCCCGCGTCCATGTCGCCCTCCTCGATCAGCCGGTCGGCCATCGTCTGGCGCAACTCAGCCGCTTCCCCGGCCTCTTGGGCGGCCTCGGAGATGGTTGCGGGAGTGATCGGGTAGCGGTGCACAGGCGGCAGTCCGGTCAGCAGGCCGGGCCACACGGTGTCGATGACGTGCGCGCTCGGCGTGAACAGCGGTTGGTCGAGATGGGGCAGGTCCGTGACCTCGTGCCATTCCCAGCGGCTGGTCAAGTGGGGCTCGGTGACGGCCGGTTCGCCGGAGTAGGAGGTGATGCGGACCGCGGCCGTCATCCGCGGGATGCCGTGCGTGGAGTCCATCAGCAGGGCCAGCAGCCGGGCACTTCCCGGGTCGGCCGTGAGGCCGGTTTCCTCCCGCAGCTCCCGCACGGCGGTGGTGAGGAAGTCCTCGTCGGCGTCGTTCTTCCCGCCTGGCAGCTCCCACACCCCGCGCCGCCTCGACCAGCCGAGCAGGATCCGTCCCGCGGTGTCGGTGACGACGACACCCGCGCCCGTCAGTGCGTGCGCGGAGGGCTCGTTCTTCCCGGTACAGGTGACGTGGCCCGGGGCGGGGCCGCGCAGGACGATGAAGGCGAGCCCGTCGGCGTCGTGCCGTTCGGCGAAGCGCCATCCCTCGCACAGGAGGCCGAGTTCGTCCTCGTCGAGGGCGATGTCGCGCCGGTCGTCGGGCACGTTCGTGGTGGTGGGGGTGATGACGACGAGGGTGCCGTCGGGGCGCAGCCGTTCGCGCAGCCGGTTCATCACGCGGGTGCGGTCGCGGATGAAGGCCCAGGCGAGGCGGATCGTGATCAGGTCGTACGCGGGGTGGGGCAGTCCGTCGGTGCCGTCGCGTTCGATGTCGTGCACCAGGTAGGTGACCGCCGGGGTCGTGGGGGCGTGGGTGAGGGCGGCGGGGGCGAAGTCGATGGCGTCGACCGTGTAGCCGGTGTCGGCGAGGTGGCGGGCGAGTTCGCCCAGGCCGCAGCCCACGTCCAGAGCAAGGCCCTGGTCGGGAGCAGGGGCGTGCTCGGCCAGCAGCCGACGCTCGGCGTCGCCGAGTGGCCGGAAGGTCTTGCCGTTCGCGTAGTGAGAATCCCACTCATGGGGCGTGGTGTAGGCCACTGGAGGTTCCTAGTCTGAGATCGGGGCAGATTGATGGCTTCCGTGCGAAGCGCGCGCAGTTCGCATTCGACGGTTCCCGTTCGTCGGTCACAGCGGATATCGGATGGTCACGTATCGGATGGTCACGGCGTACCTCCGCTGGCCGCGACGTCGATCAGCGCCTCTTCGAGATCCTCAAGATTCGCGAGCAGACGACGGACCGCGATCTGACGCTCACTCCAGTGCCGTTGCAGGTCCGTCTCCGCCGCCCAGGGCAGGCCGTACTCAGTGGTGGTGGCGCCGTAGAGGCTGAACAGCATGTACAGCAACGCGATCCGGGCGCAGGACCGCACCTCTTGCGCGGGGAGACCGGGATGCTCCTCACGATAGGCACCGACCATGGCGAGGGCGCAGGTCGTCCAGTCGGTGCTCGTAGCGACGGTGCGCGGATCGAACGCGGCCCGCCCCAGCTCCCAGGCCGGCGAGGCGGTCAGGCAACGGAAGTCGATGACGCCGGTGAGGGAATCGGCGAGGTGATGAGGTTGGTGCGGCTGAGATCGGCGTGCAGGGCCTGCTCCACCAGTATCCCGGGCAACCGGTCCCGCAACCGGGGGACCTGGCCACGCAGGTCCTCACGCCGCTGTTCGATGTCGGCGCCCAGTTGGTCCAGATCGTGGTGGCCCTCGCGGACAGCCCTGACGATCACGGCGTCGCACCTCGCCACCGCGTCGTCGACGGACTCAGTCCGCCAACGGGTGTGCTGCAATCGCCCAGGCAACGGATACGCGGCGAGCACACGGTGCATCCGGCCCATGACGACACCGATGTTCTCGGCGAGGGGGACTGCCATCGCCGACATGTTCACGCGGCCGGGAGCTTCGTCGACAACGGCCCACGCGCTGCCTCTCGCGATGGTCACCAGGTTGTCGTCCATGTCGGGCCACACCCTCGGGACCGGGAGCTTCGCGGCCCGACAGTACTCCGACATGGCCCAGGCTTCCCGGGCTGCGTCCAGGTCGGCCGTCAAGGGGTACTGCTTGACGAACAGACGCAGCCCGTCGTCCGTAAGGACCCGTCGGTTGATCGTGTCCGTGCCCATGTGCACGGGTTCGATGACCTCGGCCACCACTCCGTAACGGGTGGCCAGCACTTCGGTGGTCAGGGTCTGCCTCCAGTCCGCTTCGGCCATACAGATCACCGGTTTCCGTATGCGGAAGGACGGTGGGCCGAGAGGACGGAGAAAGCGATCGCCCCGTCCAGGCTCTCGCCGGGGACTGGCTGACCGCCCGGCAGCGACCAGCACCCGAAGCGCCCGGAACGGACGTTCCCGTCCTTCACGGGCAAGACCGTTCCGGGAGAGAAGGATCCGCTTCACCGGCTGGTCGACAAGGACAAGCAGGATGCGAATCGCACCAAGTCCATCAAGGAGTGCAAGAAGGTGTGGGGCGACTACACCGGAAGCGGGCTTGAATGCGACGAGTACCCCTTCGCCAGCACCAAGGAAGGCTCGACCAAGGGTGACAATCGCTATTCCGTCCGCCTGATCGACGGCAAGGACAACCGGGCCGGCGGTGGCCGGCTCGACGCGATGTACACCACCAACCGGGTCCTGGACGGCGACGCCTTCTACGTGAAGATCACCGACTGACAGAGAGGTTCCCCATGGCGCTCCTCGCCGAGTACACCGTCACCGCAAGCCCCGACCGCCGAGTTGTCGAGGTCTACGACGCCGACGCCTATCTCGGTGACGAGGCAGCCATGGAAGCCGCGGAGGAACAGGTGGTAGCCGGCAACGGCTACCACCTGTTCCTCCTCAGTCTGCAGGCGGACATCAAGGTGCGCGTCACCATCCGCGTCTGGGACACACCACCCAAGCCCTCTGCCGACGCCGAAGGGCACGTCCCGGTCAGCATCGAGTCCGAGACCGGCACCCTCGTCGTCAACCAGCTCACCCTTGGCCCGGCGGGCGAGATGACCCTGCCCCGGCCGGGCGTGTACGAGGGCTACGCGTGGTGGGCCGGACGAGCAGCGGCCTCCGCCTACTACGACGACACCCTGAGCAGGATCGACGAGGACTGGACCCCCGAACTGATCCGGCAGGCCTGGGACCGATGCCCGGTCGACGAACGCTACGTACTCGACCTGGCCTTCGTCCGGGAATCCGAACCGGACGACGAGGATGACGACTGACAGCCCGCGTTTGTCGTGCACCGGGACTCTTCGCGAAGAGGCACGCCAGGTCAGGCAACTGCTTGACGCATGCGGACACAGATTCGGCGGACGGGGTTCGGGTGCCCGTCGTCACTGCCCGAGTTGAGTGGCCGGGAGTACCGCCGCCGCCGAGTGGCGGATCGCGTACGTCGCTCCTGTTCTCCCGTCGTGCCAGATGACGGTCGTGATCCATGTCAGCGGCCGCGGAGACGCGCATCCCGGAGACGGCGCGCGCGACGGCTGCGGAGAGGAAGTCTTCAGCGAGGACGGCAAAAGGGATCGGCTTCACCGTGCGGACGGCGCCGGAAGCACGAAGGGCCGCCAGGAAGGCAGGACCGCCCTATACGGCGCGCAGCCCGCGAGGGCACGAACCCCGCGCTGCACGCCCCCCATCATCCTCAAGGGGAGCGTTTGGCCATGGCCAAACCGGATGCCGCACAGCGTCATCACCCGTCACCCGTATGCCCGTATTTGCCCACCTGTTCAGCAAAGCCGCAGGTCACGATAGGGATACGAAACAGGTTCGAGTCCCGTCACTCACCCTTGAAAGAGAGGCCCCTGGCCTGCGGAAACGCGGGCCAGGGGCCTGTTTAGCGTTTGGCCACGGCCGCACTACGGCCCATACACCCGGGATTCAAGTCGCCCGGAAAGAAGCGATAGCCGTAAGTCCGTACGGAATATCACGTAAAGCATGCAGCCAGTCGCAGACTGTGCGGTTTCTGTGCATCGGTCCGCCGGTGAGTGACGGGATCCTGATCAGGGACGAAGGACGCGAGGAGGGCGGCCAAGCCACCAAGGCTGCGGTCGACAGGAATGTCGGCGGCCCGCGCCAACCGAGCCGCTTGGAGGCTCCTTGGCTCGTTGCAGGCCGTTAGCCTGTCGCTATGTCAGAGCGTGTCATGCCCGGCCGCACGGACGGCCTGATCACCCTGAGTGCCGCGGACGCCCTGTGGGTCGATCTGACGGCCGACAGCACTGTGCCGACGGCTTCCAGGGCATTCACCCGCTCCCCTGCCTGTGCCCGGGCGGGACACGTCCTGCTCGGCGGCCATGTGGTGGCGACGGTGAGGCGAGCGACGGTCAGTGGAGTGTCCCGGAGGGTGAGGTGCGCCGGGCGGCCGCGGAACTCAATGCGGTGGGGATGGACCGGCAGGACCTGGTCCGCATCGGTCCGTTCCGTGGGACGCCGAGGCAGGAGTGCGACGAGGAGGCTCCGCTGCGTTGGCGCCAGCGCATCATAGGGGAACTGCAGGCGCTGCGCGGCCCTGCGCAGGCAGCACGACGTGAAGTCGGCCGGCCGCACCACCTGACGGGGAATCGACTGGCGACAGATGCTCGTGGAGCAGACCCGCGACGGGACGCAGCGCACATGGTGGCTGCCGCGCGCTGCAGTCAGGCTGCTCGACGCGGCCGAGCACGCCGAAAGGCAACGGGTGCAAGCCGCGCGGACCCGCCGGCGAAGCGCAGCCGTCACCGAGCCGCCCTCCCACCCCCGGCAGGCCCGAGACGCCGACGATCGGCAGACGACGAGCACCGCGTCCTGGCACAAGTCCCCTACCGCGAAGCCGCCGAGCGGTTTCGTGCCTGGCCGGCCGAGACGGCCCCCGCCGTAGCCGCCGCGGCCGGTCCTGACCGCCTGGACGGCCTCCCCGCCCAGCCCCGGCCAGTCGCCGCGGACACCAGCAGCGAGGATCTAGAACTGTTCTGAGGAGGCACCGGGGCCCTCGAACTACGGGTCGCTTCCGGTACTTCGACTCGTTTCACGTGTGGCATAGGGCGTTTCGATGAGTTGATCGGTCCGTTGCGGACGAAGCTGAGAGCGGTGGCACCTCACCTGAGCGAGCGTCAGCGCCGGCACCCGTACCGAGCTGAGGCGGTGAGGACCCTACGTCAAGATCACCGACTGGCAGAAAGATTTCTCATGACGCTCCTCGCCGAATACAGCGTCACCGCGCGGCGCGACCGCAGCATCATCAAGATCCATGACGTCGACGCCTACCTCGGCGACCAAGCCGCCCAGAGCGCCGCCGCGGTACAGGTGGTGGCGGGCGACGGCCACCACCTGTACGTTGTCCCGTGGGACCCCTGCCACCTCAACGGCGAGCCCGCCTGATGAGGGACTCACCCTCAGCGTCACGATTCGCCCAGGCAGCGGCTTCCCTGATTTCCTCGTCGGTCATCCGATCCGCCATCTGGTGTGCCTCGTGCATACCGTCACCGTCCCCGATATCCAGGAGTTTCAGGAAACAGCCGAGGGCTCGGACCAGGTCGACGTCTCCACCGACGCCGTCACGGCACATCGGGGCGAGTTCCTTGAGGCCGACGTACGCGCCCTGATCGACCGACAGTTCCATGTAGCGTCGTGCCGCCTTGTAGTCCCGCTCAGCCAGCTTGATGTCTCCGAGTTGCCAGGAGGCCGTGCCCTCTCCGGCCCCTGACGCTGCTTCGAGGTACTGGAGGGCCTTGTCCCGGGACTTCGGCACCACATCTCCCCTGAGGTACATCGCACCCAGGTTGTACTGCGCCGCACTGTCACCCTCATCAGCGGCTACCTGGAACAGTTCTACGGCCTTCTCGGGGTTCTTATTACCACCCAGGCCTCGGAGCAGCATGTACCCGAGCCCGCGTAGCGCTGCGGCATTCCCCGCCTTCGCGGCCTGTCCGAAGTACCAGCGCGCGGCTTCGTACTCCTTCATATATTCAAGCGCGATGCCGCCGATCAATTCCTGAAAATCGGGGTCACCCGAGTCCGCGACTTGGCGTACTTCAGGGTACAGCTGCTGCAGACGCTTGGCCGCCTCAGCGTTATGGGATCTCATTCCTCGGACCGCCTCACGAGCTTGCTCCAAGAGCTTCTTCCTGTCGGCGCGATCCACTACAGCTCCAAGATGAAAGAGAGAAAGACGTGTTCGCGAATTGTAGCACGAACACGCCCTCATCTATTGAGTTATCACTGTGGTCTGAATACGTACAGTCCGCTCGGATCAAGTACCCATTGCGACTGTCCCGTATCACGAGCGAGGTCTGTGAATCCTTGGAAACAGTTGTCGCACATGGGCTTCGTCACCACCACTGGGCTTCCCGGGCTCAGCGTGACCGCCTGCTTCTCCGCGTGACTGAGGTAGTAGGCACCGTCGCCGGCTGCGTTGTCCATGAAGAACGGGTGGCGCTTCTGCATGTCGAAGAGGGTGCCGACTTCCCCGACATCGGCGCGGGCGAAACCGTCGGGTGCGAGTTCACCGTAGCCGCTGAGGGTGTAGTTGCCGTCGGAATAAGCTGCGGTCTTCCCTTCAGGAAAGGCGGGGAAATCCAGTTCGCCGGGCAGCTTCTTGGGAAGGTTGTCCAGTCCGTCGATACCCTCCAGCAGGACCTTGCCACCCTTGAACCCCTTGCCGAATATCGGCACGGCACCGGCCAGCGCAAACCCACAGCCGAGCTTGGACGGGTTCTGGATGCAGTTGGCTCCACCGATGAACCCGGTCGGGTCCAGCATCGAGATGACAGCGCCGGCCCGGATCTGGGTGCCGCGGACACTCTGTGGGTCGATCTGACCGCCAAGAGCGCTGTGCTGACGGCTGCTGGGGCATTCACCCGCTCTCCTGCCCGTGCCCGGGTGAAGTACGTCCTGCTCGGCGGCCAGGTGGTGCCGACGGTGAGGGTGGGCGGCGGCCAGTGGTGCGCCCCGGAGGGCAAGGTGCGCCGGGCGGCCGCGGAACTGAACGCCGTGGGGATGGACCGGCAGGACCTGGTCCGCATCGGTCCGTTCCGTGGGGCGCCGCCGCAGGAGTGCGACGAGGAGACGCCGCTGCGCGACACCGTCCCGGGCCCGTTCGGGCGCACGCCGCATGGAGTTCTCGGCGGGGCCGGAGGGACCGGTGAGATCGGTGAGATCGGTGAGATCGGTGAAATGGTTCCGGAGGGCGCGAAGGTTGTCGTCCTTCGAGCACGAGCGGGGTGATCGGCGACGGCAGCCGCATCCGGTCCGTTCCCGGCTCCAGTGGTCCCGCGATCCGGCCTCGGTCACAGGGCGGACCGGCCGCCGTAACCCCCTGTCACCCCCGGCCGGGCAGACGTCGGGTCACGCCGGGTCCAGAGTCTCGTCCGCCGCTGCGACGGTGGTCGCCTGCCGGAGCGCGGCGCGCAGGGCGAGCGGGGCGGCCAGGACCATGGCGGTCAGCATGACAAGGGCCAGCAGCCAGAGGGCCGGGCGCACGCCGACCCAGTCACCGAGGGCACCGCCGGCCAGGGCGCCGGCCACACCGGCCGCCGCCATGAGGACCTGCAGGCCGGCCATCGCGCGGCCCAGCAGGTGTTCGGGGATATCGGCGACGACCGCCGCGCTCAGCGCCACGTTGGCGATCGCGCCGAAGAGGACCGGCAGACCGATGCCCAGGGCCGCGCACAGGCCCGCCAGGACGAGGGGGCCCGTGGCGAGCGGCAGCAGCAGGGTGCAGGCCATGCCCGCCGCGAAGGTGATCACCGTGATCCGGTGGGTGTCGCGGTCCGGGCCAAGGATCCGGCCGGCCACTGCCGAACCGGCCAGTCCCATCGCACCCGACAGCGCGAAGACGAGTCCGTACGCCTCCGTCGGCAGGCCGAGGACCAGCAGCAGGAACGGGCCGGTGAGCGCGTTCATACCGGTCAGACCGACCGCCGAGGAGAGGACGAAGGCGAGCAGGGCCCGATGATAGGGGTGGGCGAAGAGGAAGCGCAGGCCCCCCACCACACCCGTCGGCAGCCCGGCGGACGGCGTGGGTCCGGCGGTTCTCCGGGCATGGTCCGGGGAGTGCATGGCCCTCAGCGCCAGGGCACTCAGGGCGAAGCTCACCGCGTCCACGCCCAGCGCCGCCTCGCCCCCGAAGAGGGCCACGGCGGGCCCCGCCAGCGAACGGCCCACGAGGGAGGCACCGTACTGGCCTGCCTGGAGCCGGGCCCTGGCGCGGCCGATTCCGTCCTTGCCGACCAGTTCGGTGAGATGGACGAAGTAGAGGGAGCCGGTGAACACGGAGAGGCCGCCCTGGACGACACCCAGGGCGACCAGCCAGCCGATTGTCACGATGTCCGTGGTCAGGCCCAGCGCCACCGTGCCGACCGCGACCGCCGACACCACGTCCAGGGCGACCAGCGTGCGGCGGGGGCGGGTGATCCGGTCCGCGAGGGCGCCGGCCGGGAGGCCCAGCAGCAGGACCGGAACGATGCCCGCCGCCGTGATCACCCCCAGCCAGCCGGGCGAGGCCCCCAGCTGGACGACCGCCACGACGGGGACCGCGATGGCCGTGAACACGGAACCGAAGGCTGTGGTGGTCTGCCCCCACCAGTAGAGGGTGAGATCGCGTCGCACGGCATTCCTTCCGGGGTGGGGAGCGGGACGGTCGCGGATCAGGCCGGGGTGCGGACGTACACGTCCGGTCCCGGGGCGGACGCCCGTGCACCCGGGGTAGCGGGCCTCGGGGGGATCCGGCCGGACGCTTCGGCCGTCAGGGCGTCGAGGGCGAAGACGGCGTCGGGGCGCGGATTCAGCAGCTGGTCCAGGAAGAGCAGTACGCCGGCCGAACCGCTGAACAGGTCGGCGCTGAAGCGGAAGGACTGGTCGCCGAGGAAGCGGACGCCGGTGGGGTGCGGGACCGCGTGCAAGAACAGTCGACGGGCCACGTCCAGCGCCCGGCGGCGGCTGGTGGCGTCACCGGTCGCTTCCGCGTGCTCCGCGAGCGCCAGCCCGATGCCCGAAAGCCCCTGGAAGAGGCCGCTCATGGCCGCGTGCGCGTGGCCGAGCGGGGCCAGCAGACGGGGCTGGGCCTCGGCCAGCCGCTCGTCGTCGAGGACGCCCAGGTACTTGGTGACCGTGTACGACGTACCGGCCGAGCCGCAGTAGAGGTACGGCAGGCTGCGGCGGTCGGTGCCGGAGATCGGGAAGGTCAGGGCAGCGCCCTCCGGGTCGGTGGCGCGGTCGAGTTCGCTGTGCAGGAGACGCACACCGCGAACCAGCAGGGCCCGGTCACCGGTGACGGCGGCGAGTCGGTGGAGCAGCAGGGCGATGCCGGTCCTGCCGTGCAGCAGACCGGTGGCGTCGTCCGGACCGAGCAGGGGGGTCAGCGTGTCGTCGGCGTCGGGCAGGGCCGCGGTCAGGGCGAGGGCGCGGTCGAGGTGGTGTGCGTCACGGGTGTGGTCGTGCAGGGCCAGATGGGCGAGGGCGACACCGGCGAGGCCGCCGGAGAGGGTCGCGCAGGCGGTGGTGAGCGGGTGGCTGTCGGCCGTGGTCAGCAGGTCGGTCGCTTCCTGGAGCAGGCCGTGGTCGGCCAGCACCCGGGCGATGCCGGCGAGGCCGACGTAGAAGCCAGGTGCCAGTTCGTCCGCGGTGGCGAGCGCGTCGCGGCGCAGGCGGTCCAGTACACCGTCGGGGAGCGTACGGCCCGCACGGCTCAGGGCGTGGACGACGCCCGCCGTTCCGTACGCCACGCAGAGGGTGTTGGTGACATAGCCCTCCTTGATCGTGGGGAACGTCCGGGCCGGGTGGTCGGGGTCGGCCATGGCGACGAGGGCGTCCGCGACCCGGTCGCGCAGGTCGGCGAGGTGGGGGACGGGGTCGGCGGCGACCTGTTCGGGGGTCGGGAGGACCGGGTCGGCGCCAGGGCGGTGGAAACGGGTGGCCCGCTTCCACAGGTCCGCCGGGACCGGGCCCCGCTCGGCCAGGGCGTGCCGCAGATGCGCCAGGGAGTCGGGGTTGCGTCGGGCGGGCTGGTGGAACGGACCCAGCAGGAGGAGGGCAAGGGCGGCCGTGCCGTAGTCGTCGTAGACGGAGAGGTCGTCGCCGACGAGGTGGGCCGGCGGGGAGTAGCCCGCGGTGCCGATCAGGACGAAGGGGGTGCCGAGGCGATGGGTGGCCTCGAAGTCGATGAGCCTGACCGAGTCGTCGTCCCCGACGAGTACGTTGCCGGGGCTGACGTCCACGAAGACGAGGCCGAGGGCGTGCAGCCGGGCGAAGACCGTGTCGATCGCGGCCAGTACACGCTCGCAGCGGCCGTAGTACGCGATGAGGTCGTCCGGTGTCGCGCCACCGGCCCACAGCAGCGGGTTGTTGGCGACCATCCAGGTGTGCAGCGGCCTGCCCGCGATGAACTCGGTCACCATGAACTCGTTCTCCCACGCCCGGAAGCGGGCGACCGGTTCGGGGGCGAGGCCCGGGGCGAGTCGGTGCAGGGTCCGCAGGGTCTCCCACTCGGTGTCCAGCTGCTCGGCGGCGGTGGCCCCGTCCTCTCTGACGCCGGTGTGTGCTCTCGCCTCCTTCACGAACACCGCACGGCCGGTGGCCTCGTCCCGGGCACGGTAGGTTCCGCCGCCGTTGCGGTGCTGTATCGCCTCCTCGAAGCGGAAGCCGCCGACGAGGGGCGCGCCGGTCGGAGGCTGCTGCGGGGCGGGCGCGTCGGCGGGCCCGGCGTGCCCGGCGTGCCGGGGAGGTTTGGCGGGTTCCTCGGGCTCGGCGGGGGTGGTGGCGGGGGGGCTCGCCGGTGCGGGGCGCGCGAAGGGGTCGGCCATGCCCTCGGGCAGGCGGAAGCCGATGCCCCGGCGGTCGTCCACGAGCCGGCCGGCCGCGTCCCGCATCAGCGGTGTGCGGGTGCCGTCCGCCTGGATCCGATGGCGGAACACGAAGGCTCCGTAGCGGTAGTGCACGACCCGTGAGCGTCCGAAGCGTCGGTCCGTGAGGATGTCCGGGCCCTCCTCGGCGCCCAGTTCCGCGGCCAGCCGCTCCATGAGGTGGCGGGCCTGTGCCACGTCCTTCGGGTAGAGAGCGGTGAACTTGCCGCCCTGGGGGCGGGACGCGTGCTTGTGGTGCATCCACTGGTAGAAGAACCAGGAGGACATGTGCTTGAAGGGCACGTCCTCGGCGAAGCACACATCCGCGACGATGTCGAGGACCTGGCCTGGTCGGTCGGGCCGGGCCGAGACATGGATCTTCCAGCCGTCCTCGACACCGCCGAGCCCCGTGCGATGCCACATCGTCCAGATGCCGGACTCGACCGCACGCCACCCCTCGGGCACGCGACTGGGCCGATAGAGCTCACCGAGATCGACGGCGCCCGGCGCGTCCTCCACCGGCGCGTAGAAGTCGGCGTCGACAAGACAGAACGAGGTCACGTCCTTCTGCATGGCAACTCCAGGGGCGGACGCCGGACTCGGGTGGTCCGGCAGGGGTGGGACCGGTGGGTGGGAGCAGGGCATGAAGGGGGCGAGGCACGCCGGTGGACGGCGTGCCTCACCGGGTGCGGCCCCGCCGCCCAGAGTGCGGCGGGGCCGTTCGAGGCGGTGTGTCAGCAGAGAGTGAGACTGGCGTTGCTGGTGCCGGCGCCGCCGCCGTCGCCGGACACACCGGGGTCGCTCGGCTCCAGGTCCTGCAGGTTCTTCACACCGTGCGCCTCGACCTCGTCCTCCTCGGTGTCCTCGACGACGGCCGGGGTCCCGTCCGGGGTGGGCTCGGTGATGTCGGACATGAGCGTCTCCTTCTCAGGTGGGTGATGCGCGGTGCGGCTTCGCCCGGACCGTCACGGCTCGGGGCCAAGCCGGTGCCGTGCGCGCGGGTTGGGGACGGGTTCGGGTTCGGGTTCAGCAGGCGAGCAGGCTGGCGTTGCTGGTGCCGGCGCCGCCGCCGTCGCCGGACACACCGGGGTCGCTCGGCTCCAGGTCCTGCAGGTTCTTCACACCGTGCGCCTCGACCTCGTCCTCCTCGGTGTCCTCGACGACGGCCGGGGTCTCGTCCGGGGTGGGCTCGGTGATGTCGGACATGAGCGTCTCCTTCGTCGGTGCCGGTTCACGGCGGAGGGGGGTACGGAAGGTGTTCCGATGTCCTGACGGTAGGGAGGAGGGGTTCGGGGACGGTTTGGCGACGGTATGGGGCCGGTATCCACGGCCGTGCGCGAGCTGCGAAAAGCCCCGGTGGAGAACGCGGGGGTTCTCCACCGGGGCTGTCCTGGGTCTGCGTCAGCGGGCGTGAGCGGCTTCAGCGGGGCGGTGGGCCGGTACGGCAGTGGGGCGGCAGGGCGGTGGGCTTTCGCATCATCGGGCTTCGAGCAGCAGTTCTCGCAGTGCCTCGACCATGCGCAGGCTCTCCGCGCGGCCCTGGCCCCCCAGCCGGGGCGTACCGGCGTCACGGCGGTCGAGGACCACACGCAGGGCGACGGCGGCCTGTCTGGCGAACAGAGCCAGCAGGTCCAGTTCGCCGAGGCTGGACCGGCTCTGCGGGACGGGGTCGAGGACCTCCAGCACGCCGAGTACCCGTGAACCGTGGACCAGCGGGACCGCCATCAACGCGTCGGGGACATAGCGCGTGGACTCGGCGAGGTCGCGGGCGAAGGATCCGTTCCGGGTGAGGTCGTCGACGATCACCGGTTCCCCCGATGTCGCCACCCAGCCGGCGATGCCGCGTCCGGCGGGGAAGCGGGTGCCGACGAGGAACTCCTCGCCCTGCCCCGAGACCGCCTCGAAGACCAGCTCGTCGGCGGCCTCGTCGAGCAGGAAGATGGAGCTGGCCTCGGCTCCGAAGATGGCCTGGGCCGTGGCGACGACCGACTGGAGGAGTTCGCGGGCGACGTCGTCGTCCGAGCCGGTTGGCTGTTTCATGAATGCGTCTCCAAGGGCTCGGCCGTCGGTACGGGCAGGGGCGACGGCGGCGCGGACAGGGGCGAGGACTCCGTACGGACGTTGGCCGCGGTCAGGTAGAGGATGTTCTTGAGCTGGAAGACCGTCAGCTGCGGGTGCTTGGAGCGGATGAGGGCACACAGTCCGGCGATGTACGGCGTGGCGAAGCTGTTGCCGGTGGTACGGATCGTGGCCCCGTTCAGCCAGGGAACGGTCACGTTCTGTCCGGCGGCGAAGAACTCCACCGGCGGGCTGGGGTTGTACAGGTGCAGCCGCGGATCGTCCTCCTGGTGGCTGCCCACCGAGATCACCGAGGAGAACCGCCAGGGGAAGGACTCCACCAGGCTGTTGTGGGCCGAGGCGACGATGGCCGTACCGGCGAAGTACGCGTCGTCGGCCAGTGCGTGGAGCGTCTCGACGAAACGGGGGCGGGTGGTGGACAGGCTCATGTTGACGACGTCGAAGCGTTGCTCGATGGCCCAGCGCAGCCCCGCCAGCAGGACGTCTCCGGTGCCGGAGAACCGCTCGCCGAGCACGCGCACGCTGTGGATCTCGCAGCCGGCCGCGGCTCGGCGGATGATGCCGGCACAGGCGGTGCCGTGGCCGCAGGTGTCGCCGGTGTCCGTCTCCTCCACCCGGATGCCGTGGTCGCCCTTGACCACGACATACGAGCCGTCCACCGGCCCGACCTGCGGATGGTCACGCTCGACTCCGCTGTCCACCACACAGACCCGTACGCCCCGGCCGGTCGCGCCGCCCCAGGCCCACTCCGGCGTGACGGTGTCGCCGTGCGCGGTCACCGGGATGTCGCCGGGGCCGCGGCCACGCAGGCTCCAGGTGAGTGCGGAGTCCCACGCGGACGGTGCCGTACTCATTCGGTCATTCCTCCAGGTCTTCCTCGCTCGTCGGCCGCCCCGTATCGGGTGACCGCACGTCGGATGGGCGCGGGGCCGGCGACCACGGCCCGGGTTCTCGTGTCCCGGACGACGGGGAAGGCGCCGGACGGGTGTCCGTCGGCTCCGCGCGCGCGGCCCTTCGGGTCAGCTCCGCCGCCTGGGCCACACCCGGAAGATGTCCCTTGGCGGCGAACAGGTGCCCGGCCTCACGGGCAGCGGCGGCGGCCGGGTCCGGACGGCCGAGCAGCAACTGCGTACGCGCCCGGTCGGTCAGGGCGACGGCCCGTACGATCGGCGAGTCGGTGCGGGTGGCGTGAGCCGTGGCGCGGTCGGCCAGCCGTTCGGCCTCGGTGAACTCGCCGTCCAGCGCCGCGATCACGGCCAGCAGACCGTCACGGTCGGCCGCCTCGGACGACGGCAGGTCGGCGTCGGCCGGTTCGATACGCCCCAGCGCCTCGCGGCGGGCACCACGGGCAACCAGCAGCCGGGCCAGTTCGCGGGCCATGGGTGCGGGCAGGCCGTCCTCCCCCGCCGCCCGGCAGGAGCGTTCGGCCTCCCGCAGGGACGCCTCCGCCCGGTCCGGCTGGCCGGCCAGTGTCTCCACCGCGGCGGAGAAGAACGGCAGGAACACGGCGGCCTCGGCGAAACCCAGGTCCCGCGCGAACCGTTCGGCCACCGCCAGGCACTCACGCGCCTCCGCGAACCGCTGGCGCAGCGCGAGCAGTACCGCGAGGGGACAGTTGAGTGTCACCCGTACGGTGCGGCGTTCCCCGGCGTGCTCCGCCAGCAGGGTGCGGCAGCGCTCGACGGCCGAGGGTACGGTCTCCGGTCCCAGCCACAGCGACACACCCAACGCGCCGAGCGCCGCCGCCCGTTCCGGTTCGGCGTCGGCCCGTACGGCGTCGGCGAGTGCCCGGCTGAGCAGCTGCTCAGCCGCGGCGTGCCGCCCCCTCGCCTGCTCTCCCTGAGCGAGGCGAAGCTGGGCACGGGCGAGCCCGAGCGCGTCGTCGGCCGCTTCGAAGACGGGGAGTACGGCGGCGGCCACGTCGGCCGGGGACACGGCGGGCCCAGCGGCTGCCGGAGCCGCGGAGTCCGCCGGAGCCGCCGGGGAAACGGCGGGGGCGGGGTGGAGGGCCGTGTCGAGGAGCCCAGGGTCGGCGGTTTCGACGGTTTCGGCGGTCCGGAGGTGGGCCGGGCCGGCGGTCGGATCCACCGTGGCGAGCGTCAGACAGGCGTGGGCCCGGGCCAGCCGGTCACCGGAGGCGGTGGCCGCGGTGAGGACCCGCAGGAGCAGCACGCGGGCCTCTGCCGGTCGGCCGAGGGCGAGCCGGGCCTCGGCGAGCCGGCGGGCGGCGTCGGGCCAGGTGGACTCGCCGGGGCGGGCCAGGGCCGTTGCCCGGGTCAGCAGGTCCTCGGCACGCGAGAGGTCGGCGCGGGCGAGCGCGCCGGCGCCGGCGGCGGCCAGCGACTGTGCGGCGCGGTGGCGCAGCCGCTCGGTGTGCTCGTCGAACAGGCCGAGGTCGCCGCGGTAGCGGTGGGCGCGTTCCAGGTGGAACCCGACCGCCGCGTCGCCGGCCTGACGGGTGGCCGGGAGGTCGGCCGCGTGCTCGTGGCGGTCGGCCCGGACCCGCTTGGCCATCGCCTGGTAGACGACTTCCTGGACCAGGCCGCTGCTGAAGCGGACGAGCGCGCCGGCGCCGGGACGGCGCGGAGCCGGCGTCACCAGTCGGCGTCGGGTCAGGCCGCGCACGGCGGAACGCACCGTCTCCGGTCCCGTGCCGTCCTCGCCCGCGGCGGCCAGGTCGGCCACCTGGTCCGTGCGGAACTCCCGGCCTACGACGGAGGCCAGGTCGAGGGTGCCGCGTTCGGTCTGCTCCAGGGCGTCGATACGGGCGCCCAGCAGGGCCTGGACCGTGGGCGGCAGTTCGTCGGCGGCTCCGCCCTCGGCGCGCAGGGCCAGCAGTTGTTCCAGGTGGAATGGGTTACCCTCGGCCCGTTCCATGACGTGCGCGGGGAGGGTGTCCGCAGCGTGGGCTCCGACCTCCGCCAGCCCGGCCGCGAACGTGGCCGACTCCCGCGCCGAGAACCCGGAGAGCATCAGCGAGACCGACTTCAGCCGCCCGCTCCCCCAGTCCGGCCTGACGTCCAGCAGTTCGGGGCGGGCGACACAGACCACCATCACGGCCGCGTGGTCGAGATCCTCCACCAGCCGGTCCAGCGCTTCCAGCAACAGGGCGTCCGCCCAGTGGCAGTCGTCCAGCACCAGCACCAGCGGCAGCCGCGAGGCCAGTGCGCCGAGCAGGCCGGCCAGCGCAGCACAGGTCTCGTCGAAGGAGGGGCTGGGCGTGCCGTCCCGTAGCACTCCGGCCTCCAGCGACGCCAGCGCCTCGGCCGCCTCCGCCCGTTCGTCCTCCCCGAATCCGTCGAGGCCACCGGGCCCGGTGACCCCACCGGCCCGGTCCAGCAGCGAGCGCAGCGCCTCGGCCAGCGGCGCGAGGCTCCCGGCGTCACCGTAGGGCCGACAGCGTCCGGCCCCGTACACGGGACGGGGCCGAGCCATGCCCGGCCGCCCGGTACCCGCCGCGACGAAAGCCGCGGGGTCCGCACCCACGAAGGCCAGGCGGTCCGCACCCGGGCCGCCGGTGCCGTCGGCGTGCTCCCGGTGGAGCCACTCCCGGATCAGACGGGTCTTGCCGATGCCGGCCTCGCCGTACACGGTGACCAGGTGGCAGCCTCGGCCGTCGTTCGTCTTGTCCAGCACCAGACGCAGTTCGGCCAGTTCGGGCTCACGGCCGACGAAGGGGATGTCGAAGCGGCGAAGGTGTTCGGGGTCGTGGTCGACGACGGCCAGCAGTCGATGCGCGGTCACCGGGTCGGTCTTGCCCTTGAGCAGGAGCGGTCCGGCCTCCTCGACCACCGCCGCGGGGCCGATCGCCCGCAGGGTCAGCGGACCGATGAGGATCTCGCCGGCGGCGGCGTTCTGCTCCAGCCGGGCGGCCACGTTGACGACCTCGCCGGAGACCAGGGCCTGCCGGGCGGACGCATCCGAACTGGCCACCGCTTCACCGGTGTTGACGCCGATCCGCACATCCAGCCGTACCCCCGGCGCCCGGGTGAGGTCCGCGTTCAGCTCCTCCAGGGCGTCGACCATGTCCAGGGCCGCCGCCGCGGCGCGCCGGGCGTCGTCCTCGTGCATGACCGGCACCCCGAAGACCGCCATCACGGCGTCTCCGATGAATTTCTCCACGGTGCCGCCGTGCGCCTCGATCTGGTGCCGCATCAGATCGAAGTAGCGCAGCGTGACGGAACGCAGGGTCTCCGGATCAAGTCGCCCGGACAGCGCGGTGGAACCGACGAGGTCGCAGAAGACGACGCTGACGACCCTGCGTTCCTCGACGGGCTGGCCGCCCGGCCCGGCGTCCTGGGCGCAGGGCAGCCCGCAGCCGGAGCAGAATCGCGCCCCGGCGGACAGCCGGGTACGGCACCCGGCGCAGTGCGTTCCCGTGTCGCCGTTCATGCCGTGTCACTGTTCATGCCGTGTCGCCGTTCATGCCGTCTCCTCGTCCACGCGGTGGGGCTCGCTGGTACCAAGTGGCTCGTTCATGCCCGTGTCCTCACCGGCCCGGCCGAGGCCGCTCACACAGAAGGCCGCTCACGTACAACTCCGGTCGGTCCCGGGGCCGTTCAGAACAGCGCCCCGCCCGCCACCACCCCGTGGGCCTGTACCTCCGGTTCCGCCTCGTCGAGCCGTCCCTTGATGTCGACCAGCAGGGCGACCTCCTCGGGTGTGAGCGAGCGGAACACCTCCTGCTGCTCGTCGGGCAGCGTGCCGATCGTGAAACCAGCGGCTTCCAGAACGGTGAGGACGTCACGCGCGGGGTCGTCGTACTCAGCGGCCATCGGGGGCTCCTCGTTCGGTGGTGATACGGGTGAGGACTCCGGCCACCCCGGTCACGGTGTACAGGGCGCTCACCGCCACGGCGGCCTCCTGCGCCGCGTCGAGCGGCAACCGGTCCACGAGGCGGTCGAGTTCCTCGCTGTGCCCGGTGTCGAGCACGGCGTGGTGGCGTACGGTGCGGAACGCGTCGTACGGCAGCCCGGTGCGTTCGGCGAGCCGGTCCGCCAGCCACGGCGCGGGAGCATGCCCCTCCAGCACCGTCATGTAGCCCAGCAGACACACCGGATGACGGTGTTCGATCCAGTAGTACTGCGCCCCCACCAGCGCGGCGACATCGGCCGAGGGGACCGGAGGCTCCAGCGGTCCACCCGCCGCCGCCAGGTCCTCCAGCAGCCAGTCGTCGTGATGGCGCTCCTCGTCGATGTGGACGGCGAGGTAGCGGGCGAGGGGCTCGCCCAGGGCGTCGTCCGGGGCGTGGAGTTCGCACCGCGACAGGGCCCGTTCCATCAACGGCACGGAGGCCCGGACCATCTCGTGCATGGCGCCCAGGTACCGCAGATAGCGCCGCGCCGCCCCCGGCACCACCCCCGCCCCGTCCGCCAGTCCGAACGGCCGCCAGAGGTCCGCCAACGAGGCACGCAGTACGGGGTCGGCGAGGGCGAGCTTGGCACGCAGCCGGCGCGCGGCACCGGACGGCACGGGTCCGGACGGCACAGATCCGGATGACACGGGTCCGGACGGCATCACGCCGGAGGACACGGCACCGGGTGCCACCGCACCCCTCGCCGCGCTCGGGCGGTCCGGCCCGGTGGCGGTCGGGCGCCTCATCGCGCGTCCTGCCGTACCGTCGGCGCCGGGGCGACCAGCGGGGCGTACCCGGAGCAGCCCCACCGGCGGACCAGGGCGACGGGCCCGTCCGCCGTCTGGCGACGGGCCGCCTCGTGGTCCAGCAGGACGCCGACCGGGCTCGCCCCGACCCGCCGGACGGCGTCGGCCACGGCCGGGCGTTCCCCGAGCAGCCGGCAGCCGGTGCAGTACGACTCCGCGCCTCGGGCACTCTGCGGCGGACCCGATCCGTAGCGCGCGTACAGGTAATCGGGCCCGGTCGCCCGGATCATCCTCAGCTCGGGCGACCCCAGCGCCCGGGTCCGTACGGCCGCCCAGTCGTCCGTCGCCACGTGCCCGAGCCTCAGATGGGCCGGTACGGGGCGGCGGTCCACCACGTCCTGGTTGCAGCAGGCGACCACGGTGCCGTCGAAGGCGACCACCGGCCAGGCAGCCATCGTGCAGGGCGCCACCGCCTCCGTCGCCCGCCCCTCCACCACCCGGCCGGGCGCCGCCCATCCCACGGCCCGCCCCACGGCCCGTACCTCGTTGACGAGCATCGGCACCCGGTCGCCGAAGGTCCTGCGGACATCGGCGACGACATCGGCCAGGTATGGATCGGCCGACCCGAGGCCGGTGACGTGGAAGCTGGCGGGGACCCCGTGGTCAAGCACCCGGCGTACGGCGACAAAGACGTCGGCGCGGCTCACCTCCCGTTCGTGGAAGGCGTCCAGACTCGCCGAGAAGTGGTCGACGGCGGTGATCGCGGTGCGGATCGGCGCCGGAAGGCCACCACCGCCCCGGGCGAAGAACATCCCGCTGAGCAGTGCGCTCCGCGCGCCCACCGCCCGTACCACGGCGGCCAGTTCGGTGACCAGCCGGGGGCGGAGCAGCGGTTCGCCCCCGGTGAACATCACCACGTCGGGCCGGTCGTCCGCGGTGAGGGAACGGGTGAACCGTCTCAGGCCGAGGGCGCCCGGCTCCTCGCCGGACAGGGTGGCGGAGGTGGAGCAGTGGGCGCAGCTCAGCGGGCAGCGGCGGGTGAGGGTCATCAGCAGTCCGGCACAGGGCACCGGACGCAGCCCGAGCAGTTCGCCCAGTTCCATGCGTCTCACCACCTCCGCTGATCGGCGCGGGCTCCCGGCTCGCTCCCGCCGCCGACGGTCGTCGGGCGACCACCTTCCCCGTGCCCGGTTGCTTCCCGGTTGACCACCGCTTCGATAGCGGTAAACCCCCAGGTCGCCGGGTTCTGGCGGCGTCCGGGAGGGGCATCAGGCGTCCTGTGGACAGCGGATGAGTTTTGCGTGGTCCTACGGATGTTCGCCGGGCGGTTGTCCGGGACAGTCGGGATGCACGCAGACTGCGCACTCAGGCATCGCGCAGATCCCGGGCCTCACCCGCCCACCCCCTCGGGAAGGACGCGGATGTTCACCGGTTCCGTTCACCCCGGCCGAGCGTCCCGGCTGCGGTTCCGTGTCCTCGGACCGCTGACGGTGGAGGCCGACGGCCGTCCCCTGCCCCTCGGACCGCACAAACAGCGGCTGGTGCTGGCCGTGCTGCTGTGCCGCGCCGGGTCGGCCGTCGCAGCCGATCTGCTGGCCGAGGCACTGTGGGACCGGCGACCTCCCCGCACCGCGCGCAAGAACATCCAGGTCTATGTGTCCGCGCTGCGCAAACTGCTGAACGCCGCCGACCGGGACGCCCCGGGCGGCGCCGAGCGCATCGTCCATGACCGCGGCGGCTATGTGCTGCGGGCCGACCCGGCGGAACTCGACTCGCTCAGGTTCGACGAGCTGGTACGGGCGGGCCGACGGGCCGCATTAGCCTCGGCGTCCGCCGACGCCGCGCTGATGCTGCGCGAGGCGCTGGACCTGTGGCGGGGGCCGTTGCTGTCCGACCTGGCCGCCACGGGTGTCATCGGTGACGAGGCGGAGCGCATGACGCTGCGCTATCTCACGGCCTGGGAGGACTGGGCGGAGGCGCAGCTCGCGGCGGGCGACGCGGGGCCCGTGGGCGAGACGGTGGACGCCCTCGTGGCGGAACACCCGTTCCGGGAACGGCTGCGCGCCGCCCAGTTGACGGCCCTGTACCGGACCGGACGGCAGACGGAGGCCTTCGCCGCGTACGAGGAGTTCCGGCAGCTGATGGCGCGCGATCTGGGACTGCGGCCGAGCGGGGCCCTGGCGGCGCGCTACCAGTCGCTGCTGGTCGGCGAGGACCACGCGGGCCCCGCCCCCACCGGGGCCGGGCGCGCCGGGCGAAGGGGTCCGGAGGGCCACCATCTACTTCCCCGCGAGACGGCGAACTTCACCGGCCGCGCCGGCCTCCTCGACGACCTGTCGGGGCTGCTGGGCCGCCCCGACGGCCCGGGGCGGCTGGTGGTCCTGACCGGTCCCGCCGGGATCGGCAAGAGCGCGCTGGCGGTACACCTGGCCCACGGTCTCGGTGAACGCTTTCCCGAAGGACGCTTCCTGGTCCGGCTGCGTGCGAACGACGGCACACCACGCCCGGCCGCCGATGTGATCGCCGAACTCGCGCGTGCCGCGGGCCTGCCCGACACGGGCCGCGAACCCGAATCCTGGACCCACTGGCGTCGCTGGGTCGCGGACCGCCGGCCGCTGCTGGTCCTCGACGACGCGCCGGACGAGGCGTGCGTACGGGCGCTGCTGCCCGGCACCGATCGCAGCTCGGTGCTGGTGACCGCCCGGACCCGACTGGCGGGGCTTGAGGAGGCCGACCACCGGGTGGACGTCCCGCCGCTCACCCTGCGCGAGGGGGTGGAGCTGCTGGTCCGGTTCGCCGGGCCGGAGCGGCTGGCCGCCGACCGGACGGCGGAGCGGATCGCCACCGCGACCGGGCTGCTACCGCTGGCCCTGCGGGTGGCCGGTACGAAGCTGGCCGTGCTGCGTCATCTGCCGTCGGAGCGGTACGCGGCCCGACTGGCCGATCCCCGTACGGCGCTCGACGAGCTGTCGGTGGGGGACACCGCCGTACGGCCGAGGCTGGCCGACTGGTGGGACGGTCTGCCGGGGCCCGTGCGGGACATGGTGCGCCAGCTGGCGTCGCTGCCGTCGCCGGTGTTCACTCCGGCGGACGCGCGGAGCGTGCTCGGGGTCGACGGAGCGCGGCTGTACCGGACGTTGGAGCACATGGTGGAGGCCGGAGCGATCGGCGTGCCGGACGACGAGGTGCTGGCCCACGGCGGACCGGGGGAGCGAAGTGCACAGAGCAACCACGGTGATCAGGGTGAACGGTACGAACCGTACGAACTCCCGCGTCTGCTGCGTCTGTTCGTCCGCGAACAGGCGCCCGGTCCGAGCCTCTCGAACAGCCGGTCGTCCCGGGGGTACTTACCCGCGGACCCTCGGTGAGGCCGGGTCCGTGCGACGGGGCCCCGGGCCGCGTCCCTCACTCCGGCAGCCCCTCCTCGGCGATCTTGCGGGCCAGCGCCACCCGCCCCGTCACCCCGGCCTTGTGGAAGACACGGGCGAGATGGGACTCGACGGTGCGGACGCTGAGGAAGAGCTGTTCGGCTATCTGCGGACTGGTGAGACCGCGGGCGACCAGCTCGGCGATCTGCCGTTCCCGGGCGGTGAGGCCCGCCGGTCTGGTGCGGGGCCGCTGGGCCCCCGCCCGCCGCTGCTCACGGCCCACGGCCCGCACCAGCCATGGCGCGTCGCAGCCGGTGAACAGCCGCCGGGCGCGGCCCAGTTCCTCGTCGGCCCCGTGGGCGTCACCGAGGGCCGTGAGAATCCTGGCGGTGAGCAGCCGGGCGAAGCCCTCGTCGACAGGGAGCGCGGCGGCCCGGAAGTGCTCGACGGCGACGTACGCCTCGTCACGCGCGTCCTCCAACCGGTTCTCCGCGAGCAGGAGCGTGGCGCGGGCGCGGACCACGGAACCGTACTGGGCGCGGGGCGCGCCCGAGGCGGCCGCCTCGGCCGCCCGCTCGTACCACTCCCGTCCGGCCGCCCGGTCCCCGCACGCGACCTCGGCTTCCGCGCGCACCGCGTACAGGGAGGGGGCGTGCGGCCCGAGGCCGACCGGGCCGGAGTCGGGCCGTGCCGCGAGCAGCGCGCGGCACTCGGCGGGACGGCCGGCCTGGAAGTACATGTCGGCCAGCGACCGGTCGGCGATGTTCCGCCACCACGCCGAACGCAACGGATGGCGATCCCTGATACGGGCGGCGAGCGTCACCGCCTCCTCGGGGCCCGAGTGCCACAGCAACGGCAGCGCCTTGACCGCGAGGACGAAGCCGTGCATTTCGGCGCTTCCGAGGTGGCGGGCGATCTCCTCTCCGTCCTCGGCGTCGACGAGCGCGAGCGGGACGAGCCCCATGCGGGCGTGCACGACCGACCGTACGACATACATCTGGGGCACGACGTGGCTGCGCCCGTAACGGCGGGCGATGTCCATACCGCGTTCGACGTGGCGCAGCGCGTCCTCGTGGTCGTCGACAAGGAACTCGGCCCAGGCGAGGGGCGGCAGGAGACCTATGTCGTCCCGGAGTTCGAGGTCGGTGAGCCCGTCGACGTGCCAGCGGGCCTGGTCCAGCAGCCGGTATCCGGAACTGAACCGGCAACGGTACAGCTCGGCCACGGCCAGCAGGGTCCGGGCGACGACGGCGATCCCGGACCGGTCGCCCGGACCGGCGAGGCGCAGGGCCTCGGCGGCCTGCTGTGCGCCGCTGTCCCACTGGCCGCTGAGCATGTCGGTGGCGGCGAGTTCGACGAGGAGCGGGGTCCGCAGGCCGTCCGGTGCCGTGTCGGGGGCGGCCAGTTCGGCGCCGAGCCGGGCCCGGACCTCCGCGAACCGGCCGAGTGCCCGCTCGCTGGCGGCCAGCAGTTCCAGCGCCCGGTGGCGGCACGCGGTGTCGCCGCTCGCGGCGAGTTCGTGCAGCACCGTCCTGGCTTCGTCGAACTGACCGGACACGGTGAGGGTCTTGGCCATCGTCAGCCGCCATTCGGCGCGCTGCCCGTCGGGGTCGGCGCCATCCTGTGTTGCGTCGAGTGCCGCGCGCAGCCAGCGTGCGGCGTCGGCGGGCGCCATGTCGGCCAATCTGGTGGCGGCCTCGGCGAGCAGTGCGGCGCCCACGGTGTCGCCTCGGCGCAGCCCGTGCCGCAGATGCTCAGCGCGGACGGAGGGCGGGGCCCCCTCCCTGGCGAGGTGCTCGGCCGCCCGCTGGTGGGCGGCGCTCCGCCACAACGGGCCCGCGAGCCGGTACGCGGCGGCTCGTACCAGGGGGTGGCGGAACTCGATCCGTCCCTCGGGGGCCCGCAGCACGTCCCGGTCCACGAGCGCGTCGAGCGCCACGCCGACCGCCTCCTGCGGCAGTTCGGCCACCGACGCCACGGTGGCCGTGTCTAAGGTGTCCGCGGTGACCGCGGCCGCGCGCACGACGGTGAAGAGGGGCTCGGGAAGATCCCTCAACTCCCGGGAGATCAGCGGAGCGAGACCGGTCCGGTCGCCGCCCACGGCGGCGGACGCACCGCGCAGTTCCTCGACCTCGTGCGCAGGGAGCCGGCCGAGGATCTCCAGGTGCAGCGGATTGCCGCCACCGATCTCGTACAGTTTGCGCTGGTAGGCAGGCGAGGCGTCCGGTAACAGCAGCCCCGCGTCGTCGAGGGACAGCGACCCGAGCGGCATGCGTTCGACGAGGGTGGCGGCACTGTCCAACGAGCGCTCCAGCAGCGTGGGCAGCCGCCCGGTGCGGGCGACAAGGACCGTGACCACGCGACGCGTGGGGTGCCGGACGAGATAGTCGATGAACTCCACGGACGCCGTGTCGGCCCAGTGCAGGTCGTCGAAGACCAGCAGCAGCCCCGACGGCGTGGCCGCGGCCTCCAACAGCGCCCGTCCCGCCCGGTGCACGCGGTGCCGTTCGACACCCATGACAGAGAGGGAGTCCGGGTCCTGGCGGCTGAGCGTGGCCGACAGCGCCCGCAGTCGCCGGGCCGATTCCGCGGAGCCGCCGCTCCAGTCCAGGTCCACCGCGTCGTCGAGGACGTGCCGGAACAGCGCCCACGGGGCACCGCACTCCAGTTCGGTGGCCCGGCCGGTCAGCACCGGAACGCCCGTGCCCGTCGCCGCCGCCTCGAACGCCGCGCACAGCCGGGACTTGCCGATCCCGGGCTCACCCGTCACCACCACGAAGACGGGGCCCCGGTCGGGTGCGAGCAGCGCACGCATCCGAGTCAGTTCCTCACCTCTGCCGGGCAGGTCGTCCGATCTTCCGGGCATCACGGCTCGTTCCTCCCCAGTACCGACCATGATCTTGATCAGGCATACCCAAGCAAGGAATGTCGAGGCATGACAACCCACAGGGTATTAACAGGGAATAACACGCCACAAGCACTCCCGTCCGGCCACCGCGACGCCCGACGGGCCGCCGAACCTTGGGAGGGCGTTTATGCAGGTCGAACTCCACATACGACTCTCGCCCCCGCCCTGCTTTGGCGGCCTTCATCCCATAGGCGGCGAATGACGGTCTCCAGGGCGGATGCTCAGCCGTCTGTCTCATTCGCTTCCATGCCCGGAAGTCCGTCTGGCTTGAAGTTGCTGTGGAATCGCCCAATGAATGCAGGAACCGAGCCCCGAGACAGCACAAATGACAGAAAACCTCAGATCAGATACCTGACCTGGGGCTTAGAGTGAGTCGCCCTCGGGATTGGAACCCGAGACCTACGCATTACGAGACCACGAGCGATCATGCCGCCTGATGCCTCGCCACGTTGTCCGGTGAAATTTTACCTGATCAGAGCACGTGTAAAAGGTTGACACATGCTCCTTCGTGATGCGCCGGCCAAAGGCGTCTGTCCACCGGCGAGGCTGCCACCCGCCTTCCAGCGAGACCGGCGCTGCGCTGCCAGCAAAGCTGTCAGCCGGTCGGGCGGACGAGCGAAAGTCGCTGCAGGTCCCCTACAAGCGCCCCCTCTGATCAAGCACTTCCGTCGGTGCCCCGTACCGCCGTACGGGCCCTGGACGACTGACACGTCGCCTGGTCGTTCCGGGACAGCCAGAAGGCAGGCGAGATGCGGGACGCCGGGTTCACCCAAGCGGCTCCCGCGTCACCGCCACCCACAACAGGACGGTTACCGCGAACCGCACCCCCTCCTTCGGCTTCCTCGCCTCCCGACAGAACACGAACTCCCGGCTCACGACTTCGAGCTGAACGGCCGCAGTTACGTAAAGGTCTGATCGGAGCCGCCCGACATCCCCTTCGTTTCCGCCATGGCCGCTGATGTCCAGGCCCGGCACCGGGGCCCGGCCTCCCAGTCTTACGCCAAGCCCGCAACGGCTCGATCGTGGTGTCCAGCAGCGTCACCCAAATGACGTCGGTGACGGCATAACCCTGCGTCGCCCGGTTGGCCAGTGCCCTGGTCGCGACCTGCTTGAGCTGGAGGCCGAGGACGATCTCGGCGCCGGGATGGTGGAGCGTTTGACCATGGTCAAACCGGATGCCACACAGCGTCATCCAACGTCATCACCCGCCACCCGTATGCACGGATTTATCCGCGCGTACAGAAAGGGTGCAGGTCACGATAGCGATACGAAGCAGGTTCGAGTCCCGTCACTCACCCTTCGGTCAGAGGCCGATGATCTGTAGTCACAGGTCATCGGCCTCTTTCGTTGTCCGAGGCCTGCTGGAATCAGTCGGGCGGGTAGATGAGCGTGCCGGAGTCGACGTCGTCGACGTATCGGCCGGCAAGGTCGGCGTAGTACGCGTCGGACGGGTTGCCGTCCGAGAGGTCGGCGGCCTTGACGGTCGAGGATGTGGCGGTGCCGTCGGTGGAGACCGCGGCGGCAAGGTCGATGAGCCGGCCCGGGTAATCGTCGAGCAGGTAGTTGTTGACCTGCTCCCGGGCGGCCTCCTGGGTCGCGGTGCCGGGGTGGGCGGCGGTGAACGGCGGGATGGTGGCGAGGTAGACGGTGATGCCGGAGTTCTGGGTGACCGGCTGCTGGTCGACGTAGATCTGGCTGTCGTCGGTGTAGTACGAACTCAGCCGGGTGTCGAGGGAGGCCAGTCCTCTCTCCACTTCGGTGGCGCAGGTGTCGGCGTTGCCGGCGCAGTTCAGCAGGTCGTCGGCGCCGAGGGAGATGAGGACGGTACGCACGTTGCCCTGGGCCGGCACGTCCCGGTCCTGGGGGTTGAGCGCGTTCCTCGGAACGGTGCTGTCGGTGATCTGCGGAAGCAGGTTGGTGCTGGTGCCCGCGTTGAGCACGCCGTAGGCCACGGAGGCGTTCCCGTGCGGATCGTCGACCAGAGCGTCGGTGATCGCGTCGCTCAGGTGATGCCGGCCGTCTGCGCTTGCGGTGTCCCCGTTGACGCTCTGGTCTCCGTAGAGGACCAGCGAGCCGGTGGGCCTTGCGGTGGAGGTGGTGACGTCGATACCCGAGAGGTACGGCAGACCGGTGTAAGTGGTCTGCGTGTAGTGGGCGGCGGCCGTGTCACCGGTGCGGTCGGCGGGGTCGCTGACCCAGACGGGAGTACGGGCCACGGAGTGACCGGGCATGGCGGACACCGAGCCGTGCACCCGCAAGCTGACCAGTACGGTCGCCTGCTGCTGGACGGTCAGGGCGACTGGGTCGCTGACGGCGTCGGCGCCTGCGGGGATGGTGACGGACGGGGAACCGTCGAAGGTCAGCGCCGTCGGAGCCGCCGCCGCGGTGGCGCCGCCTGTGACGGTGTCCTGAAGGGCGACGGAGGCCGCGTCGAAGGTCACCGGGGTGGCGCCCGTCGCATTGGACAGGTGGACTCGCACCCCGTTTGCGCTGTCGGTGCCGATGCTGACATGGGCCGGGATACGGAGCGTCTGGTCGTCGACGGTGGCTGTGCTGTCGTCGGACAACCGCACTCTGCCGGTGTCCTGGACCGAGGCCCAGGTGCCGACCCAGTGCCGGGCAGTGGGTCCGCTGCCGGTGGCGGTCGTCGGCCGTAGGCCCAGCCCGAGGATGTGCAGGGCGGGCCGCCCGGCCTGGACGCCGTTGTTCACCAGCGGCAGGGAGATGCTGCTGACGACCGAGCCGGGGCAGGCCAGCGGAACGCTGACGGCGTAGACCTTGGGGCCGGAACTCGGGCTGGTCTGGGTGTTGTTGCTGTGATTCTCGTGGGCCAGGGTGATCGAGGCCGCGGCGGGCGGACCGGAGAGCCAGTCCGGCACGGTGTCCAGAACATAGTCCTGTTCGGCGGGGTCGCCGTCCGGGTTCAGGCAGTTGTTCCCGGCGTAGGTGATGGTGCCGGAGGCGCCTTTGACCGCGTCGCCGGTGGCGAAGGCGAGGAAGACCACGGCATCGCCGGTGTCGACCACGCTGCCGCCCGGCAGGGTGAGGGTCTGGCCTGAGGCCAGCATGTTGTCGTAGGTGCCGGTGCCGAACTGCGGCAGCGTGATGGTGGCGCCGTCGACGGTCACGGTGCCGCCGCTCTGCCAGCCCGCTGTGCCCGTCAGGTCGGCGGCGTCGATGCTGTCGCCGGAGCCGTCGGCGTCGGCAGGGCCGGTCGTGGTGGTGAAGGTGCTGGTGGCGGTGTTGTTCAGGCAGCCGTCGGCGTCGTTGACCGCACAGGTCGGTCGGGCGGTGGGCTGAGAGAGAGTGCTGTGCGACGCGGCACGGCGTGGTGGGGCCGGGGTGCCGGACGCCGCGTGGGCCGGCGCCGTCAGTGATCCGGCCGCAAGGGCCGTGGCCACGACCATGACGGCGGCGAACGGCCTTGACGCGGGACGTCTGAAAACGGGCATGGCTAAGCGAAAGACGGACATGGAGGTCGGGATCCTTCCCGGGACAGAGGCGGTCCCCCCGGTGGGTCCGCGCCGCTGTGCATTCTGAAGGCCGGTATGTGGGCGGTGCATCACCAATTGATCGCGAAGCGGCCGCCTACAGCCCGTTTTCGAGTCATGTGCGCCGAGATGCGTTTCCAGCGTGAGTGATTCTTTGGGTTTCCTGTGAAGTTTCTTTACGTCTCATGTCGACTCGGCCACTTCCGGTCATCCGTGCCGCCGATCCTCAACTTCCCCGTGCATCAAGGGGTTTGGGGGGGTGGGGGTCTGTTCGACTGGGGTGGAGCCCCAGTGCGAACGTCGCTCGGGGGGTGCTGTCCTGGGAGGGGTCGGCGATCGCCGCCTTCGTCCCCCCAGCCGAAAGGCGACCACCCCTCCATGCCTTCCGAACTCCGGCCTCCGGCCGCCGCGGATTCCTCAAGGGCGCCGCCGGGGCGCTCGCCGTCCCGGCCGCCGCCGCGCTCGTCGCCGCCGACGTCTGCACGCGGGACAACGCGTGGACGCTGCTGGAGTCCCTGCGGATCGACGCGGGTGTCCTCGGGCCGTTCGGCATCCATCCCTGAACGACCGGCCCTGAACGACCGGCCCTGAACGACCGGCCCTGAACCGCTGGCTCTGAAGCACTGCCCTGAAGCCCTGTCCTGAAGCCCTGTCCTGAAGCACTGGGGTGCCTCCCCGGTGCGAGAGCACCGGGGTTCCCGGTTTCGTGTGCGCATGCGGGTCAGGACACCGACAAGAGAGGCCCAGCCATGACCGTCCCCCTTCCCGTGGTCTTCATCCACGGGCTCTGGCTGCACAGCACCTCCTGGCAGCCGTGGATCGAGCTGTTCCGCGCCGAGGGCTACGACCCGTCCGCGCCCGGGTGGCCGGGCGACCCCGACACCGTCGAGGACGCGCGCCAGAACCCCGAGAGCATCGCCGGCCACGGCATCGACGACGTCGTCGAGCACTACGCGGCCCTGATCGAGGCCCTGCCCGTGCGGCCCGTCGTGATCGGCCACTCGTTCGGCGGGATGATCGCGCAGAAGCTGCTCGGCCAGGACCGCGCAGCCGCGGCGGTCGCGATCGACGCCGCGCAGATCAAGGGTGTGTTGCCGCTGCCGCTGTCCGCGTTGAAGGCGACGCTCCCGGTCTTCAAGAACCCGGCCAACAAGCGCCGGTCGGTCTCCCTGACCGCGGAGCAGTTCCGGTTCGCGTTCGGCAACGCCGTAGCCGAGGAGGAATCGGCGGCCCTGTACGAGCGCTGGACCATCCCCGCGCCGGGCAAGCCGCTGTACGAGGCCGCCTCCGCCAACTTCAACCCCCACTCCCCGGCGAAGGTCGACACGGACAACAGCGGACGCGGCCCGCTGCTGCTCATCTCCGGCGGCAAGGACCACACGGTGCCCGAGGTCGTCACCCGGGCCACCCTCAAGCAGTACCGGCACTCCGAGGCGGTCACCGACATCATCAACTTCCCCGACCGGGGGCACTCGTTGACGATCGACGGCGGCTGGCGCGAGGTCGCGGACACCGTGCTCACCTGGCTGCGGCGGCAGGGCCTGGAGGCCGGGCGGTGAACTCCGGTCCCCAGGCCGCCGGGACGTCCGCCGGCGACGCGGGCCTGGCCGGGCGGACCGTCGTGGTCACCGGCGCCGGGCGCGGCATCGGACTGGCCGTCGTCGAGGCCTTCCTCGCCGCCGGCGCCCGCGTCGTCGCGGGTTCGAGGGAACGCACCGACGCCCTCGACCAGCACGTGAAGCAGGGGGCCGAGCTCACCGTCGTGGAGGTCGACCTCGCGACGCCCGACGGTCCGGCCGCGCTGGTCGCCGAGGCCGTGGCGCTCCATGGCGGTGTCGACGTCCTGGTGAACAACGTCGGTGCGGTGCGGCCGCGGGTCGACGGCTTCCTGGGCGTGACGGACGAGGACTGGGAGTGGACGTTCACCGTCAACCTCATGGCCGCCGTCCGTACCACCCGGGCCGCGCTGCCGCACCTGCTCGCCACCGGCGCGGGACGCATCGTCACCGTCTCCTCGGTCAACGCCCGGCTGCCGGACCCGCTGGTCATCGACTACGGCGCGGCGAAGGCGGCGCTGACCAACTTCTGCAAGGCCCTGTCCAAGGAAGTGGGGCCACGCGGTGTGCGGGTGAACACCATCGGTCCCGGCCCGGTGGAGACGGCGCTGTGGCAGGGCGCCGGCGGTGTCGCCGCCACGGTCGGCCGGTCCCGGGGCGTCGACCCCCGGGAGGTGGCCCGTGGCGCGGCGGACCAGTCGGTGACCGGCCGCTTCACCCGGCCGTCCGAGGTGGCCGATCTGGTGGTCTACCTCGCCGGCCCCCGGGCGGCGAACATCACCGGCGCCGACTTCGTCGTCGACGGCGGCCTGGTCGACTCTCTCTGACCGGCCGTCACGGCACGGCGGGCGCCCGGCCCGCCGCGCCTCACTTCCCCTCGTGTCGCTTGGAGAGATCCGTGAGATTCCGCCTGCCCAGATCCCGCCGCCTGGTGGCCGCGGTCTTCGCCGTGGCCGTCGGCCTCGGCCCGACCACCCTCACGGCCTCGGCCTCCGACAAGTCGGCGCCGTCGCCCGGCGAGCGGATTCCCGCCGGCTTCAGTGAACACAGGACCCGGGTCGCCGGGATCGGCATCAACTACGTGATCGGCGGCCACGGCCCGACCCTGGTCCTGATCCACGGCTACCCGCAGACCTGGTACGAGTGGCACGGCATCATGCCCGCGCTCGCCAGGCACTACACCGTCATCGCGCCGGACCTGCCCGGCGCGGGCCGCAGTGACGCCCCGGCGTCCGGCTACGACAAGAAGACCATGGCCGCCGAGCTGCACGCGCTCCTGGTGTCGCTCGGCAAGGACCAGGACGTGGACGTCGTCGGCCACGACATCGGCACGATGGTCGCGTACGCCTACGCCGCGCAGTACCCGCACAGCGTCGGGAAGCTCGTGCTCAGCGAGGCCCCGATCCCGGACCCGGACATCTACCAGCACCCGGCGCTGACGGCCCAGGGCCCCGGCGCATGGCACTTCGGCTTCTTCTCCTTGCGGACCGGCCTCCCGGAGAGCCTGGTCCGGGGCCGCGAGCTGACCTGGACGACCGGCTTCATGCAGGGCCTTGCCGTGCACAAGGACGCCCTCACCCCGGACGACCTCCAGGTCTTCGCCTCCTACCTGCGCGACTACGCCCATCTGGAGGCGAGCTTCGCCTGGTTCCGGGCGTTCCCGCAGGACATCGCCGACAACGCGCGGTTCCGGAAGAACCGCCTGACCATGCCGGTCCTCGCGATCGGCGCCGACGGCAGCCTCGGTTCGTCGGTCGCGAAGCAGGTGCGCCGCTACGCCACCCACGTCACCCCGGCCGTCGTCCCCGACTCCGGCCACTGGATCTACGAGGAGCACCCGAAAGAGATGACCGACATGCTGCTGCGCTTCCTGGACGGCCCCCGATGACCTCGGGAGCGAAAACGACCGGCTTCTTCCCGACCTTCGGCCCGACGCCCGAGCGCGAACCCTTCTGGTTCCTCGGCGGCCAGGCCAGGATCCTGCTCCCCGGTACCGCGACCGACAACCGCCTCAGCCTGATGGAGTTCGCCGACCCGGCCGGCCACGCACCCCCGCACCACGTCCACGAGGACGAGGAGGAGGTCTGGTTCGTCCTCGACGGCGAGGTGACGTTCTTCGTCGGCGACCAACGCCACGACCTGGTGCCCGGGCAGGTCGCGTACGGGCCGCGCGGGGTGCCGCACAGCTACCTGGTGCGCTCGCCCGAGGGGGCGCGGATAGCGGTGCTGTTCAGCCCGGCCTGCATCGAGGAGTACTTCCGGGCCAACGGCACCCCGGTGGCCGAGGCCGGGGACCTGCCGCCGGAGTTCGACATCGCGGCGGTCGTGGCCTCCGCCGAGGCCTTCCACCTGCGCGTCACCGGCCCGCCGCCGTCCTTGTGAGTCACCCGCCGGCCCACCGAGCACACGAAGGGAAACCGACATGCCGTACATCACCGTCGGCCAGGAGAACTCCGCCGACATCGAGCTGTACTACGAGGACCACGGGAGCGGGCAGCCCGTCGTACTGATCCACGGCTACCCGCTGGACGGCCACTCGTGGGAGAAGCAGCTCCCGGCCCTGCTCGACGCGGGCCACCGGGTCGTCACCTACGACCGGCGCGGCTTCGGCCGCTCGTCGCAGCCGACCACGGGCTACGACTACGACACCTTCGCCGCCGACCTCGACGCGGTGCTGACCGAGCTGGACCTCACCGACGCGGTACTGGTCGGGTTCTCCATGGGCACCGGGGAAGTCGGCCGCTACCTGGGGACGTACGGCTCGCGGCGCGTCGCCAAGGCCGCCTTCCTCGCCTCCCTCGAACCCTTCCTGGTCAGGACCGACGACAACCCGGGCGGCGTCGACCAGTCCGTGTTCGACGGCATCCTGGAGGCGGTCACGAAGGACCGCTACGCCTACTTCACCGGCTTCTACGAGGCGTTCTACAACCTCGACGAGACGCTCGGCAGCCGGATCAGCGAAGAGGCCGTGCGGGCGAGCTGGAACGTGGCGGCGGGCGCGTCCGCGTACGCGTCGGTGGCCTGCGTGCCCACCTGGATCACCGACTTCCGCGCCGACGTCGCCAGGATCGACGTACCGACGCTGATCCTGCACGGCACGGCCGACCGGATCCTGCCGGTCGACGCCACCGGGCGGCCCTTCCACGCGCTGCTGCCCTCGGCCGAGTACGTCGAGATCGAGGGCGCCCCGCACGGCCTGCTCTGGACGCACGCCGAGGAGGTGAACGCCGCGCTGCTGGCCTTCCTGGCCAAGTAGCCGCCCGGCTCCGCCACCGCCGAGGGCCCGGACCGCGATGCGGTGCGGGCCCTCACGCGTCCCGCCGGTGACCCGCACCGGGACCGGCCCGGCACCCCTGCGCGCCGGCTCGCCACGCACTCGGCGAGGTGCCGTACGCCGCAGCCGCTTTCCCGCGCCCTGATCCGCCGGGCCGTCGGCTCCCGTCGCTCCCGGCTCCCCACCGGACCCGGCGTCGCCTCCCTGCGTCGCGGCCGAGACGGCGGCCGCCCGGACCGGTTCCCACGGGGTCACCCCCCGGTCTCCGGGCCGGGTTCGCCGATCGCGCGCGGGATCTGCTTCCGGGAGGTGATGCCGAGCTTGCGGAACACCTTGTTCAGATGGAACTCGACGGTCGAGGCGGTGACGAACAGCCGCGCCGCTATCTCCCCGTTGGTCAGCCCCGAGGCGGCCATGGCGGCCACCTGCCGTTCCCGCGGGGTGAGATCGAACCTGGTCTCCTCGGTCCGCCTGCGGGCCTTCTCGCCGGTGGCCAGCAACTCGATCCGGGCCCGCTCGGCGTACGGCACCGCGCCGAAGGCGTCGAAGCTCTCGTACGCGGCGCGCAACTGCCTCCGGGCATCGGAACGTCGCTTGCGGCGGCGCAGCCACTCGCCGAACAGCAGCCGGGACCGGGCCAGTTCCAGGCCCAGCGGACCCTGCCCCAGCAGTTCGACCGACTCCTGGTAGAACTTCTCGGCGTCGTCGCCGTCCGCCGTCAGCGCCCGGCCGAGGGCCAGTGTCCCCAGCGCCCAGGGAGTACCGGCGAGCGGGGCGCGTTCCTCCAGCCGGGCCAGGGCCCGGTCCGCGCTGTCCCGGTCGCCGGTGCGGACGCCGGCCTCGACGATCAGCGGCAGCACGAGGTTGCCGCAGGCCGGGGGGTCCGCCTCGAAGACCTCCAGCGCGTGCGTCATCGCCTGCCCGTAGCGGCCCCGCCCCAGCTCGAACAGGGTCAGCGCGTGCTGCGCCAGCAACCGGAGCAGGCCGTGGCCCATGCTCCGCATCTCCGTGATCCGCGCTACCGCGGCCCGTAGTTCGGCCTCCCGGCCGGTCAGGGCGAACAGCCGGATCCGGTTGAGGTCTCCGCCGCCGGGGAAGCCGGTGTCGGCCACGATGTCGTCGAACTCGGCGTAGCGGACCTCCGCCTGCTTGAGGCGTCCGTCCCAGAGTTCGTAGTGCGCCTGGACGAGCAGCGACATGCTGAGCGCGTACAGCGCGCCCCCGGCGCGGTCCGTCGCCGCCAGCCGGTCGGCGACTCGGCGCCTGGCCTCGACGTCCCACAGATCGTCGCAGGCCATGGCCACCATCACCGCGAACGGACTGTTCGCGTCCCCGGTCCCGCCACCGCCCGACAGCAGGTCCATGGCGGTACGCAGCACCGGCGCGCTGTGCTCGTAGCCCATGGCCACACGGCGGGCCAGCCCCTCCATCAGCAGGTCGCGGCCGCGTACGACGAGGTCCGGGTCGCGCCGCGCGGCGACGGCGGCCGCCGCGACCTCGGTCAGCGACGTGCCCCGCACCGTGTCGTGGGCGACCAGCGCGGCGTGCAGCGCCTCCCGGAGCAGTTCCCAGGTCAGCCGCGGGTCCCGGGTACCGAGCCGGGTCACGGCGTCCATCAGCATCGCCGGGACGTCGGCGACGACCACCTGGAACATCAGCACGGTCGCCCGGATCCGCAGTTCGCGCGTGCGCATCGCCGGGCCGCGGACGCCGGCGACGGCCAGGTCCAGCGCGGTCCCCGCCGCCGGCGCGTCACCGGACATCAGATGGGCCTGGGCCGCGTCGAGCAGCCGCACGGCCCGTTTCTCCGGGGCGCCGGTGAAATGGGCGGCACGCGACAGGAACAGGGCCTGCTGGGAGTAGCCGCCGCGGGCGCGGGCCCGCTCGGAGGCGGCCGCCAGGTCGTCGGCGACGCCGTCGTCCACGCCCTCGGCGGCCTCCGCCCGGTGCCAGGCGCGGCGGTCGGCGTCCCGGACGGGGTCGCAGGCGGCGGCCAGTGCCGCGTGCACCCGGCGGCGCTCGCCGGGTTCGGCCGCGGCGTAGACCGTCGAGCGGATCAGGGGATGCCGGAAGGCGGGAGGCATGTCCCGGCCGAGGACTCCCACGGCGGCCGCGGGCTGGACGGCGCGGGCGGACAGGCCCAGGCGCCCGGCGGCCCGCCACATCATCCCCGTGTCGTCCGAGGGGGCGGCCGCGAGCAGCAGCAACAGGGTTGCGGTCTCGGCCGGCAGGGCTCGGACCAGGCGCTGGAAGTGGTCCTCGAGGAGCCGGCTCACCGGCAGCGGATCGGGCAGCGGGGCGACCCCGGACAGCTGTTCGGCAGCCAGGGCGTCGGCGAGCTCCAGCAGCGCGAGCGGATTGCCGCCGGTGCCGGTGACGATCCGGCCGGCCACGTCCGCGTCCACCCGCCGGGCGACGGAGGAGAGCAGGACCCTGGCCTCCGGCTCGGGCAGACCGGTCAGGGAGTGCACGTCCAGCGCGTCGAAGAGGCCGTTGTCCGCGAGCCCGTCACGGACGGCGATGATCAGGCCCAGGGAGTCGGCGTGCAGCCGGCGGGCGAGGAACGCGAGCGCCTCGGCCGACTCCCGGTCCAGCCACTGCGCGTCGTCGAGCAGGAACAGCAGCGGCTGGTCGGCGGCGGCCTCGGAGAGCAGCGTCAGTGTCGCCATCCCGACCAGGTAGCGGTCCGCGGGCGGCCCCGGCGCGAGGCCCATGGCCGCGTCCAGCGCGGCCCGCTGCGGCCCGGGCAGCCGATCCGTACCGTTCAGGAACGGCCGCAGCAACCGGTGCAGCGCGCCGTAGCCGAGACCGGTCTCGGTCTCGGCCGCGGTCAGCCGGACCACGCGGAGCTCCGCGGCCCGGTCCGCGGCGTACTCCAGCAGCCGGGTCTTGCCGATCCCGGGTTCGCCGGTCAGCACCAGGACTCCGCTGAGGCCGTCGCGTACCGCGTCGAGCAGTCGCCCGATGGCCTCGCGTTCGATATGACGGCCGACGATCGGCAGCCCGGATGCGTGCTGGACGCCGTTCCCCCTCATGGGACCGCTCCCCTGCTTGTCGCTGTCCTGACATGGGGACGCTAGGAGCACCGCGCCGGCGGAAGCGAGCGTCATGTGACGGTGGTGTGCCGGTCACCGCAGGGCGCTGACCACCGTCCGCAGTTCGGCGCGCGAGGCCACGCCCAGCTTGGGGAAGATCCGGTGGAGATGCGAGCTGACGGTACGGTGCGAGAGGTAGAGCCGCTGGCCTATCTCGCGGTTCGTCAGGCCCTCGGCGGCGAGCTGGACGATCTGCAGTTCGTGGGCGGTCAGCCGGTCCCGGGCGTCCGGGGCCCGGCGGCGGCTGGTCTCGCCCGCCGCGCGCAGCTCCCGGCGGGCCCGCTCCCCCCAGGGGATCGCGCCGAGCGCGTCGAACATGTCGCGGGCGGCGCGGAGGTGGTCGCGGGACTCGACACTGCGCCGCCGGCGCCGCAGCCATTCGCCGTAGGCCAGGTGGGTACGGGCCCTGATCAGCGGCCAGGCGCCGAGGTCGGCGTCGAGCGCGTCCGCGAACAGCGGGTCGGCGTCCTCGTCGGCGGCCAGCAGTGCCCGGACCAGACGCAGTTCGGCGTGCAGCACCGGCGCGGAGGTCACCGTCGCGACCTCCTCCAGCTCCGTCACGACCGGGAGCACGGCGTCCGGCCGCCCGCAGTGCGTCGCCGCGTCGACGAGGTCGCCCACGGCCGTCAGCCGCAGGGCGACCTGGAACGCGGGATCCGCCGGATCGTGCAGCCGGCGGAACTGGCCGAAGGCCTCCTCGAACCGGCCCGCGCCCAGCGCGGCCAGCCCGCGCGCCATCGACGCGGTGGCCAGCACCGGACGGGCCCCGGCCGGCAGCCCGATCTCCTCCGCCTCCTCGGCCAGCGCCAGGGCGGAATCCACCTCACCGCGCAATGCGGCCAGCTTGGCGGCGGTGGCGGTCATCAGCGCGTACATCATCGTCTGGCAGGTCTCGCGCGCCAGCCTTCGTGACTCCTCGGTCGCGGCGATCGCCGCGCCGAGGTCGCCGACCACGAGAGCGCTCCACGCGTCCGCGCCGACCGTCCGGGCCAGCAGCCCCAGGCGTCCCTGGGCACGCAGCGGGGCGCCGCCGGCCGCCGAGAACGCCCGCGCCAGGTCGAAGCCGCCGACGAGGAGCGCGGCGGTGCTGAGCATGCGGTAGGCGCGGCCGTCGTCGCCCTCCTTCAGGGCGACGTGCCGGGCGCGCTCCAGGACGAAGGTGCCGCGGTCGACCGGTGCGGCGTAGGCGCAGATGGCCAGTCGCCACGGGTCGAGTTCGTCGAGCTCCATCCGCTCCACGGCCCGCAGGACCGTGGAGCGGCCCTGCGGGCCCGGGTCGGACCAGAAGCACAGCTGTGCCGCGCTCCACAGGATCCGCAGCGCCAGCGCACGGTCCTCCGCGGCCATCTCCTCGGCGAGGGCCGTCAGGGAGTTGGCGCCCGACGCATGGCTGTGCAGTCCCTCGTCGAAGCTGCCGCGCAGCCAGACGACCGTGGCGTGCTGCCGTCGCGACAGCGGTCCGGTGAGCGCCTGGTCCAGCAGCCGGGTCACGGTCTCGGGCCGGCCGAGTTCGACGGCGAAGTCGGCTGCGCGCAGCAGCCGTTCGGCTCGGCGGTCGGCTTCCTCGCTGAGTGCGGCGGCCTGTTCGAGGGCCGTGACGGCCGCCGCGATGCCGCCACGGTGTGCGGCCCGGTGAGCGGCGTCCTCCAACGCGGCGGCGACCGTCTCGTCCGGGTCGTCGGCCGCGGCGGCGCGGTGACGCAGCTGCCGGTCGGGGTGTTCCCAGAGCACGGCGGCGAGCGCGGCGTGTGCGGCGTGGCGGACGCCGGTGGGCATGGTCTGGTGGATCGCCGACCGCATCAGCGGATGCCCGAACCTGATGTCGTTGCCGACGACTTGGACGAGCCGGGCGCGCACGGCCGGGTCGAGTTCCGCGGGTCCGGCCGTGGCGCCGGTGAACAGCCGGGTCGCACGGTAGGTCTCGGGGAGCGACGAGCTGTCGTTGAGGGCCGCGATCCGCAGCAGACTGCGGGTGATGTCGGGCAGGGTCTCCAGGCGGTCGGTGAAGGCCCGTTCGAGCCGCTCGGTGAGCGGCAGCTGGGACATGTGCGGATCGGCCGACGCGCCGAGTGTGCGGGAGAGTTCGGTCAGGGCCAGGGGGTTCCCGGCGGCCTCGGCCAGCAGCCGGCGATGCGCGGTCGGCCGCAGGTCCGGAGCGCGGTCCGCGAGGAGTTGCGCGGCCTGGCCGTCCGTGAGCGGCCCCAGGGTCACGGAGGTGAGTTCGTCGGAGTTCAGGCGCGACCGGTAGCCCTCGCGTGCGGCTCCCACGATGACCACCGGCTCCGTACCGACCCGGCGCGCCACGAAGGCCAGGACGCTGGCGGTGGCGTCGTCGAGCCACTGGGCGTCGTCGACCAGGAGCAGTACCGGCGCGAGGGCGGCCGCGTCGGCCAGGAGGTTGAGGACCGCCAGGCCGACCAGGAAGACGTCGGGCACACCGGCCTCGGCATGCCCGAGGGCGGTGTCCAGCGCCTGCCGGTGCGGGACGGCGAGCTCGGCGGCCTCCGCGGCCAGCGGGCGCAGGACGAGCTGCAGACCGGCGTAGGGGATGTCGCTCTCGGCCTCGGCACCGCTGGTGCGCAGGACCCGGTGGCCGAGCCCCTCGGCGAGGGCGGCGGTCTCGGCGAGCAACGCCGTCTTCCCGATGCCGGGGGCCCCGCGGACCAGCACCGCGCTCCCGTGGCTCCGCGGCTCGGCCAGCAGCCGGCGCAGCAGATCCAGCTGATCGTCCCGACCGACGAGCTCCACGTTCCCCCCATCAGCCGGGTCCCCCGGACTCGGTCTGTCTGGAAGCTCAGGGTACTGCCCCGCGACCGGCCCTCTCATTGTGGATTGACTATTCCACAAAGTGGGCTACTCTTGCCGCATGGCACGCACCAGGGAATTCGACGTCGACAAGGCGACAGACCGCGCCATGGACCTGTTCTGGCGCCGCGGCTACGCCGAGACGTCCCTGCAGGACCTGCTGCAGGAGCTGTCCATCGGCAGCGGCAGCTTCTACGCGGCCTTCGGCTCGAAGGAACAGCTCTACGTCCGCTGCCTGGAGCGCTACACCTCCCTCCAGGGCAGCGACCTGCAGGAGACCCTGGACGGGACGACCGGGATCCGGCCCGCGGTCCGCAAGGTGCTCACCTCCATGATCGAGGCGGACCTGGCCGAACCCACGCGCGGCTGCCTCGTGGTCAGCGCCTCCACACAGTGCGGTGAGCAGCCTTCGGCGGCGGACCGCGTCACCATCGCCGTCCGGCAGGTCGAGTCCTTCCTCGCCGGAGCCCTGGAGCAGGCGCAGGCGCGGGGCGAGCTCTCCCCCGACAAGGATCCGCGGGAACTGGCGCGGTTCCTCACCACCTTCATCCAGGGGATCCGCATAGTCGGCCAGGCGCGCACGGGGAGGGAGTTCGCGGAGGACGCCCTGTCCGTGGCGATGCGCGCACTGGACTGACCGCCACAGGCGACCCCGAATCGCCGCACCCGCACCCCCACTCGCGGGAAGTCATACCGTAATTATGTATTGATCAATCCAGAAAGGAACCGTCATGGAACTGCACCTCGAGGACAAGGTCGCCGTCGTCACCGGAGCCAGCAAGGGCATCGGCCTGGCCGTGGTCGAGAAGCTGGTCCGCGAAGGCGTCAAGGTCGTGGCCGGCAGCCGCACCTCCACCCCCGAACTGGACGCCCTGGCGGCCGGCCACGACGTCACGTTCGTGCCGGTCGACCTGTCCACCACGGCGGGCGCGGAGTCCCTGATCCAGCAGGCCGTGGAGCGCCACCAGCGCCTGGACATCCTGGTCAACAACGTCGGCGCCGCCGAACCCCGCGAGTCGTTCCTCAAGGTCGACGACGCCGACTGGCAGCGGATCTTCGACCTGACCTTCTTCAGCGCCGTCCGCACCACCCGCGCCGCCCTCCCCCACCTGATCGCGGCGGGTGACGCGGCCATCGTGAACATCAGCTCGATCAACGCCCGGCTGCCCTTCCCCATGGTGGTCGACTACTCGGCGGCCAAGGCGGCGCTGACCAACCTGAACAAGTCCCTGTCCGAGGAGTTCGCGCCGCAGGGCGTGCGCGTCAACGCCATCGCTCCGGGCCCGGTCCGCACGCCGTTCTGGACCGCGCCGGGCGGCTTCGCCGACGCCACCGCCGCGGCAGCCGGGACCACCGCACAGGAGGCGCTGGACGTCATCGTGCCGCAGAGCATGGGGATCACGTCCGGGCGGATCAGCGAGGCGCACGAGATCGCCGACCTGACCCTGTTCCTCGCCTCCCCTCTGGCCGCCAACATCACCGGCACCGAGACCCTCGTCGACGGCGGCCAGACCAAGACGCTCTGAGACCCGCACGTCACCTGCCGTTCAAGGTCCGACTTCACATCCGAGTGGAGAAAAGAAATGTCGATCGACGCCCCGATCACCCCTGAGCCGCTTCTTCGGCTCGGCCTCGGCTTCATGGCCTCCAAGACACTGCTGAGCGCGGTGGAGCTGGGAGTCTTCACCGCGCTGGCCGGCGGCGGCCGCGACCGCGAGTCCCTCGCCTCCGAGGTGGGCCTGCACCCCAGATCCGCCACGGACTTCCTCGACGCCCTGGTCTCGCTCGACGTGCTGACCCGCGACGAGGACGGCACCTACCGCAACACCCCCGCCGCGGACGTGTTCCTGGACCGGGCCAAGCCGTCGTACGTGGGCGGCATCCTCGAGATGGCCAACTCCCGTCTCTTCGGCTTCTGGAACAACCTCACCGACGCGCTGCGGACCGGCACCCTCCAGAACGAGGTAGCGCACAGCGGCGCCCCGTTCTTCGCCACGCTCAGCCAGGACCCGGTCGCCTGGCGCGCCTTCCTCAACGGCATGAACGGCGTCAGCACCCCCCTCGCCGCCGCGCTGGCCGCGGACTTCGACTGGACCGGCCGCCGCCACGTCGTCGACCTCGGCGGAGCCCTCGGCGCCGTGCCCGCCGCCGTCCTGCGCTCCCACCCCGACATCACCGGAGGCGTCTTCGAACTTCCCCCCGTCGGCCCGGTGTTCGACGAGTTCGTCGCCGCCCACGGCCTGACCGACCGCCTCACCTTCCACGGCGGGGACTTCTTCTCCGACCCGCTGCCCGCGGCCGACGTCTACGTCATGGGGCAGATCCTCCACGACTGGAACCTGGAACAGCGCCGGTTCCTGCTCCGGAAGGCCTACGACGCGCTGCCCGAGGGCGGCACTCTCATCGTCTACGACGCGATGATCGACGACGAGCGGCGCCACCACACCTACGGCCTGGTGCTGTCGCTCAACATGCTCATCGACACCGAGGGCGGATCCGAGTACACGGTCGCGGACGTCACCGAGTGGCTCCGGGCCGCCGGCTTCGCCAAGGTGGAGGCCCGTCCCCTCGTCGGCGGCTACACCGCCGCCTACGCCACCAAGTGACCCGCCTCCCGGAGAACCCTGAAAGCCCGGAGAACCCTGAAAGCCCGGAGAACTAGGAGGACGCCCGGGCCACCAGCGCCGTCGGCAGTACCGCGTGCCGGCGCTCCAGCCCCCGGGCGGCGGCCGGACGCCGGTCGGCGATCTCGGCCAGCAGCAGGTCGATCATCGCGCGGCCCATCTCCTCGATCGGCTGCCGGACGCTGGTGAGCGGCGGGTCCATGTGACGCGCGATGGCCGAGTCGTCGTACCCGACCAGCGCCACGTCCTCGGGGATGCGGCGGCCCGCCACCCGCAGCACCTGGCGGGCGCCCGCCGCCATCACGTCGGAGCCGGCGAACACGGCGTCGAGGCCGGGCTCGCGCTCCAGCAGCCGGGCCATCGCCCGCCGGCCGCCCTCCTCGGTGAAGTCGCCCGGTTCGATGAGGAGTTCGTCCGCGGCACGGCCCGCGTCGCGCAGGGCGTCGCGGTAGCCGTCGACGCGGCGCTGGGCTCCGTACACGTCGAGCCGGCCGGTGATGTGGGCGATCGTGCGGCGGCCGCGGGTCAGCAGGTGCTCCACGGCCGACCGGGCGCCGCCGTAGTTGTCGGAGTCCACCGAGGTCAGCGTCTCCTCCGCCGAGCGGGGGCCGCTGATCACGGCCGGGATCTCCAGCTGGGCGAGCAGGTCGGGCAGCGGGTCGTCGGCGTGCACGGACACCAGCAGCACCCCGTCCACCCGGTGCGCGGCCAGGTACTGCGCGAGCCGGCGCCGCTCGCGGTCGCTGCCCGCGAAGATCAGCAGCAACTGCATCTCGGTTTCCGAGAGTTCGGCGCCGACGCCGCTGAGCATGTCGGAGAAGTACGGCTCCGCGAAGAACCGGGTCTCCGGCTCGGGAACGACCAGCGCGATCGCGTCCGTGCGGTTGGCGGCCAGCGCGCGGGCGGCGGTGTTGGGGACGTAGCCGAGTTCGTTGACGGCCGCCTCCACCGCCGCGCGGGTCGCGTCGCTGACCCGGGGCGAGCCGTTGATCACGCGCGACACCGTGCCGCGGCCCACGCCGGCCCGGGCGGCGACCTCCTCCAGGGTCGGCCGCCGAGTGCCCCGGCCCCGCTCGCCCTTGACCGTCATGGTCGCCGCCTTCCGTTCGCAGCCCTCAGGCCAGGAAATGTAACAGCCGGGACCCGGCCGCTCCGGGCCCCGTCACGCCCCCGGGGCCGTACCGGGTCAGCCCTGCTCACCGGCGCTCGGCAGCGCGTTCCGGCGGATCACCTCCGCGTACCAGTGTGCGCTCGCCTTGGGGATGCGGCGCTGGGTGCCGTAGTCGACGTAGACGGCGCCGAAGCGCTTGGAGTAGCCGTAGGACCACTCGAAGTTGTCCAGCAGCGACCACAGGAAGTAGCCGCGCACGTCCGCTCCGTCGGCGACGGCCTGCCGGACGGCGTCCAGGTGGGAGTGGAGGTAGGCGATCCGCTGCGGGTCGTTCACCCGGCCCTCGGGCGAGACGTAGTCGTCGAAGGCGGCGCCGTTCTCGGTGACCATCAGCGGCAGCCCCGGGTGCGAGGCCGCCAGGCCGGTCAGCAGAGTGTGCAGTCCGCTCGCGTCGATGGCCCAGTTCATCGCGGTGAGCTGGTCGTTGGCCAGATGGAAGGTGACGTCGTCGGCGCCCGTCCACGGGGAGTGGTCGCTCGCGCCGTGGCCGTCGTTGCGGGTGCCGGCGCCGCCCTCGACGGCCGCGGAGACCACGGTCGGCGAGTAGTAGTTGACGCCGAGCAGGTCGATCGGGCGGGAGATCTCGGCCAGGTCGCCGTCGTGCACCAGCTCCGCCCAGTCCACGAGGTGCGCGGTGTCGGCGAGCAGGTCCTCGGGGTAGGCGCCGTCCAGGATCGGGCCGGTGAAGATCCGGTTGCCGACCGCGTCGATACGCCGGGCCGCCTCGGCGTCCGCGGCGCTGTCGGTCAGCGGGCGCACCTGGTGCAGGTTGAGGGTGATGGAGGTCTGCGCGGTCGACGGCAGGTTCTCCCGCAGCGCCCCGATCGCCAGCCCGTGGGCCAGGTTGAGGTGGTGCGCGGCGCGCAGGGTGGCGGCCGGGTCGGTGTGCCCCGGGGCGTGCACGCCGGAGCCGTACCCCAGGAAGGCGCTGCACCAGGGCTCGTTGAGGGTGGTCCACACCCCGACGCGGTCCCCGAGGGCCCGGGCCATGATCTCGGCGTAGTCGGCGAAGCGGTGCGCGGTGTCCCGCTGCGGCCAGCCGCCCGCGTCCTCCAGTTCCTGCGGCAGGTCCCAGTGGTAGAGGGTGGCGACCGGGGCGATGCCCGCTTCGAGGAGTTCGTCGGTGAGCCGCCGGTAGAAGTCGAGGCCGCGCTCGACCGCGGGCCCGCGTCCGGTGGGCTGCACCCGGGACCAGGAGACGGAGAACCGGTAGGCCTTGAGGCCGAGGTCCTTCATCAGCGCCACGTCGTCCTTGTACCGGTGGTAGTGGTCGGCGGCGATGTCACCGGTGTCGCCGTTGCGGACCCTCCCGGGGGTGTGGCTGAAGGTGTCCCAGATCGACGGCGTACGACCGTCCTCGGCGGCGGCGCCCTCCACCTGGTAAGCGGCGGTGGCGGCCCCCCAGACGAAGCCGGGCGGGAAGGAGGTGTCTGAGGCCGACTGGGCAGTGGTCTCGGTTCGTACGGCGGTCATCTGAGAACGCTCCCGGAGTGGCGTGGAGAAGGGGGGAAGGGGAGAAGGGGAGAAGCGGAGAAGGGGTCTTGCTGCGAGGAGGCGACCGGGTCGCACGCGGGCACGGGCCCGCACCCGGGGCGGACCCGTACGGGACGGCGGACGGTGCGGGACGCCGCCGGGCCCGGGGGCGGACCGCCGGAACGCGGTGGGGCGGACCGGCGGAAACGGGTGGGGCGGACCGCCCGGCGTCAGCCCTTGACGGCGCCCGCCATGATGCCTCCGACGATCTGCTTGCCGAAGATCACGAAGACGAGCAGCAGCGGCAGGGTGCTGATCAGCGCGCCGGCCATGACGATGCTCTGGTCGGGGGTGTAGGAGGCGCTGAGCTGGCCGAGCGCGACCTGGAGGGTGGGGTTGTCCTGGTTCAGGGCGAGGAAGGGCCAGAAGAAGTCGTTCCACGCCTGGACGAAGGTGAGCATGCCGAGCACCATCATCGCGGGCCGGGCCGCGGGCAGGACCACGTTCCACACGATGCGGATGTTGGTCGCCCCGTCCACCTTGGCCGCCTCGATGAGTTCGTAGGGCAGGGCCTCCAGCAGGTACTGGCGCATGAAGAAGACACCGAAGGCACCGACCAGGGTCGGGAAGATCACCGACTCCAGTTTTCCGCCCCAGCCGATGTCCGCCATCATCATGAACAGCGGGACCACGCTGAGCTGCGGCGGGATCGTCAGGGTGGCGATGACCGCGGTCATCAGGGCGCCCCGGCCGCGGAACCGCATCTTGGCGAAGGCGTAGCCGGCCAGGGTGCAGAAGAACAGGGTGGCCGCGGTGATGCAGCCCGCCACGATCACGCTGTTGACGATGGCCTTGCCCAGGTGGGCCTGTTCCCAGGCGTCCTGGAGGTTGCTCCACAGCCTGCCGCCCGGCAGCAGCGGAGGTGGGCTGTCGAGGACCCGCTGCTGGTCGTGCGAGGCGGCCACCAGCGTCCAGTACAGCGGGAAGACCGAGCCCAGGCCGACGACGACCAGGGCGAGGTAGGTGAGGGGGCCGCCCTTCAGTTGCTGCCCGGCGCCGAGCTTGAGTCGTACGCGGTTCCTGCCCGGGGAGGCGACCGGCGGCACCGGGTCGAGGCTCGGTGCGGTGTTGGTGGGGCTGGTCGTGGTCATCGATATCGCTCCCGTCAGGCCGCGCTCTTGCGCAGGAACCGGCCGACGATCAGGTTGATCAGGGCGATGAGCAGCAGCAGGGCGAGCATGGCCCAGGCGACCGCCGCGGCCGGACCGAGATGCCCCAGCTTCCAGCCGTAGTTGTAGAGGTAGATGCTGAGGGTTTCGTACTGGTGCTCGTTGCCGCCGGTGGAGCCGAGCGTGCCGCCCTGGAGCAGCAGCGGCTCGCCGAACAGCTGCATGGAGCCGATCGTCGAGATGACGATGGTGAACAGGATCGTCGGCCGCAGCGAGGGGATGGTCACCTTGCGGAACTGCTGCCAGCGCGTCGCCCCGTCGATGGAGGCGGCCTCGTACAGGTCGGTCGGCACGGCCTGCATGGCCGCCAGGTAGATCAGCGCGTTGTAGCCGGTCCAGCGCCAGATCACGATGACCGAGATGGCGATCTTGGACGTCCACTCGCCGTTGCCCCAGTCGGTGTTGCCGATGCCGACGAAGTGCAGCACCCAGTTGAGGATGCCGCCGTCGGCCCGGAACACCAGGGCGAAGACCAGGGCCGCGGTCGCCACCGAGGTGGCGTACGGGGTGAGCACGACCGTCCGCCAGAACGTGCTGGCGCGCAGCTTGTAGTTGAGCAGGTGGGCGAGGCCGAGGGCCACGAGCAGCTGCGGGACGGTCGAGATGACGCCGATCAGGAAGGTGTTGGTGACGGCCGTCCAGAACTCCGAGTCCTGGAGGATCTTGGTGAAGTTGTCGAAACCGACCCACTCCGACGTGCTGAGGCTCGTCATCTCCACCCGGTGCAGGGCGATCCAGCCCGTGTAGAGGAGCGGGTAGAGCCCGAAGGCACCGAAGACGAGGAAGAACGGAGCGATGTACGCGTACGGGGACGCGAGGTCGTCGAGGCGCCACAGCCGGCTGCGCCAGGTACCGCGTCCGTTCGGCACGGCACCGGAGCCGCCGGCGGGCGGGGTGGGGGCACCCCGTGTGGGTGTCGTCGTTGCCACGGGGGATTTCCTTCCTGGGGGGATTCGGCCGGGGAACAGGGGCGGGACAGGGCGGGGCCGGACGGCGACGTCGGGGTCTGACACCGCACCGGACCCGGCCGGGGGACGCGGCGCGCCGGTGTCCGGCGCGCCCTACCCACGCGCCGGGCACCGGAACCTCGTACGGCACGGCGCGCGGTGCGGGCGGCCGGCGGGGCCGCCCGCACCGCGGGTCGTCAGCCGATCACCTTGTCGATCGCCTCGGTCGCGGCCTTCCACGCGTCGGCGGGCTTGGTGCCCCGCTGCTCCATGTTGTTGATCTGCGTGGAGATGGTGTCCTTGATCGTCGCGTCCTTCGGGCCGAGCACCGCCTCGGGGATGGTCTTGGCCTCGTCGGCGTAGATCTGGCCGATCGGCGCGTTGTTGAAGTACGGGAGCGTCGCGTTCTTCACGCCGGGCAGGTCATAGGCGCCCTTGTTCGACGGGAAGACACCGATCGCCTTGAAGACCTCGGCCTGCTGCTCCGGGGCGGTCAGCCACTTGACGAGCTCGGCGGCCTCCTTGGCGTGCTTGCCGCTCTTGGGCACGGCGAGGAAGGAGCCGCCCCAGTTGGCCGCGGTCGAACCGGGGGCCTTGGCTATGTCCCACTTGCCCTTGAAGGCGTCACCGGAGTTGGTGGAGATCTGCCCGGCCATCCACGCGGGGCAGGCCACGGTCGCCACGCTGCCCTTGCGCAGCGCCGCCGTCCAGGCGTCGGTGAACTGCGCCAGACCGTGGGTCAGCTTCTTCGAGGCGGCCTCGGCGGCCAGGTTCCAGCCCTGCTGCACGGAGGGGCTGTCCTTGTAGATCGGCTTGCCGGAGGCGTCGTAGTACTGCTGCGCCGAGGAGCTGACGACCGCGTTGTACATGGCGCTCGCGGAGTCCATGAAGTAGGTGCCGGACGGGGCCTTCTTCTTGTACTGCTCGCCGAGCTTGAGGTAGTCCTCCCAGCCGCCCGCGACGGCCTTGGCGACCGCGTCGCGGTCGGAGGGCAGACCCGCCTTGTCGAAGAGGTCCTTGCGGTAGCACAGGGACATCGGGCCGATGTCGGTGCCGGCGCCGATGACCGTGCCGTCCGAGGCGGTGGCCTGCTTCTCCTTCCAGGAGACCCAGTCGCTGACGTTGATCGTCTTGCTCAGGTCGGTGAACTTGGCCGCCTGGGTGTCGACGACCTCCTTGATGCGGCCCACCTCGATGCCGGTGACGTCCGCCAGGCCACTGCCCGTGTTCAGCTGCTGAAGGAGCTTGGGGTAGTAGTCCTGCTCGTTGGCGGTGGTCTCTTCCTTCACCGTGATCTTCGGGTGCAGCTTGTGGTACTTCGCGAACAGGTCGGCCTCCTTGTAGCCGAACTGCCCGAAGTCCGCCACCGTGAGAGTGATGTTCCCGTTGGAGTCCGAGGCGTCCGAGTCGCTGTCGCTGCTGCAACCGGTCAGCAGCAGCGCCGAGGCGGTCAGGACCGTTGTGGTCAGGGCCGCCGCTCTGCGGCCGCGACGACCGGTACGGGTGATGCGCATTCCACTACTCCTTGTTCCAGTGGGGAACGGGATCTCAGGAAACAGACCGCCGGGGACCGGCGATCCGGACCTGCCCTCTCGGTGCGAGCAGCGGCCGGCCCACAGCACTCGACGTGCGGTGAAAAGGTGCTGGTCAACGAGGTGCGGTGACGACAGAGGGATAGGCCATGGGGTGGTTCGCTCCACACGGGAGAGATTCCCCGGCTCCCCGTGGGACCGCTCCCACGCGGCATGCCGGAAGACTGGTTCCTGTCGGGCCGACTGTCAAGACTTGAAAACGGCGTTGTTGCCTAAGCGTGTTCCGGACGTCACGGGAACGTGTCGCGCCGGGGGGTTTCACCGGTCCGACATCAGCCCGCCTCATCCAGGAATCACGCAGGTCACAGACGCGACGGCGATCGGCGCCCCAGGAGTTTCGCCGCGCACCACCGCGCGCTCGGGGTTTCCGGGGCCGGGATGCGGCACGAGCGGAGGGGCCGCCGAGAGGTGAACGATGGGCTTTCCGATGGGGCTTACGGGAACCGGACGCGCCGCACCCCTGCCGCAGCCGCTGGAGCCCGACCGACCCCCTTTGCCATGGGAGCGCTCCCATGCATAATGGCGCCAAGCCGACCATGGGAGCGCTTCCATGCCCGATTCGCCGACCGAGAGTTTTCCTCCCGCCTTCCTCTGGGGCGCCGCGACCTCCGCCTACCAGATCGAGGGGGCGGTACGGGAGGACGGCCGCACCCCCTCGATCTGGGACACCTTCAGCCATACGCCGGGCAGGACGGCCGGCGGCGAGACCGGTGACATCGCTGTCGACCACTACCACCGCTACCGCGACGACGTGGCGCTGATGGCGGACCTCGGCCTGAACGCCTACCGGTTCTCGGTCTCCTGGCCGCGTGTCCAGCCGACCGGCCGCGGCCCGGCGGTCCAGGTCGGCCTGGACTTCTACCGCCGGCTGGTCGACGAGCTGCTGGCGAAGGGCATCAGGCCCGCGGTCACCCTCTACCACTGGGACCTGCCGCAGGAGCTGGAGGACGCGGGCGGCTGGCCGGAGCGGGAGACGGCGTACCGGTTCGCCGAGTACGCACGGATCGTCGGCGAGGCGCTCGGCGACCGGGTGGAGCAGTGGACCACCCTCAACGAGCCCTGGTGCAGCGCCTTCCTCGGCTACGGCTCCGGCGTGCACGCCCCCGGCCGTACCGAGCCGGCGGCCACCCTGCACGCCGCGCACCACCTCAACCTCGCGCACGGCCTGGGCACCTCGGCGCTGCGCTCGGTGATGCCGGCCCGCAACCAGGTCGCGATCAGCCTCAACTCCTCGGTGGTACGGCCGCTGTCACAGGACCCGGCCGATCTGGCGGCGGTCCGGAAGATCGACGACCTGGCCAACGGCGTCTTCCACGGCCCGATCCTGCACGGCGCCTATCCGAGCTCGCTGTTCGAGGCGACGGCGTCGGTGACGGACTGGTCGTACGTCCGCGACGGCGACCTGGCCGCGATCAACCAGCCGCTGGACGCCCTCGGGCTGAACTACTACACGCCCGCGCTGGTGTCGGCGGTGTCCGGCGGGGCGAGCGGTCCGCGGGCGGACGGCCACGGCGCGAGCAACCACTCCCCCTGGCCCGGCGCCGACGACGTCGCCTTCCACCAGACGCCGGGCGAGCGCACCGAGATGGGCTGGACGATCGACCCGACGGGCCTGCACGAGCTGATCATGCGCTACACCCGCGAGGCGCCGGGCCTGCCCCTGTACATCACCGAGAACGGCGCGGCCTACGACGACAAGCCCGACCCGGACGGCACGGTCCACGACCCGGAACGCATCGCGTACCTGCACGGCCACCTCTCGGCGGTGCGCCGCGCGATCACCGACGGCGCGGACGTGCGCGGCTACTACCTGTGGTCCCTGATGGACAACTTCGAGTGGGCGTACGGATACGGGAAGCGGTTCGGCGCGGTGTACGTCGACTACGCGACGCTCACCCGGACGCCGAAGTCGAGCGCCCGCTGGTACGGGGAGGCGGCCCGCACGGGGACGTTGCCGGCGACGGGGGCGGCGGTCGCCTGAGGCCGCGGCACCCGTCGTTCGGCCGGCGCCGACGTGACTGGGCGCGCCCACGCGGCGCCGGCCGCACATGCGGTACAGCCCCGCGCCCCTTTGGGGCGCGGGAACCGGGCTTTCAGGGGGCCGTCACTCGTCGGCGAACAGCTCTTGGGCGCTTGTGGCGGTGACGGCCCGGTCGAACCAGGTGCCCAAGGTCGCGAGGTCCCCGCAGTCCGTGATCCGGTCGCGTTCCGCCTCGGCCACCTCGACGCCCCGGAGATCCAGAATGCGGAGGATGTCCTCGGCGCGGCCCTCGGCGCGGCCCTCGGCGCGGCCCCTGGTCTCGCCTTCGATGAGGGTCTCCTCGATGAGCGTGCCGCTGCCGGGGAATCGGGGGGTGTAGGTGGCCATCAGATGCCTCCACAGTGCACGGGCCCGGGTGTCTCCCAGACCGATTTCGGTGAACTCCGCCCAGCGTTTTCCTGCCTCGCCGTCGGCGTTGACCACTGCCGCCGCCAGTGCGTCCAGTATCGCAGGAAGTACCGGATCCTTGGCGTGGGCGAGCGCGGTGAAGACGGCGAGCGGCAGGTCCTCGGCGGCCTGGTCCGGGTCGGTGACGGCGGGAACGTTGCCCGGGCCGAGGACGAGCGGGAAGACCATCATGCTGGTGTGCACGGACAGCCCGACCCGGATCGGTTCCGCCGCCCATGCCTCGGTGGCCTTCTCCTTGCAGACGACCAGCAGGATCGGAGGCAGCGCGTACTTGGCGTAGAGATGCGCGAGGTAGTACGTCCAGCTGTTCCACTTGTCCGGGTCCGGCTTGCCCTGTGCTTCGACGACGAGGAGAAAACTGCCCTCTTCCGCGGTGTCGACGCGCAGCAAGGTGTCCACGCGACGGGCCAGTGGTCTGATCTCGGTGAGATCGGTGTCCAGATGCTCGATCGCGACGGGCTCGGGGAAGGGGATGCCCGCTCGTGGCAGGGCCCGGGCGAAGAGACCCGGGTCCTCGCGGAAGATCTGATGCATCGCCTCATGCGGTGAACTGACCATGTGCGAAAAGTAGCGAGGCGGCGGCGCACGAAAGGGCCGGAGGCAGTGAGTTCAGCCGTGTGGGTGAACATGCCTCCGGCCTATGCCTTGTGGAGGGCGGAGGGGCGGGTCAGCCGATCGCCGCGAAGGCCTTCGAGAAGGCGAACTTGTCCTGGGTGACCGAGCTGCAGGTGGCGTCGGCGGTGGACTTGGCGCCGCCGGCGCACTGCTGGTCGCGGGTGGCCGACCACATGGAGAGCCAGCCGATCCCCTTGGACCTGGCGAAGTCGACGAGCTGGCCGGCGTCGTCCACCTTGAAGATCTCGGCGGAGACGTCGTTGACGCCGATCATCGGGGTGACGGCGACCGCCTTCCAGGCGGCGGAGTCGGAGAGGCCGAGGACGCTCTTGATCTGCGCCTGGGTGGCGGTGGCGGCCTGGATGGCGTAGGTGCCCATGTCGCCGTTGTACGAGGCGCCGTAGTCCATCGCCATGATGTTGACGGCGCTGATCTTCACACCGTTGGCCTTGGCGTTGGACAGCAGGTTCACGCCGTCCTGGGTGAGGCCCTCCGGCATCACCGGGAGGGTGAAGGAGACGTCCAGGTTCGGGTGGGCGGCCTGGAGCTTGGCGATGGCCTTCGCGCGGTTGGTGTTCGCCGTGGTGTTGGGCAGTGCGCCGCCCTCCACGTCGAAGTCGACCTTGGTCAGGTTGTACGCGTCCACGACCTTGCCGTACGCCGCCGCCAGCGCGTCCACCGAGGAGCAGGTGGTGGCGAGTTCGGATCCGGACGCGCCGCCGAAGGAGACCCGGACGTCACCGCCCTTGGCGCGCAGCGCGCCGATCTGGGACGCCACGCCGTCGCTCGCCAGGTCCGTCACGCCGCCCCACTTGGGCGTGCAGCCGCCGCCGTCGGTGACGAAGGCGAGGTTGTAGTTCTTCACGCCGGTCGCGTTCGCCGCCGCGAGGAGGTCGAACGCCGGGTAGAGGGAGGTGTCGACGTACGGGGCGAACCCGGCGGAGGCGGTGGTGCCGGATCCGGTGGTCTGGGTCGGGGAGGCGGTGGGGGTGGCCGTCGCGGTGGGGGTGGAGGTGGCGGTGGCGGTCGCCGTGGCCGTCGGCTTCGCGGTCGGGGTGGCCGTCGCGGTCGAGGTGGCGGACTGTGTCGGGCGGCCGCTCGGCTCCGGGGTCGCCGTGCCGTCCGCCGAACAGCTCGTGTTGTCGATACGGCAGCCGGTCGGGTCCCCACTGCCGTTGACCACGAAGCCGACGGTGTCCGACTCGCCGGCCGCGAGGCCGTCCGTGTCCCACTTCGGCGGCTTCACGGTGACGTGCTGCCCGCTGACGGTGTACTCGGCGTTCCACAGCGAGCTGAGCTTCGCGCCGGCCGGCAGGTCGAACTCCAGCGTCCAGGTCTGCTCCCTGGCACCGCTGTTGTTCGTGACGACGTACTGCGCGGTGTACCCGGTCGACCAGTCGCTGGTCTTCGTGTACGCGGCGCCGACCCCGGCCGCCTGCGCGATGCCGGTGAACAGGATCGCCCCGCCACCGACCACGGCCGCGGCGACCAGACCGCCTATCACCTTGTTCCTGCTGCTGATTCTGCGCCGGTGCGTGCTCATGCCGTGCCTGCCTTCGCCTGCCAAAGGGGGTGGGGTGCGGCAGCACGCTAGCGGCCAGGAATCGGACAAACGGCCTGATAGGGACGGCTGTTGAGGATCTTAGGGTGCGCTTAAGGAAGGCATCGGGACCGATTAAAGGTCGAGACCAATTCGCCCGGTGGTTCCCCCGGTTCCGCCGGTTCCGCTCCGGCCCGGGTCTCCCGGCTGCCTGCGCGGACGGCGCCGGCGCACCGCCCCCCGGTGCCCCTTGCGCTCCGGCTTCCGGCCGTCCAGCTGGATCCAGATCCGCACCTCGGTCCCGCCCAGCACCGACGACCCGATCCGCACGTCACCGCCCGTCGACTCGGCGAGCCGGCGCACGATGTCCAGGCCGAGCCCGGTCGACCCGGCCGCCCCGGAGCCCCGCCCGCGGGCCATCGCCGCCGCCGGGTCCCGGATGCCGTGTCCCGCGTCCGAGACCAGCACGATCACCGCGTCCTCCGCGTTGTGCACGTCGACCGCGAAGGCGGTGCCCTCGGCGGTGTGCCGGAAGACGTTGCCGAGCAGCGCGTCGAGCGCGGCGGCCAGGTCGGCGCGGGCCACGGGTATGCGCACCGGCCGGTCCACGCCGGCCACCCGCCACTTGCGGCCCTCGTCCTCGGCGAGCGCGGACCAGAACCCCATCCGCTCCCGCACCACCTCGGCCGCGTCACACCCGGCGCCCGGCCCGACGGCCGCCGTCTGCGGCTTCGCCTCCCGGGCGGTCCGGATGATGGTGTCGACCTCGCGCTCCAACTGCGCGACCGCGGCCCGGGTCTGCTCGGCGGCGGTCCCGTCCCCGAGCGAGGCCGCGTTCAGCCGCAGCACGGTCAGCGGAGTGCGCAGCCGGTGCGACAGATCGGCGGCCAGCTCCCGCTCGTTCGCCAGCAGTTGTACGACCTGGTCGGCCATCGAGTTGAACGCGACCGCCGCCAGCCGCAGTTCGTTCGGTCCCTCCTCGGGCACCCGCGCCCCCAGCTTGCCCTCCCCCAGTTCGTGCGCGCCCTCCACCAGCCGCTGGGCGGGCTGCACCATCCGTACGCCGAGCCGGTCGGCGACCGCGACCGAGCCGACGATCAGTGCCAGGCCGACGGCGGCGAGCACCGCCCAGGCCGTGCCGACGCCGTTGGTCACCTCGGACTCGGGCACGTACACCTCGACGACCGCGATGGCACCGGAGCTCAGCGCGACGGGCTGCAGCAGGGTCGACCCGCCGGCCACCCCGGTCGTGGAGGCCCGCCCCAGCTTCCGAACGGCCGCGATGTCCCGGTCGGCGGCGCGCTGCCGCCCGATGTCGACGGCGGCCTGGCCACCGGCCGCCGGTATGTGCACGGCCATGCCCCGGTCGGCGCCGGCCGAGGCCACCACCCGCTCCAGCTTGTCCCGGTCGGTGGTGATGGAGAGGGCGGGGGCGACGGCGGCGGCCTCCCGCTCGGCGTTGGAGAACGCCCGGTCGCGGGCCAGCTCCTTGACGACCAGGCCGAGCGGAACGGCGAAGGCGACCACGACCATCGCGGTGACCGCCAGGCAGACCTTGACCAGAGCCCATCTCATCCGACCGGCCTCGCTTCCCCGCCCGGCGGCTCCAGCTTCACGCCGACACCCCGCAGTGTGTGCAGATACCGCGGCCGGGCCGCCGTCTCCCCCAACTTCCGCCGCAGCCACGACAGATGCACGTCGATGGTCTGGTCGTCCCCGTACGACTGCTGCCACACCTCCGCCAGCAGCTCCTTGCGCGGCACCACGACCCCCGGCCGCCCGGCGAGGAACGCCAGCAGGTCGAACTCCCGCCGGGTGAGATCGAGCCGCACCCCGTCCAACTCGGCCTGCCTGCGCAGGGGATCGACGGCCAGCCCGCCGACCCGCAGCACGCTCGACGGCGCCGGCTCGCCCCCGCCCGACCGCGCCCGGCGCAGCACGGCGGCCATCCGCGCCGAGAGGTGCTCTACGGAGAACGGCTTCGTCAGATAGTCGTCCGCCCCCGCGTTGAGCAGCCTGACGATCTCCGTCTCGTCGTCGCGGGCGGTGGCGATGATGACGGGCACGTCGGTGATGCCGCGCAGCATCTTCAGCGCCTCGGAGCCGTCCAGGTCCGGCAGTCCGAGGTCCAGCACGACGACGTCGAAACGGAAATGGGCGACCTCGCGCAGCGCCTCCAGTGCCGTGCCGACGCTGCGCACGGTGTGCGAGGCGTCGGTGAGATGCCGGATGAGCGCCGAGCGTACGAACTGGTCGTCCTCGACCACGAGCACACTTGCCATGCGCCGCACCGTACGCCATGCGGCAGGCGCCGGTCGGGGGCTGTGGACAACTCGGGTCGAGTGCGCACCGCGGTGCCCCTGAGGCAGTATGGCCCGCGATGCGCAGAGGACTCGTACACGTAATGGCCTGGCTGCTCGCCACGGGCGCGGCGGTCACGCTGTCGTGGTGGGGCGTCCACACGGTGATGGCGGCCACGGCCTACGCGCCGCCCCGCGCCCTGACCGTCACGGCGGCGGACGACGACCCGGCGACCCAGGGCTCCAAGCCCCTCGCCTCGTCCACGGCCCGCGCCCCGAGCCCCTCGCGCACCGCTTCCCCGCACCCGTCGGCGTCTCCCACACCGACGCCGTCCAGGACCTCCACGACCGCCCCGAGCCCGTCCGCCACCGGTTCCGCTTCCGCCTCGGGCCAGGTCAAGGCCTACGACACCGACGGCGGCCGGGCGGTCTTCGACCTGGGCAGCGCCGGCGCGACCCTCGTGTCGGCGACACCGGGGACGGGCTGGTCGATGCAGGTCTGGAAGACGGAGACGTGGATCCGCGTCGAGTTCAGCAGGAGCACGGACCGCGTCTCGGTGTTCTGCACCTGGCACGACAGCGCGCCGCAGGTGCAGGTGGAGACGTATTGACAGCTGCGCCGGGGGTGGGGACGCTCACCGGCGCTGCAGGGTGCCGCGGCGCCCACCCGTGCCGCCCTGCGGCACGCCTGCCCGCAGCTAAGTCCTTCAGGGGCGCTGGGGGTACCCCCGGCCGAAGGCTGGGGGAGGCACTGCGCGATCAGCCCCCACCGGCCCGCAGGCTCAACGAAACACCGAAGGCGGCGGGGAAGGCGACGCCACGGCCACTGAATCGGTCACGGCCACTGCGCCGCCCGTGAAGTCCCGCAAAGACCGCCCGTGTTCGACCCGCCCAGGGTGCGGATCGGACGCGCAACGCCGGGTCAGTTCCGCGACAGGGAGCTGGACGTCGGCCGCCACCAGCACCGCGTTGCCGAACCGTTTCCCCCGCCAGACCGTGGGGTCGGCCACCACCGCGACCTCCGCGAACCGCGCCCCCGCGGTGGCGATCTGCCCCCTCAGGTGGGCCAGCGGCGGCCCGTCCGCGAGGTTGGCGGCGTACACGCCCCCCGGCCGCAGCACCCTCCGCACGGCGTCCAGGAACTCCGTGGACGTCAGGTGCGCCGGAGTGCGCGCCCCGCTGAACACGTCCGCTATGACCAGGTCCGCCCACGCCTCCGGAACCTTGCCCAGTCCCTCCCGGGCGTCCACGGACCGCACCCGTATGCGCGCGTTCGCGTCCAGCGGCAGCTCGCGCCGCACCAGTTGGACCAGGGCCGCGTCCCGCTCCACGACCTGCTGCGTGGACCGGGGCCGGGTCGCGGCGACGTACCGGGCCAGCGTGAGCGCGCCGCCGCCGAGGTGCACGACCTGCACGGGCCTGCCCGGCGGTGCGACCAGGTCGATGACGTGGCCGAGCCGGCGCTGGTACTCGAAGGAGAGGTACGCCGGGTCGTCGAGGTCGACGTGCGACTGCGGGGCGCCGTCGATGAGCAGCGTCCAGGCCCGGCCGCGGTCGGGGTCGGGGATGAGCTGGGCGAGGCCGCCGTCGACGGCCTCGACCACGGCCTCGGCAGCGGCGGCCGACCGGCGACGTGAGTTCCTGGACTTGCCCATTCCGCTATTTTCCCAGGCCGCGGCCGTCCGGGAAATTCAGCGGCAGCTGTCCGCGGCCTCGATCATCCGGGCCGCCTCGCCGAGCGCCCGCCGCAGCACCGCCGGATCGGTCGCCAGCTCGGCCTGGCCGGGCGGCAGCAGCCAGTCGGAGCCCTCGACCGGTGGCTCCGGGTTCAGCCGCAGCCCGCGCCCCTCGGTCCCGGTACAGGTGCTGCCGGGCAGGTCCCAGCCCGCCGCCGTACCGGCCGGCACCACGAAGCCGAGGGTGTCGCCCCCGTCGTCGTGGAGCACGGGTCCCACCGCCTCCCCGGCACCCCGGCGCAGGATGTCGACCGCCTCCAGGCCCTGCCGGGCCGGCACCGTCACGAGATCACATCCCGCGTCGTCACAAGGATCGTTGCTCTGGCTGGTCTCCATCCCGGCCTCCACCGCGCAGCCCTCTTGCAGTCCATGAGGTCCAACGCGCCACCGCGTCAACGGCTACGGCAGAAGTCAGCCGCAAAGGATGGCAGTTCATGGCAGATCGTGGATGAGATATCCGGTTTGTAGCCAAACACAGCGTCACGGGTCCGACACAGCAGGTACGTTCTTGCCCGCCGGAATCAAGGGTCCACTCGGACAACCCACCACGAGTCCGGCATGGTTCGACGGTTCGCACGAGAGGACCCGGCCATGACGTCGTCAACCACGGCCTCGTCGCAGCCCGATCGGCCGGTACGGCCGAACGTCGCCTTCCGGCAGGTACGCGGCCGGCACTCGCCGGCCGAGTTCGCCGCGCTGGTACGGCGTGCCGCCCGCGAGATCGGCGAGCGGGTCAGCTGTGACGCGCGCTACATCGGCCGGGTCGAGGCGGGTGAGATCCGCTGCCCGAACTACGCCTACGAACGGGTGTTCCTGCACATGTTCCCCGGTCGCACGCTCGCCGACCTCGGCTTCGCGCCCCGCTCGTCCGTCCGCGGACGCGCGGCGCGGCCGCCGGAGGAGGTGCCCCTGGTTCTCGCCCGGGGTGAGACGCAAGGGGCCGCCGAGCCGTATGACCCGCAGGACCAGTACCACCCGCACGACCCGCATGACCCGCACGAGATGCGGAACCCGCAGGACCCGTACGAGACGCACGACAACTACGAGGAGAGCGACGTGCTGCGTCGCCTATTCATGACCGGCGGGGGCGCCACCGTGGCCGCCGCCACGCTGGGCCCGCTGGGGTTCACCATCGACGCCGTGGCGGCGGACCGGCCGGTGCGCCGTGCCGGGTCCTCGCACGCGGCCGCCCTGGAGGAAGCCGTACGCCGGATCCGGCTGCTGGACGACCGGCACGGCGCGGACGGGCTGTACCGGCGCGCGGCGGCTCCGCTGCGCGCGGCGTACGCGCTCCTTGACGCGGGCGCGACCCGGCAGACGACCGCCGAGCGATTGCACTCGGGCGCCGGTGAACTGGCCATCTCGGTGGGCTGGCTGGCCCATGACTCCGGCCGCTTCGACGACGCCCGCTCGCACTACGCGGAGGCGCTGGCGACGGCACGGATGACCGGGGACCCGGGGCTGGAGGCGCACGCCTTCTGCAACACGGCGTTCCTCGCGCGCGACGCCGGGCGTCCCCGGGAGGCGGTACGCGCGGCCCAGGCCGCGCAGCGGGTCGGCCGGCCCCTCGGCTCGGCCCGCCTCATGTCCCTCCTCGCGCTGCGCGAGGCGGGCGGCTGGGCGGGGCTCGCCGACCGCACCGGCACCGAACAGGCGCTGGCCCGCGCACAGGCCCTCTTCGAGCGGGGCCACTCGGACGCCGACCCCGAGTGGATGAGCTTCTACGGAGAGGCCGAGCTGGAGGGCCTGGAGGCGCAGTGCTGGTCCACGCTGGGCGACTGGCGCCGTGCCGCGCGCCACGCGCACCGGGCCGCCGAGCTGCAGGACCCGCACTTCACGAGGAACATCGCGCTGTACACGGCGGAACTCGCGGACGACCTCGCGCGCGGAGGGCGCCCCGACGAGGCGGCGACGGCGGGCATGCGGGTCCTGGACCTGCTGGACCAGGTCCAGTCCTCCCGGATCCAGGGCATGCTGGCGGGCACGGCCCGGGTACTGCTGCCGCACCGCCGTGCGAGCGGCGTCCAGGAGTTCCTGGACCGGCATGCGTCCACGCCGAGGGGCGTATAGGGCCGAGTTCCGGGTGCGGGTGGGTGGGGGCTGGTCGCGCAGTTCCTCCCCCGGCCGAAGGCCGGGGGAGGAACCCGGCAAGCGCCGGTGAGCGACCCCACCCGAGCCCCCACCCGCCGTCAGCCGACCAGGTGCCCCAGATCGTTCCAGCTCTCGATGGCGGGCTCCCCGTACGCCCACCCCAGCACGGACAGTGACGTCGGGTTCAGCCGGATCCGGGACGCGAAGTCCAGCGGGAGTCCCAGCCACCGCGCCCCGATCGACCGCAGGATGTGCCCGTGGGCGAAGATCAGCACGTCGCGGTCGGCCGAGCGCGCCCAGGCCACGGCCTCGTCGGCCCGTGCGGTGACCTCCGCCAGGGACTCGCCCCCGGGCACCCCGTCCCGCCAGATCAGCCAGCCGGGGCGGACGGACTGGATCTCCGCCGGGGTCAGGCCCTCGTACGCCCCGTAGTCCCACTCCATCAGCGTGTCCCAGGGGGCGGCACGGTCGCCGAAGCCGGCGAGTTCGCACGTCTCACGCGCGCGTGCCAACGGGCTGGTGCGCACCTCGGCGTCGGCGAGGCCGTCGAACGGCGGCCGGTGCAGGCGCTCGCCGAGCAGCTTGGCCCCCCGCCGGCCCTCCTCCAGGAGCGGTACGTCGGTCCTGCCGGTGTGCTTGCCGGACAGTGACCACTCCGTCTGTCCGTGCCGGGCCAGCAGGATGCGCGGTGCCATGGGGGGAGAACCTTCCGGGAGAAATTCGGGAGCGGGACACCTCCATCATCGCCCAGGCTGGGAACACGCCGGGAACGGGCTCGGGTGCGGGCAACCCGGCGCGCGCTCTCCGCGTCTTTGACTGCTGAGCGCCCCGCATGGGCGGGAATACGCGCAACGTAAAGTGTCACGGTCGGCCCGCCGGGTGCCGCGCGGACAGGGACGAGAAGGGGGAGGCAGTCGGATGCCGCAGACCGAGAAACCGGGCACCGAGGTGGCTGCACGAACCCGGCTGCGCTGGTGGACCGAGCTGCCGCTGATCCTGCTGGTGTACGGCTGCTACACCGCCGGCCGCCTGCTCGCGCGCGGGAACACGGGCACCGCCGTCGACCACGGCCTGGCGATCCTGCGCATCGAGAAGGCCCTGCACCTCAACGCCGAGCACCCGCTCAACCGCCTGTTCACGCGCGAGGCGTGGCTCGGCGTACCGGCGGACTTCTGGTACGCCTCGCTGCACTACCTGGTCACCCCGGTGATCCTGGTCTTCCTGTTCCGCAAGCGCGCCGAGATGTACCGGCGGGCCCGCACCTGGCTGATGACGTCCACGTTCATAGGCCTGATCGGCTTCACCCTGCTGCCCACCTGCCCGCCCCGGCTGCTGGACGTGCAGTACGGGTTCGTCGACACGATGGCGCGGTACAGCTCGTACGGCTGGTGGGGCGGCGACGCAAGCGCCCCGCGCGGCCTCGGCGGCATGACCAACCAGTACGCGGCGATGCCGAGCCTGCACTGCGGCTGGGCGCTGTGGTGCGGGGTGATGCTGTGGCGCCACGGCGGCAACCGCGTGACCAAGGTGCTCGGCGTGGCCTACCCGCTGCTGACCGCGATCGTCGTGATGGGCACCGCCAACCACTACTTCCTGGACGCGGTCGCGGGCGTGTTCGTGATGGGCGTGGGCTACCTGCTGGCGCCGTACGTGACGCGGGTCGCGGATCTCGTCAGGGTGCGGATCACCCCGGGCGCCTCCCTCGTCGCAGCGCGCTCGGACGGCGCGGGCTCCCCGATTGTCAGTGGCGGATGCCAGACTTCGGCGGGTGAGCGAATTCCAGCGCAGCGCGAGTCCCGGCTCGCCCCCGCAGCCGAACCGGACGCTTCCCCCACAGACGCGGGGGACGGCGCTCCGGCACCGGCTCGCTGAGCTGCGCGGCCCCGCGGTCCCGGCCAAGGCCCTCGACGCGCGTGCCCTCGCGGCGCTCGCCGCGAACCCGGGGTGCAGGCGGCGGGCGATCCTGGACGGGGCCGGGGTGGACAAGTCCGCGCTGGCGGGCGCCCTCGGCTCACCGTCGGCCTTCGGCCAGTCGCAGTTCGCGCTGACCCGGGGCAACGCCTTCGAGGCGAAGGTGAAGGCGGACGGCGGCGCCGAGTTGCTGCGGCTGGTGCGTACCCACCTCGACCCGGGCGCCGAGCCTGCCGAGCGGGCCGCCGTGCCGGACCTTTCCGCGGCCGGGCCCGAGGGGCGCACGGCCCGTACGGCGCTGGCGCTGCGCGAGGCCGTCGAGGCGGGCGGCTGGGCGCTGTTCGACCATCCGATGCTGGCCCTGGAGGTCGCCGGCTCGCTCGCGTTCCTGGAGCCGGACGCGGTGGTCGTGCACCCGGACGGCAGCTGGACGGTGGTGGAGATCAAGTCGTTCCCGATGCTGGACGGCTCCGCCGACCCGGCGAAGGTGGGCGCGGCCGCCCGGCAGGCCGCGGTGTACGTGCTGGCCCTGGAGGAGGTCGCGGCCCGGCTCACCCCGGCCCCGCGCGTGCGCCACGACGTGCTGCTCGTCTGCCCCAAGGACTTCGCCAACCTGCCGACCGCCGCCGCCGTGGACGTCCGCAAGCAGCGCGCGGTCACCGCCCGCCAGCTGGCCCGGCTCACCCGCGTCCAGGACATCGCCGACGCCCTGCCGGAGGGCACCTGCTTCGCCCCGGACCTTCCGAAGGAGCAGCTCACGGCGGCCGTGGACGCCGTCCCCGCGACGTACGCGCCCGAGTGCCTGTCCGCCTGCGAGCTGGCCTTCCACTGCCGGCAGCGGTCCCGCGCGGCCGACGAGGTGACCGCGCTGGGGCGTGCGGCCCGGGCCGAGCTGGGCGGGCTGAGCACCGTCGAGGAGGTGCTGTCGGCGGCGCGCGGCGAGAGCGGCGACCCGGCCGACCCGGCGGTGGCGGCGCTGCGCAGGGCGGCCGCCCTGCGCGCCGAGGCGCTGAGCGGTGCGCGGGAGGCCGTGTGTCCCTGATCACCACGCTCGCCCGCCTCGAAGCCGTGAGCTCGGGCACCGCGCAGCCCGCCGCGACCGTCCGCCACCGGCACCTCGCCGAGCATCCCCTGGTCTTCGTGCCGCTCACCACCGCCGGTGAGGCCGGTGCCCCGCTCGGGGCCCTGGTCGGCACCGACCGGGACGCCCCGCGCCTGCTGGTCGTACCCCAGCCGCGCGACCGCGACCTGCGGTTCGCCTTCCTCGCCGAGCTCGCCGACGTCGTCCTGCCCTACCTGGACTCCTACGCCGACAGCGTCGAGGCGGCCGAGCGCACCGAGACCGACCCGGAGACCGGCAAGCGCGTCAAGGTCGAGGTCGAACTGTGCGCGGACGCACCCCAGCTGATCGTCCCGGGCCGCGCGGGCATCGAGTACGTACGGCTGCTGGGGCGGTCGATGCGGTTCCGGCGCACGGCGGAGCAGGACCCGGAGGCGCCCTATCCGGCGCCGCCCCGGGTGCCGTTGCTGGGCCGGTGGCTCACCCACTTCGGCGAGCGCGCCCGGGTCCCCGGCTCCTCCCTGCTCCTCGCCATGACGGACCTGCTGTCCCGGCACTGGGCGACCGGCCAGTCCGGCATCGAGGACCAGCACCTGGGCGCGCTGCTCGCCTGGATCGCCCCGCCGCAGGGGAGCACGGGCGCGGCGGCCGCGCGCGTGGCCGAGCTGGCGCGGGACGGCGACGGGCAGTTGCTGTGGCCGCCGGCCGGGCCCGCCACCGACCCGGCCTTCGACAACAGGCTGCTGGCCCCCGCCTTCGAGCGCTACGACCGGGCCCGCACGGCCCTCGCCGGGGCCGAGGACGGCCTCCAGGCCGACGACCGGCTGCTGATCCTCACCGCCGCCGAGCGGGAGATCCGCGCCCTGGTCGAGAGCCGTACCCGGCCCACCTGGGACGCGGTCTGGCAGGGGCTCGACCTGCTGCGCGGCCTGCCGGAGGGCGCCCGGGTCGAGGAGCGGTGGACGCGCGACCGCTGGTCGTTCACCGGTCACCGCGACCGGGTGCTGGCCGGCGAACCCCCGCAGCCGCGCCGCGACGACGCGGTCACCGCCGCCAACAAGCTGGCCACGCGCGAGCGGGAGCAGGCCCGCCTCGACGCCCAGGAAGCCCTCGACGACCCGCTGGTGATGGCGGGGCGGCGGCTGTCCGGGGAGGCGTTCGCCGGAGAGGTCCTCGACGTCGTCATGGCGTACAGCGACGGCAAGCGGCCCAGCCCGCGCCCGCTGCTGACCGTGCGCACGGAGGACCGGCCGCAGCTGGGCGAGCGCGCCAAGGCGTACCGCTCGCTGGGCGGCAGGCCGCAGTCGACGGAGTTCGTCGGGTACGAGGCGGACGGAGTGCTGGTGCTGCGCGTCCTGGACAAGATGGGCCGCGGCAAGGAACCCGAGCCGGGCTCGGTCCCCGAGAAGGGCGACCGACTCGTCTTCACCCTGTTCGAACACGAGCAGCGCGGCGGCGCCAGGCTGCCCGACCCGGAGGACACCCCGTGGACGCACGGCGGCCCGCCGGGCGAGGCGGCAGCGGAGGCGGCCGACACCGCGACGCCGGAGGACATCCTGTGACGACCACGGACTTCGATCCCGCAGCGGCCGCCGCGCAGGCCACCGCCGCGATCCTCCACGACACCCTGCACGGCGCCGACCGGGGCGTGGTCGTCGACTCCCCGCCGGGCGCCGGCAAGTCCACGCTGGTGGTCCGCGCCGCGCTGGAACTCGCGGCGGCGGGCCGCCCCCTGATGGTGGTCGCGCAGACGAACGCGCAGGTGGACGACCTGGTCCTGCGGCTCGCCGAGAAGAACCCGGAGCTGCCCGTCGGCCGCCTGCACAGCAGTGACGCCGACCCGTACGACAAGGCGCTGGACGACCTGCCGAGCGTCCGCAAGTCGGCGAAGGCAGCCGACCTGAAGGAGACGCAGGTCGTGCTGTCCACCGCCGCGAAGTGGGCGCACGTGAAGGTGGACGAGCCCTGGCGGCACGCGATCGTCGACGAGGCGTACCAGATGCGCTCGGACTCCCTGCTCGCCGTGGCCGGCCTGTTCGAACGGGCACTGTTCGTGGGCGACCCCGGCCAGCTGGACCCGTTCGCGATCGTGGGCAGCGAGCAGTGGGCGGGCCTGTCGTACGACCCGTCGGCGTCCGCCGTCTCCACCCTCCTCGCCCACAACCCGGGCCTGCCCCAGCACCGCCTCCCGGTCTCCTGGCGCCTCCCGGCGTCGGCCGCGCCCCTCGTCTCCGGCGCGTTCTACCCGTACACCCCCTTCCGCAGCGGCACCGGCCCCGGCGACCGGCGCCTCACCTTCGCCGTCCCCTCCGACGGCTCCGGGCCCGACCGGGTCATCGACGAGGCGGCGGAGTCCGGCTGGGGCCTGCTGGAACTGCCCGCCCGGCACACCCCGCGCACCGACCCGGAGGCGGTCCGCGCGGTGGCCACGGTGGTACGACGGCTACTGGACCGAGGCGGCGCGGCCCGCTCCGAACGCTCCCCCGACCCCGCACCCCTCACCGCCGACCGGATCGCCGTCGGCACCGCCCACCGGGACCAGGCGGCGGCCGTCCGCGCGGCCCTGGCGGAGCTGGGCGTGGCCGACGTCACCGTCGACACCGCGAACCGTCTCCAGGGCCGGGAGTACGACGTGACGGTCGTCCTCCACCCGCTCTCCGGCCGCCCCGACGCCACCGCCTTCCACCTGGAGACGGGCCGCCTCTGCGTCCTCGCCTCCCGCCACCGCCACGCCTGCATCGTGATCTGCCGCGCCGGCGTGACCGACCTCCTGGACGACTACCCGTCCACAGAACCGGTCCAGCTGGGAACCCTCGTGAAGTTCCCGGACGGCTGGGAGGCGAATCACGCGGTGCTGGCACAGCTGGGCGAGCACAGAGTCAGCCACCGGCCTTAGGGTCCCCTTGCGCGGGCGCGGGACAATGGACGGTGGTCATCGGACCGTAGTCATCGACACCGTACGAGGAGGACCAGACATGGCGGAGCCCACGCCGCGTCGGAACGAACCGCGGCTACGCCCCGCGCCCCTGCTCTTCGAGCCTGTGGAAGCGGTCGCCGACCCCGAGCACTTCTTCGGCCTGGAGTCGATCGACGACCCCGGGGTGCTGCTGAGCCGTGCGACGGAGCTGACCCAGGCGTTCCGGGTGGCCACCGACCGGGCGGTGGAGTTCCAGGCCATGGCCGCCGCCCAGCTTGCCGATCCGCGCCGCTTCGACCGGCTGACCCCGGCCGACATCGCCGAGCGGACCGAGTGGACCGAGGACTACGCGAAGAAGATGGTCGAGTTCGGCCGGGACCTGCTGCGAGGGAGGGAAGGGCGGGGACCCGAGCAGATCTAGCGGATGGCATATGCCGGGTGGGCAAGATACGCCCCTCCGTTCGGTCCTGTCCGGGTTTCCCGCAACTGACGGCGAGCGGGCGTTCACGAGGGGTATCAATTCCCCATGAGCCGCACACCGTACGAGACCTTCCCCGGCGACCTCGCCGAGCTCGCCGACCTCGGCTGCGCCGCCGGGGTCACCTCCGACGGAGCAGCCTGGCTGGCCTCGGCAGGAACGTATCCGCGGAGCACGCTGGCGTTCTGGGAGGAGCGGCCGGACGCCCCGGTCGTCCTGCCCTGCGGGACCGTGTTCGACGTGGTGAACGCCCCGGCGATCTTCGGCCGCCGCATGCTGGACCGGCTGTGGGACGAGGGGCCGGGCTCCGGGCCGGTCGCGGTCTTCCGGGGCCGGATGCTCCTGTTCGCCGCCCCCGGCACCGCCGCCCGGCTGCCGTCGCTGCTGGGCTGGGAGGAGTGGGGCGGCCGCGGCGGGGCCGTACCTCCGCTGCTGTGCCACGGCACCGGCGACGCGGTGACCGTACCGGCGCCGGCGCCGCAGGGCGCCCCCTCTGCCGCCCCGGCCGGCACCCGCTGGCTGGTCGCCCCGGACACCCGGCACCCGTGGCTTCCGGGCCCCGAGATCCTGCTCTGGGCGGCCGTCCGCGCGGCCCGCTCGGCCGTCCGCATATCGATTTTTCCTCCCGCCGATCAGGGTGCTAAGGTCTACGACGTCAGCAGGCGCCGCTAGCTCAGTTGGTTAGAGCAGCTGACTCTTAATCAGCGGGTCCGGGGTTCGAGTCCCTGGCGGCGCACGCGAAGTAGGTGAAGGCCAAGCTCCTGTGAGCTTGGCCTTCGTCTTTTCGTCGGCAGGGTTCAGTCCGGCTTGGCCGGCGTGATCTTCACGTTCCAGGCGCCGGACGCCGTCCGCCCCTCCACCGCCACCTGCACACCGTCCCCCGGCACGGTGAAGCTCTCACCGAGGGCGACCGGGGCATCGGCCAGCGGCGGGTAGACCGAGTTCTCCCAGCACGCCTCGGTGTGCGGATGGGCGTCGATCACCTCGATCGGCCCACTGCCGGAGGCCGCCCCGTCGCGGACCCGGTAGACGAGGATGCCCTGCCGGCAGGCCGCGCTGTCGTTGCCGGACGCGTCGCGCGCCTCGAAGGCCAGCGCGGTGTCCTGCCCGGTGCGCACCACCGCCAGCTTGGCGCCGTCGCCGAGCCCGAAGGCTTCGCCGCCCGCGTCGCCCTGCGCGGGCACACCCGGCCCGGCGGAGAGCGGTTCCAGGGTCAGCCGGGTCGGCGCGCTCCCCCGGACGCACACCACCTGGCGCGGATCCAGCCATCCGAGCTTCCACTTGTGCCAGGCGAAGAGGTCCGGGGAGAGACCGAACTGGCTGCCCATGAGGTCCCAGTCGCCGACGTAGGTGTCCCAGTCGCCCTTGCCGTCCACCGGGCGGTGGTAGAGGTCGGGGAGGTCGAAGACGTGCCCGGTCTCATGGGCGAGAACCAGCCGGTCCGGCGGGTGCTTCTCGAAGACCGTGACGACCCGGCGGACGTCGATGCCGTCCACGTGCACCGGGGTGTCGAGGTTGACCACCTTCGTGGCGTCGGAGTCGACGCCGGGCGCGTCCGGGTCGGCGACGAGGTACACGACGTCGTAGCGCGAGAAGTCGACCTCGGGATCGGCCGCCGCGAACGCGTCCCGCAGGTAGGCGGCCCGCAGCGGGATGCTCCAGTCGCGCCTCATGCCGTAGTCGACCGAGGGCCGGGGCATCCGCAGCCAGTGGGTGAGCGGGTGCGGGCGGATGGTGAACTTTCCGTAGGAGGCCTGCTCGTAGTAGCGGCTGGTGGCCGGGAAGTGGTCGGCGGCGAGCTCCGCGGGCGTGGTCTGCGGGGTCGCGTCCGGGAAGGAGAGGAACACCATCACGGCCGAAAGCGGATGGGTGGGGCGCGTGTAGTCGGGGTTCCAGGTGTCGACGCCCTCGGAGTGGTGCGCGTCGGTGCGGTGCAGGGCGCAGGGGGCCGTGGAGAACGGCTCGGCGGCCGACGGCCCGGTCAGGATCGTCGTTGCGACGAGCGCCGACATCGTGGTGAACACGGCGGCGGAACTGCGCAGCAGGACACGCGGCACGGAAGGACCTCCGGGGGCGGTTCGCGGGACACCGCACCCAGCCTCTTTGAGTTTGTCACCTTATGACCTGTTTATCTGCACCAGAAGGGTGAGGAACCACCTGCTCACCACAGGCAGACCCGAACGGCCGACACCCCGGGACGCTAACGGAACGTCACAAGTGGTCGCGCGCCCCAAGAACCCGTCCAGGTGCGGGCAGAAACGATCTGTCAGAATCGCCGGTTCATCGGGGACACTGGACAGTGGCTGGAAGGCCCTCGGGCCAGCCTCTATGATCGGCACACTTTCCTGCACGGACAGAGATCGAGTGCACTGCGGGAGCGAGCGGTGAGCGGAACGTCCGAAGGGCCGACGCCCGCGGCAGACCTCGACCGGTCCGCCGTCACAGAGAGTGACAACACCTACCGGAAGTCGTACGAGAAGACAGACGAGAAGACAGAACCGACGACCTACGAGCACGCCTTCGCGGCCGCCGCGCTGCCCATGGCCGTGGTCGACCGCGAGGGGCTGGTCACCGCCGCCAACGAGGCGTTCGCCATCCTGATCGGCGCCGACCAGGCCGGGCTGCCCGGGCGGACCGCCGCGGACCTGCTGGACCTGGCCTCCGACGCCCGTACCTGGCACGCCTACCGCGAGGTACTGCGCGGCCGGCAGGCCAGGCTGCGCTGCACCCGCCGGCTGAAACACCCCGACGGGCACTCGGTCTGGGCCCAGGTCACCATCGCCCCGCTGGCCAGGGACGTGCCGGGTGTGCTGATCTCGGTCTCGGACATCAGCGCCCGTCGCGAACTCCAGGCCCGGCTGCGGCACTTGCAGATGCATGATCCGGTGACCCGGCTGCCCAACCGGACACTGTTCTTCGAGCGGCTGACGGCGGCGCTGGAGGCGGAGTCGTACGAGCAGAGCGGCACCGGCCGGATCGGCCTGTGCTACCTGGACCTCGACGGTTTCAAGGCGGTCAACGACACCCTCGGCCACCGGGTCGGCGACCGTCTGCTGGCCGCCGTCGCCGAACGGCTGACCCGGGTCGCCGACGAGGCCGGCTTCGCGCGGGCCGGCGCGCCGCTGGTGGCCCGGCTCGGCGGGGACGAGTTCGCCCTGCTGGTCGAGGACTCGACGGGCACGGAGCAGCTGGCCGATCTGGCCGAGTCGGCGCTGGCGGCTCTCCAGGCGCCGTTCGACCTGGCCGGCCAGCGGCTGTCGCTGTCGGCGTCGATCGGGGTGGTGGAGCGGCACGCCGCCGGCACCACCGCCACCGGTCTGATGCAGGCCGCCGACACGACGCTCTACTGGGCGAAGGCCGACGGCAAGTCCCGCTGGACGCTGTTCGACCCGGAGCGCAACGCCCACCTGGTGACCCGGCAGGCGCTCTCCTCCACCCTCCGCCCGGCCATCGAGCGCGGCGAGTTCGTGCTCGAGTACCAGCCGCTGGTGGGCATGGGGGACGGCCGGCTCAGCGGGGTCGAGGCCCTGGTCCGCTGGCACCATCCGGAGTTCGGCACACTAACGCCGAATCGGTTCATCGGATTGGCGGAGGAGGACGGCTCGATCGTCCCGCTCGGCCGCTGGGCCCTGACCACGGCCTGCCGGCAGGCCCGCCGCTGGCAGCTGGACCACCCCGGCGAGCCGCCGATCTTCGTCAGCGTCAACGTCGCGGTCCGTCAGGTCTGGGACTCGGACCTGGTCGCGGACGTCGCCGAGACCCTCGCGGAGACCGGGCTGGCTCCGCACCTGCTCCAGCTGGAGCTGACGGAGTCGGCGGTCATGGGCTCGGCGGGGCGCCCGCTCCAGGCCCTCCAGGCCCTCAGCGACATGGGGGTGCGCATCGCCATCGACGACTTCGGCACCGGCTACTCGAACCTCGCCTACCTCAGCCGCCTCCCGGTCTCGGTCCTCAAGCTGGACGGCTCCTTCGTGAGGGGCTTCCAGTACGACGACCCGGGCGACCGCCCGAACCCGGCGGACGAGGTCGTGGTCGAGGCGATGATCCAGCTGGCCCACCGCCTCGGCCTCACCGTCACCGCCGAATGCGTCGAGACCTCGGCGCAGGCCTCCCGACTGCGTCACATCGGCTGCGACACCGGCCAGGGGTGGCTCTACTCCCGGCCGGTGACGGCGGATCGCATCTCCGAGCTGCTGGACACCAGGACCTACGCGGACACCCCGGTCGGCAAGCCGTAGGCGTCGGCGACCAGTTCGTAGGAGCGCAGGCGCAGCTCGCCGCGGTGGGCGTGCGTGGTGAGCATCAGCTCGTCGGCGCCGGTGCGCTTCTGCAGGTCGTCGAGGCCGGCGCGGACCTCGTCGGCGGTGCCGTGCACGATGTTGGCGGTCCAGGAGTGCACGAACTCCTCCTCCATCGGGGAGAACTCGTGCTTCTCGACGTCGTCCGGGTCCGGGAACAGCCCCGGCCGTCCGGTGCGCAGCCGCAGCATGTTCACCGCACCGGCCCGCACCTGCCGCTGCGCCTCGCGCTCCTCGTCCACGGCGAGGACGGAGACGCCGATGAGGGCGTAGGGCTCGTCGAGGACGGCGGACGGGCTGAAGGACTCGCGGTACAGGTCGAGGGCCGGGACGGTGTTCTGCGCGGAGAAGTGGTGCGCGAAGGCGAACGGCAGCCCGAGCATGCCGGCCAGCCGGGCGCTGAACCCGGAGGAGCCGAGCAGCCAGACCGGCGGCCGGTGCGGCGACTGCACACCGCCGGGGGTCGTGCTCTGCACCGGCCCCGGGATCGCGTGGATCCTCCGGTACGCATGCCCGTCCGGGAAGTCGTCGTCCAGGAACCGGATCAGCTCGGCGAGCTGCTGCGGGAAGTCGTCGGCGCCCTCGTTGAGCGTCTGGGTCCGGCGCAGGGCGGCGGCGGTGGCGCCGTCGGTCCCCGGCGCCCGCCCGAGGCCCAGGTCGATCCGCCCAGGCGCCAGCGCCTCCAGCGTCCCGAACTGCTCGGCGATCACGAGCGGCGCGTGGTTGGGCAGCATCACACCGCCCGACCCGAGCCGGATCCGCTCCGTGTGGGCGGCGAGGTTGGCGAGGATCACGGCGGGCGAGGAGGAGGCCACGCCGGGCATCGAGTGGTGCTCGGCGACCCAGTACCGGTGGAAACCGCGCGCCTCGGTGAGCCGCGCGAGGTCCGCGCTGGTGCGCAGGGCGTCGGTGGCGGTACTGCCGGTGCCGACCGTCACCAGGTCCAGTACGGAGAGGGGGACGGGGGCGGTCCCGTGCGTGATGCCCCGGATCTCGTCTGCCGACACGGTGTGAGCCTCCTGTTTTACGGCCGTGAGCTGTCCTGAGGGGCGTTAACAGGAGGAGGTCTCCGTTTATTCCTGCGCCGTGGGTGACGGACAAGCCTGCCGGCACTTTTCGGCGCCGGGCGGTGCAGCCGACCAAGGGGCGCGGGGAACTGCGCGACCAGCCCCCACCCAGCCGCAGTCGCACCACGACGCGAGCCTCCCCCCTCCTCGCGTTCCAGCCGACCGAGTCGGGCGGGTGGATGAGCGCGGAGGTCCGACCCTTCAGCCCGCCGAGGCCCCCCTCCTCACGTTCCAGCCGACCGAGTCGGGTGGTGGGTGGGCGAGGGCTTTCGGGGGTCCAGGGGGCGGAGCCCCCTGGTGCGGTGGGACCGTCAGGCCTGGACGATTGGTTCGCGGGTGAAGAGGGCGCCGAGGGCGGGAGCGTTCACCCGGCGGTCCGCCAGGCGGAGGCCTTCCCAGACGGTCACCTGGTTCGCCGTGAGCACCGGCTTGGAGAGGGCCTTCTCCAGCAGGGGCATGTGCGCCGCCGTGTGCAGTGCCGTGTCCGGAAGGAGCACCGCCTCCGCGCCGGAGTCGTCGGCCGCCCGCGCGAGCGTGAGCACCTCCTCCTCCCCCCACGTCCCGACCTCCGCCGCGGTCACGATCCCCGAGGACCGCACGCCGGTCACCTCCAGGCCTCCGGCCCGCAGGAAGTCGGCGAAGAGGGCCGCCACGTCGTCGGGGTAGGTCGCGCCGACCGCCACCCGCCGCACCCCCAGCTCCCGCGCCGCGTGCACGAACGCGAAGGACGTGGACGACGCCGGCATCCCGGCCGCCCGGGCGAGCGCGCGGACCTGCTGCTGGGCGCCCTCCCAGCCGTACACGAAGCTGCCGCTGGTGCACGCCCACACCACCGCGTCGGCGCCCGCGAGCCGCAGCTCCGCCACCCCGGCGGCCAGCCGTTCCTCGGACCCCATCTCGCGCAGCGCGTCCACCCGGTGCGCGTCCTCGCCGATGTCGGTGTGGACGACGTCCACCCGGATGTCGCTGCCGAGGAGCTGTTCGATACGGGGGTAGTCGTCCTCCGCGGAGTGCCCCGGATAGAGGATTCCGAGCGCTGTCATGTCCACCCTTCCTGCTGTTCTTCCGGCAGTACGGGCCACTGACCGGACGACGCCGATTCGTCCTGGTGACGGATCAGCGCCTGATAAGGGCCCACCGCTCGGGTACCCAGCCTGCGCAGCGCCGCCCACATCGTGACCTGGTTGGCCGACAGGACGGGTATCCGCAGCTCGGCCTCCAGCTGGGGGATGACCTCGTAGGTGGCGAGGTTGGTGCAGGAGATGAACAGGGCGTCGGCGGCCCCGGGCCGTACCGCCTGCCGTGCCATGGCCACCACGTCCCGGTACGGCACCTGCCAGATGTGCCGGGTCAGCCCCATGAACGCGCAGCCGGCGACCCGTACGCCCGCCTCCGCGACGTACTCCTCCAGGACCCGGGTCACCGAGACCGTGTACGGCGTGACCAGCGCCAGCCGCCGTACGCCCAGCTCGGTCAGCGCGTCGAGCAGCGCCCCGGAGGTGGTGAGGGCGGGCACGGCGCCGGAGCGGGTCATCGCCTCGCACATCGCGCGCTCGCCCGCGATGCCGCCGACGAAGCTGCCGGAGGTGCAGGCGTAGGCGACGACCTCGGGCGCGACCGCGGTCAGCGCCCGCACCGCCTCGCCGAGCGTCTCGTGCTCGCTGACCAGCCGGGCCAGGTCGAGACCGACCTCGACCGGTACGAACGGTGTCCTGGTCAGGTGCAGGGAGACGTCGTCCGGCACCCAGCGCCACAGCTCGCGGTCGAGCGCGAAGTCGAACGGCGCCACGACGCCGATGCCACGCTGGGGACGAGGTCCGCCCAGAAAGGAGACGTCCATGGGAGGTCACCGGCCTCATGTGGGAGATCGAGGGGCAACGGTCGACGGATACGCCCGTGTTGACGAAGGTAGGTTCGGGTGCCAGCGTGGTCAATCCGCACCTTCGAGACGTTCCGTCCGCCCACGTCAGACGCTGTCGGACACCGGGAGACCGCCCCGAATGACACCGCCCGTGCCCACTCTGCTGGTCCTCGACGCCGACCCGCCCCCGCGGCTGGGCAGGCTCACCGGCCGCGCCCGGATCGTGCACACGGACGCGGCGGACCTGGCGGCCCGGCTGCCGGAGGCGGACGTCCTCCTCGTCTGGGACTTCGCCTCGCACGCCGTCCGCGAGGCCTGGCCGGGCGAGGGGCCCCGGCCGCGCTGGGTGCACACGGCGAGCGCGGGTGTCGACCATCTGATGTGCCCGGAGCTGGCCGCGTCCGACACGGTCGTCACCAACGCGCGCGGGATCTTCGACGCGCCCATCGCCGAGTACGTGTCGGCGCTGGTGCTGGCCGTCGCCAAGGACCTGCCGCGGACCCTGGACCTCCAGCGGGAGCGGACCTGGCGGCACCGCGAGGCGCGCCGGGTGGCCGGCACGCGCGCGTGCGTGGTCGGCACCGGGCCGATCGGCCGGGCGATCGTCCGCACCCTCAAGGCGCTCGGCATCACCACGGCCCTCGTCGGCCGGGTCCCGCGTACCGGCATCCACGGCCCGGACGACCTGGACCGGCTGATGTCCCGCGCGGACTGGGTGATCGCGGCCGCGCCGCTGACCGAGCAGACGTACGGCATGTTCGACGCGCACCGCTTCGGTGTGATGCAGCCGTCGGCCTGCTTCATCAACGTCGGCCGGGGTCAGCTGGTCGACGAGGAGGCGCTGGTGCGGGCGCTGTCCCGGCGCTGGATCGCCGCCGCGGCCCTGGACGTCTTCGCGACCGAGCCGCTGCCCGCCGACAGCCCGCTGTGGGACGTGCCGGGCCTGCTGGTCTCCCCCCACATGAGCGGGGACACGGTCGGCTGGCGGGACGAACTGGGCACCCAGTTCCTGGAGTTGTACGAGCGGTGGGCGGCGGGCAGATCTCTGCTGAACGTGGTCGACAAGAAGCGCGGATACGTGCGCGGTCACTGACCCTCGGGAGGGGCCCATGAAGCTCACCGACCTCACCGCCCGGCAACTCCTCGACGGCTATCGCAAGGGCGAGTTCGGGCCGGTGGAGGCGGTCCGGGCGGTCCTGGACCGGGCGGCGCGGATCGGGCCGGAGGTCAACGCCTTCGTCCGGCTCACCGAGGAGGACGCCCTGGCGCAGGCGAGGGCGTCGCAGGAGCGGTGGCGGCGGGGCGAGCCGACGGGTCTGCTCGACGGCGTCCCGGTGACGGTCAAGGACATCCTCCTCATGCGCGGCCACCCGACCCTGCGCGGCTCGAAGACGATCCCGGAGAACGGGAGTTGGGACGAGGACGCGCCGTCCGTCGCCCGGCTGCGCGAGCACGGCGCGGTGTTCGTCGGCAAGACCACCACCCCCGAGTTCGGCTGGAAGGGCGTGACCGACTCCCCGCTCTCCGGGGTCACCCGCAACCCGTACGACCCCTCGCGCACCGCGGGCGGTTCGAGCGGCGGCAGCGCGGCGGCGGTGGCCCTGGGCGCGGGCCCGCTCTCCCTCGGCACGGACGGCGGCGGCAGCGTGCGCATCCCGGCCGCGTTCTGCGGGATCTTCGGCCTGAAACCGACGTACGGCCGTGTCCCGCTCTACCCCGCGAGCGCCTTCGGCACGCTGTCCCACGTGGGCCCGATGACCCGGGACGCGGCCGACGCGGCGCTGATGCTGGACGTGATCGGGACGCCGGACGCCCGCGACTGGTCGGCCCTCGGTCCGGCGCCGTGCTCCTTCGTGGCGGGGCTGGACGGAGGCGTCCGCGGCCTCCGGGTGGCCTTCTCGCCGACGCTGGGCGGTCAGGTCGCGGTGCGTCCGGCGGTCGCGGCGGCGGTACGGCGGGCGGTGACGGGCCTCGCGGAACTCGGGGCGTACGTCGAGGAGACCGACCCGGACTTCAGCGACCCGGTGGAGGCCTTCCACGCGCTGTGGTTCGCCGGTGCCGCCCGGGTGACGCAGCGTCTCTCCCCCGAGCAGCGCACGTCGCTCGACCCGGGGCTGCGGGAGATCTGCGGGACCGGCGCCAGGCTGTCCGCGCTGGACTACCTCGCCGCGGTGGACGTCCGGATGGACCTGGGCCGCCGGATGGGCCGCTTCCACGAGTCGTACGACATCCTCGTCACCCCCACCCTCCCCGTCGCGGCGTTCGAGGCGGGCCTGGAGGTGCCCAAGGGCTCGGGCCACCGCCGCTGGACAGGCTGGACCCCCTTCACCTACCCCTTCAACCTGACCCAGCAGCCGGCGGCGACGGTCCCGGTCGGAACGGACACCGACGGACTCCCCGTCGGCCTGCAGATCGTGGCCGCCCGCCACCACGACGACCTGGTCCTGCGCGCGTCCCACGCCCTGTACGAGGCGGGGGTGGCCTCGGCACCGCCGGGCAGCGCCGTTGCGGCCTAGCGCCGTGGCGGCGGAGAAGAAGCACCTCGCAGGAGAAGAGCGAACAGCACCGCGGGAGACGAGCGAACGGTGCGACGGCCACGGTGGGTTCGGCACCGCCGGACAACGCCGTCGCGGCTCAGCGCCGTCGCGGCGGAAGAGAAGGACCGGCAGCGCCGCGGGCAAGGAGTGACAGCGCCCCGGGAGACCAGCGAACGGTGCGACGGCCACGGGGGGTTCGGCACCGCCGGACAACGCCGTCGCGGCCCAGCGCCGTGGCGGCGGAAGAGAAGGACCGGCAGCGCCGGGGGCAAGGAGTGACAGCGCCCCGGGAGACCAGCGAGCGGTGCGACGGCCACGGGGGGTTCGGCACCGCCGGACAACGCCGTCGCGGCTCAGCGCCGTCGCGGCGGAACACCACATGCGGCGGTGCCGCACCGGAGGCAGGGGCTCAGGCGGTCCGGAACTCCAGTCGTTCCCCCGCCGCACCGTTGCGCCACAGGTCGTTGCAGGCGGCGGCGATCTCCGTCAGGCCCTCCGTCACCTGACCCCACACGATCCCCGGTACCCACCCCACATCCCCGTTGAGCAGCAGGTTGTTGCGTTCGTAGAAGAGGGCGAGGTCGACCAGGGTGGTGCCGGGGTGTACCTCGCGGTCGTAGCCGTAGGCCTTCGTGGCCAGTTCCGTGCCGGCGAAGGAGAAGTAGCAGAGGTCGCCGGGGATGGGAGTGACCGTCGGGTTCTCCAGGGGCGGTTCCGTCGGGGCGAACGGCGGGAAAAGGGCGTAGATCTCGTTGCGGGCGTACTTCGCGTGGTAGACGTCGCCGGACAGCGGCAGGGCGTTCCAGACGGCGGCGCAGGTGACGGGCGCGCGGTCGTCCAGGAGCCGGGCTTTGGCGGTGACACCGCGGCTGACCAGCGAGACTTCGATGAATCGTTCGGTCATGCCTTCCATGGTGCATAAGTCGGTTGGGGTCGGGTAGCCGCGCCGCCATGGCTCCACCACTCGGGAACGAATCAGACACATCAGGGTACGAATCCAGACACAGTCGGCGGGCCGTTCTCGCGGGTGCCGCCGCGGTCGGCGCACTCGGCGCGTTCGGCGCCGCAGGCTGTACGCGCGTGGCCGACGCGGCCGGCACCGACGGCGGCGATCTGCTGCAACGGCTGCGCGCCCAGGGTGTCGTACGGCTCGGCATAGCCGGTGAGATCCCCTTCGGGTACATCGACAAGGACGGGCACCTGACCGGTGAGGCGCCGGAGCTGGCCAAGGCGATCTTCAAACGGCTCGGGGTGGACCGGGTCCAGCCGGTGCCGACCGAGTTCGGTTCGCTGATCCCCGGGCTGAACTCGCAGCAGTTCGACGTCGTGGCCGCCGGGATGTACGTCACCCCCGAGCGGTGCGAGCAGGTGATCTTCGCGGATCCGGACTACCAGATGCTCGACTCGTTCGTCGTGCGGAAGGGCAATCCCAAGGGGCTGCACGACTACAAGGACGTCGTCGCGAAGAGGGCCAAGTTCGCCACGGGGACGGGCTACGCCCAGATCCAGCACGCGGTCGAGGCCGGTTACAGGCAGAGCGACATCCTGATCGTGCCGGACCAGGTCGCCGGGCTGAACGCCGTGGAGGCGGGGCGGGTCGACGTGTTCGCCGGGACCGCGGTCACCGTCCGCGACGTCGTCAAGAAGTCCGCCAAGGCCGGGGCGACCAAGCCGTTCACCCCGCTCGTGGGCGGCAAACCGCAGGTCGACGGGGGCGCGTTCGCGTTCCGGTCGGCGGAGACGAGGCTGCGGGACGCCTTCAACGTGGAGCTGCACAAGCTGAAGAAGAGCGGCGAACTGGCGCGGATCCTGCGCCCGTTCGGCTTCACCGAGGCCGAGATGACCGACCTGACGGCGAAGGAGCTGTGCGGGGGAGGGAAGAGCGGATGACCTCGGGACTGTGGGACCTCGTACTCAAGGGGGTCTGGACGACCGTCCAGCTGCTGGTGCTCAGCGGGCTGTTGATGACGGCCGTGGCGCTGGTGGTGGGCGTGGCCCGGACGCACCGGCTCTGGATCGTCCGGTTCCTCGCCGGTCTCTACACCGAGGTGTTCCGCGGCACCTCGGCGCTGGTGATGATCTTCTGGGTGTTCTTCGTGCTGCCGGTCGCCTTCGGCTGGCAGCTGGTGCCGATGTGGGCGGGGACGCTCGCGCTCGGCCTGACGTACGGCGCGTACGGATCGGAGATCGTGCGCGGGGCGCTCAACGCGGTCGACCCGGCGCAGAAGGAGGGCGGGATCGCGCTCAGCTTCACGCCCTGGCAACGGCTGCGGCTGATCCTGCTGCCGCAGGCGGTGCCGGAGATGATCCCGTCCTACTGCAACCTGCTCGTGGAGCTGCTCAAGGGCACCGCGCTGGTGTCCATCACCGGCATGGGCGACCTCGCCTTCAGCGGGAACCTGGTGCGGCTGGCGCTGCAGGAGAGCGCCCACATCTACACGTACCTGCTGCTCATCTACTTCGTGATCGCGTTCGTCATCACCCGGCTGATGCGCGGTCTGGAGAAGCGGCTGAAGGCCGGCATCGGCAAGGCGCCGGGGACGGAACGTGAGGCGCGTGCGGTGAAGCGCAGGGAGACGACCGGGGTCGGTGGTGTCGTGTGACGTGGGACTGGAGTGCCGTACGGGAGTTCATGCCGCACTTCTGGGACGGCCTGTGGGTCACCCTGGAGGCGCTGGCGCTCGGTTCGCTGATCTCGTTCTCGCTGGGGCTGGTGTGGACGCTGCTGATGCGGACGCCCACGCGGTGGGTGCGCTGGCCGGTCGGGGTGGTGACCGAGTTCGTGCGCAACACCCCGCTGCTGGTGCAGCTGTTCTTCCTCTTCTACGTGCTGCCCGAGTGGGGGCTGACGTTCTCCGCGCTGACCACCGGGGTCTTCGCGATCGGCCTGCACTACTCGACGTACACCATGCAGGTCTACCGGGCCGGTATCGAGGCGGTGCCGGTCGGGCAGTGGGAGGCCGCCACCGCGCTGAGCCTGCCCACGCGGCGGACCTGGTTCGCGGTCATCCTGCCGCAGGCGGTGCGCCGGGTGGTGCCGCCGCTCGGCAACTACGTGATCTCGATGCTCAAGGACACGCCGATCCTGATGTCGATCACCGTCCTGGAGATGCTCGGCCAGGCCCGGCTCTTCTCCCAGCAGCACTTCCAGTTCACCGAGCCGGTGACGGTGATCGGCGTCGCCTTCATCGTCATCTCCTACCTCGCCTCCCTTCTCCTGCGCACCCTGGAGCGTCGCCTTGTCCGTTGACACCAGCAAGCAGCCGAGTACGACCGGTACCGCAGCCACGGAGCTGATCCGCCTGGAGGGGGTGACCAAGCGGTTCGGGGACAACACCGTCCTCGACGGGCTCGACCTCGCCGTGCAGACGGGCCGGCACGTCACCCTGATCGGGCCGTCCGGCTCCGGCAAGACCACGATCCTGCGGCTGCTGATGACCCTGACCAAGCCGGACACCGGCACCATCACCGTCGACGGGCAGCGGCTCTTCCCGGCGTCCGAGAAGGAGCGGCGGGAGGTCCGCAAGCAGATCGGGATGGTGTTCCAGCAGTTCAACCTGTTCCCGAACATGAGCGTGCTGCGCAACGTCACCGAGGCCCCGGTGACCGTGCTCGGCCTGCCCAAGGACGAGGCGGAGGCGCGCGCCCGGGAGCTGCTCGACCTGGTGGGCCTCGCCGACAAGGCCGACGAGCGGCCGACCCGGCTCTCCGGCGGACAGCAGCAGCGGGTGGCGATCGCGCGGGCGCTGGCCATGCGGCCGAAGGTGCTGCTCCTCGACGAGGTGACCTCGGCGCTCGACCCGGAGCTGGTCGCGGGCGTCCTCGACGTGCTCAGGGACATCGCGCGCACCACCGACATCACCATGCTCTGTGTGACCCACGAGATGAACTTCGCGCGGGACATCTCCGACCAGGTCCTGATGTTCGACTCGGGGCGGGTCATCGAGGCGGGCCCGCCGGAGCGGATCTTCAGCGAGCCCGAGCACGAGCGGACCCGGGAGTTCCTCAGCGCGGTGCTGTAGATATTTCCACCGCCGGCGCCGTAGAAATTTCCCCACACCGTGCCATGACTACAGGAAGTGAACGCTCGATCACCCGAGGTCCGGCGGGCCGACCGGGCCATGGTTCATTCCGCTGGCATATGCCAGAGGGTCTTTTCCGCAGTTGAGAGCACTGGAATCTCGCCAACACCCCCTCCGTTTCCGGTGCTTGCCCGTTATCGTGGAGAGGATCCGCTGTCCGGATCGCGGCCCAAGCAGTGCTGCCGAAGCAGTATCGCCGAGCGAGCACAGGGGGACCACCGTGGCGCTGATGCACGAGCCGACCGCCCCGTACCACTCCGCCCAGGACGCCCTTCGCGTCCTGGAGACGGTGGCGGGGCACGCCACCGGCGTCACCGACACCGAACTGGCCCGCAGGACCGGCCTCGGTCCCGAGCGGCTGACCGCGCTGCTGCGGATGCTGCGCCGCGAGGGCTACGTCGAGCAGGTCACCGACGGCGCGTACGTGACCGGCGAGACCCTGCGCCGGCTCGGCTCGGCGCACGAGCGGGAGCAGGCCCTCGGCGAGCAGCTCCAGCAGACCCTCGACCGGCTGCGCGACTCGGTCGGCGCCGCCGTCTACCTCAGCCGTTACGTCGACGGCGAGGTGAAGATCGGCCAGTACGCCGCCGGCCCGACCACCCCCGCGGTCAACGAGTGGGTGGACTTCCGCTCCTCCGCGCACGCCACCGCGATCGGCAAGAGCCTGCTCACCCAGCTCGACCACAACGCCCGCCGCGACCACCTCTCCCGGCACAAGATGGCCCGCCTCACCTCGCGCACCATCACCAGCGACAAGCTGCTGCTCTCCCGCCTGGAGGCACAGCCGCCGACGGTCCCCGTCCTGGACCTCCAGGAGTACGCGATCGGCACGGTGTGCGCCGCGGTCCCGATCACCGCCGGCTCGGCCGTGGGCTGCCTCGCCCTCTCCCTCCCGGTCGAGCACGCCCACCGTCTCCGCCAGGCCGCCGACACCCTGAACCGCAGCGCGGCTCCCCTGCTGCTCTCCCTGGCCATCTAGGGGCTGTCCGGCGGATCAAGTCGCAGGAGAGCAGCGGCGACTACGTGCCGAGGTGAGCGGGGTCTGGTGCCTCCGGCTGCAAGGCGGAGGAGGGAGCCGGCGCGGTGGGGGCACCTCCCGGCCGGAGGCTGGGGGACGTCGGGGAGTGACGACAGCGCCGCTGGGGGTACCCCCTCCGGGGGAGGACGTGCCGGACCCCGCGTCTGCGGCTTGATCCGCCGGACAGCCCTGGGTCACCCCGGCGGTGGTCGGAAGCACCCCGCCGGACCAGGTAGTATTTTCTTCGTCGCCAGCCGGACGAACCAGTCGAGAGACGATTCGAACGGTCGGCATGGGTCATGCGCCGCTAGCTCAGTTGGTTAGAGCAGCTGACTCTTAATCAGCGGGTCCGGGGTTCGAGTCCCTGGCGGCGCACAGATGAAGGGCCTCTCGTGGACACGAGGGGCCCTTCGGCGTCCTCCGGAGTCAGCCTGCGGTACGTCCGCTCCCCCGGCGGCCGCCACCACACGGGGTCGGCACACCGCACCCCTTCCCTCCGCAGGGCCGCCCGCTGGATCTTGTTGGTCGCCGTCACCGGCATCCGGTCCACCACCCGCACGAACCGGGGCGCCATCTTCGTCCCCAGGTCGGGCTGGGCCAGCAGGAACTCGGCGAAGTCCAGCGGGTCGAACCGCCCGGCCACGGTCGCCATCACCTGGTCCCCGGTCACCGGGTCCGGCACCCCGTACACGGCGACGGCCTCCGCACCCTCGTAGCGGGCCACGATGTTCTCGATCACCGCGGCGGCCAGGTTCTCCCCGTCGACCCGGATCCGGTCGTCGGTACGCCCGGCGAAGTACAGGTATCCCGCCGCGTCCCGGTAGAAGAGGTCCCCGGTCCAGTACCACCCTCCCCTGCGCCGCTCCGCCTCCGCCGCCGGGTTCCGCCAGTACCCCTCGAACGGATTCGGCGCCCGGTTCACCAACTCCCCTATCGCCGCCTCCCCGTTCAGCAGCCTTCCCCCGGAGTCGAAGACGGCCGGCGGGCATTCCTCCCCCGACTCCTGGTCGAGTACGACGAGCCCCGGCGCCGCCCGCCCCACCGCCCCGGCCGGCGTCCCCGGCGACCACTGGATCGCCGCCCCGCCCTCCGAGGACCCGTACCCCTCGACCAGCCGCACCCCGAACCGCTCCTCGAAGGCCGCCGCGTCCACGGCCCCGGCCTCCGTCCCGAACCCGAGCCGCAGCGGGTTGTCCCGGTCGTCGGCGCGCGGCTCGGTGGCGAGTACGTACTGCACCGCGCGGCCGACATAGGTGAAGTAGGTGGCCCGGTACCGCCGCACGTCCGCCAGGAAGCCCGACGCCGAGAACCGCCGCCGTAACGCCACCCCGGCGCCAGCCACCAGCGCGGGCGCCCAGTCGGCGATCACGGCGTTGCCGTGGAACATCGGCATGCAGACGTAGTGCACGTCGTCGGGCCGGACCCCGAACTGCCCGGCGAGCGACCGCCCGGCCGCCGCGAGCCGCCCCTGCGAGCAGAGGGCGGCCTTCGGGGCGCCGGTGGAGCCGGACGTGAAGTAGAGCAGGATCCGGTCCTCGGGGGCGGCCCGGGAGGCGTCGGGAAAGGCACCGAGGTAAGGGGCGAGAAGAGCGCCGTACTCCGGCTCGTCGGTGACGAGGACGCGGACGCCGGGCAGTTCGAGCCCGGCGAGGAGCGGCAGTCGGGCCCGCTCGGTGACGAGGACGGGGCACTCGGTGTGCAGGATGTCCCGGGCGAGCTCGGGCCCCCGGCGGGTCGGGTTCACCCCGGCGACGGCGGCCCCGGCGAGCGCGGCGGCCCCCAACCAGAGCGCGAACTCGGGGGTGTTGTCGAGGAGGACCCCGACGTGGGGCACGGCCCCGGCAGGCAGCAGTTCCCTGAACAGGGCCGCGCGGGCAGCGGCCCCGCCGGCCACCTCGTGGTGCGTCAGCACCGACTCCTCGAACCACAGCCCCGGCCGGTGGTCCCCCCACCGGGCGGCAACGGCTTCGGCAACGGTGCGCCCATCGACGGCCATGGAGAAGCAGATTAACTGACACTCCATCAGATCAATACCCCGGGGGCGCGAGGAACTGCGCGACCAGCCCACACCGGCCCGCAGAAGCCCACGGCCTCAACCGACACTCACGGCGCAACAGTCCCGTCCGCCACCGAGAAGAAGAAGTGCGCCACCCCCATGAAGACCAGCGCGAACCCGATGAACACCGCGAAGAACGCCACCGTGCACCCGGTCCCCACCGCCAGCTTCCCCTGCGCGGGCGGCTGCGAGGTCGCCCCCTCGGGGCGCTCCGGCAGGTAGTACACGGTCACGAAATCCCCCTCGACCACGGTCGACCGCCCGCTCGCCTCGTCGAAGCGGACGACCCGCCCCTCGGCCGTCGTGAACTCGTAGACATGGTGCAGCGTGGTCGTCACGGACGTGTCCCCGCCACCGCCGCTGGTCCTCGTGTACGACCGCAGACAGCGCGCCTCGGCGGTACGCCCGTGACGCCACGTCCGGCTGATCTCGCTCGACCGCCGCAGCGTCTTGACCAACCCGAGGACACCGACGACGACGAAGATGCCGGGAAGGATGTAGAAGAACGCTTCCATCAGGCCCATGAGAGTCCCCCGCCTCCGAACACCGGTCCGACTGACCGGCGTGGCGGGAACGTACCCCCGCGGCCCGCGGCGGGTCCTCAAGCGAAGCTCAGATCAGCCGGGTGTTACCCGGTTGTCGAACGACGCCGGTCAGAACGTGACGTCCGAGCAGGCGTAGAACGCGTTGCCCGTGTCGGCGATCGTCCAGACCGCCACGATCACGTGGTGACCGCTCAGCCCCGACGGCAGGGTGCCGCTGTGGCTGAGGGTGGCCGGCGGGCGCTGGCCGTTGTAGGGGACGGTGAGGAACGGGGTGGTGTTGAGGTCCGAACGGGCGAGGGCGTGGTTCTGGTTCCAGCCCTGCTTGGTGACGTAGTACTTGAAGTCGGTCGTGGCGTGCATCGCCGTGAACTGCCAGCGGAACGTGTACGTCTGGCCGCCGGTCACCTTCGTCGTCGGCCAGGCGCCGCCCGAGGGCGTGGTCGGCGAGCTGAGCTGGGCGAACCTGCTCAGCCCGCCGTTGCAGATCTGGCCGTCGGCGGGACCGGCCGCCGGGAAGCCCTTCGGGCCTTCGACGCTCTGCGGCTCGTACTGGATGTCGCCGCAGTTCGTCACCGTGCCGTTGGCACAGAGCTTCTGCCTGCTGATGGGGAGGTCGGTGTAGCCGTGCCCGCTGGCGCCGCCGGTGGAGAGTGCGAAGGCTCCGGCGGTCGCCACGCCGAGCACGACGGCCGACACCTTGGTCCGTTTACGCATGCTGCCGCTCCTGGAGAACGTGGGGGAGGTTCAGTGAGCCGTGCAGGTCTAGACCAAGTCCCAGATTATTGCCGCCTGTTGAACATGTCCATACCAAACGGGGGTCCGTCCCCGTCACGGCACGGGCTCGGTGCGCCCCGAGCAGAACGCCACCGTCAGGTCACGCACCAGCACCTTGCGCTCGTAGTCGTCGAGTTCGACGAGTCCGCGCATGGTCAGCCGGGTCACCGTGTCCTCGACCGAGTCCACGACCGAGGTGAGCATGGTGGCCCGCTGCCGGGCGTCGAGCGCGGCGATCCGGCGGCGCTGCATGGCGGCGGCGACCTCCGGGGCGTACTCCACGCGGACCGGCTGCACGGCGAACACCTCCAGGCCGATGCCCGCCGCGTCCGCCGTGACCAGCCGGGTCAGCGCGTCCGTGGCCATCTCCACCGAACCCCGTGCGGTGCCCGGCGGCTCCACCGGCACCCGGGCCAGTGCGGCCTCCACGCACTCGCGCAGATACGTCTCGTGGTCCTCGACCCCGAGCACCGCCCGCGCGGTGTCCCGCACCCGCCACACCACCAGGACGACGACCCGGAGCGCGACCCCGTTGCCGTCCGCCGCCGGCATCTCCTCGCTGCGCCAGTGCCGCAGCCGGACATCGACCCGGCGGCGCTGCAGCAGCGGGTTGACCCAGAGCAGGCCGGTGCGCCGTACCGTTCCCCGGTAGCGGCCGAACAGGCCGAGCACCCAGGCCCGGCCGGTCGTCCCGCGCGCGAGCCCCGCGAAGCCGGCCAGCCCGAGCGCACCGGCCCCGGCGTACGCCGCCCACTGCGCCGGGCCCAGCCCCGCGCCCCCGTACGCCGGCAGGCGCAGCGCGTGCGCCGCGAGCGGCGGCAGCACCCCCGCCCACCAGGAGGTGGCGAGCCCCCCGGCCACTCCGCCGAGCCCGGCGCACACGCCGGCCGCGCCGGGCAGCACCCGGGCCGGACGCTCCACCAGGTCGGGGTCGACGGCGGCGGCCGGCCGGGGCTTGGCCGGGAACGGGCGGCGCAGCCGGGGCTGCTCGCCGGTGCCCTGCCTACGGCCGACCACGGCGGGCCGCAGCGGCACCGACACCGGGTCGGGGTCGTCGCGGAACAGCAGGTGGACGGGGATCTCGGTGGTGATCTCGTTCTGGATCAGCCGGGGGGTCGGGCGGGTGGGCGGCCCGCCGTCCGGGGGCCCGTCCGCATCAGGGGTGTGTTCGGTGGTCGTACTCATGCCTGCCTCCAGCCTCCGCGCCAGATGCTTCAGGTGGTCCTCAAGGGGTCGGGATCGGGGTCGGGGTCGTCACAGGAACAGGCGTCGCCAGGTCTCCGGCCCCGGGTAGCCGTCGGCCGCGCCGCCGCGCCAGCCCTGGGCGCGCTGGAACGCCTCGACGGCCCTGCGGTCCGCCTCCCCCCAGGCGGGATGCGCACCGTCGGGGTAGAACCGGCCGTAGCCCTTCTCGACCAGCTGCCTGCCGAGCCGGGTGACGTAGTCGTTGGCGGCGCCCGGGCGGAAGAAGTTCTTGCCGGGGTAGCCGGGGACCCCGTGCGAGGCGGGGGCGGACGGGGCCGTGGGGGCGGACTTGATGTTCTTGCCCCTGCCGGTGGCGAGGAGTTCCCAGGTGCCCGGTCCCGGCAGGCCGTCGGCGGCGGCGCCGGTCCAGCCCTGGGCCCGCTGGAAGGCCTGGGTGGCCCGCTGGTCCGACGGCCCCCAGGCCGGCCCCGGGCCCTTGGCGTAGTAGCCGCCGGCGCCCCGGGCGATCAGCAGCTGCCCGAGGAGGGTCACGTACTTGTTGTGGGCACCGGGCCCGAAGTAGGCCGCCCCCGGGTACACCACCGACGTCTTCGCGGCCTGGGCGCCGGGCGTGGCCGGGTCCGCGATCAGGCCCTTGTAGCGGTAGGGGACGTACTTGGCGGAGTTGCTCCAGTAGGCGTAGGGCGTGGACTGGCTGCGGGCGTGCGGGGGTGTCTGCTCGTACGCCGTGTAGTAGGTGTGCGTGTAGTCCGTCCAGCCCCCGAAGAGCACCACGTGGGAGCCCTTCTCGGGGTCGTCCGGGTTGTGGAAGAGCAGCATGTCGCCGGGCTGGAGCTCCTCCTTGGTGATCTTCGTGCCGAACTGGTCGAGGCTCCCGGTCCACTCGTTGCCGGTCAGCCCCCAGGCCATGGAGACGTAGCCGGAGCAGTCCTGCCGGTATCCGTCCGTCCAGTAGAGGGTCATGCTGTACGGCACCTTGGCGGTGACCCAGGTCTTGGCCCGGTTGATGATCTGCGTGCGGGTGATGGGGGGCGTCGTGACCGGGCCCTGGACGGGCTTGCCGTTGGGGCCGTGCAGGGGGGACTTCACGCCCTGCGGGGTCTCGGGCTGGGGGTCCACGGGGGTGGCGGACCGGTGCGGGGCGGGCGGGGTGCTGTGGGCGGCGGCGATGGGGGCGCCCGCGGCGAGGGCGGCGGACGTGGCGGCGGCCACGACCAGGACGCCGCGGGCCGCCGGGTGTCCGCCGAAGCGGCCGGGCAGCGGGGAGGGGCTCACCCGCCGCCAGTGGACGCAGCCGGGGCAGTCGCAGGTGGTCGCGGGGTCGAATTCCTCGAAGACCGGGGCCGGCATGCGATTCCCCTCACACTTCATGTTGATATGTCCGGGACTGTGCACGTTGATCAGTTTCCCAACTGTGGCCCCGGTGCGCATGCTGACGGTCCGAATGATGTACAGAAAAGGGCGGACGGGGGTCGCCCTGGTGGCCGATGGTCGGGAGCACGGTTCCCCGTCGGGTAGAGTTCTCGATGTCAGCAGGCGCCGCTAGCTCAGTTGGTTAGAGCAGCTGACTCTTAATCAGCGGGTCCGGGGTTCGAGTCCCTGGCGGCGCACAGACACCCAGAAGGCCCTCCGCAGCAGCGGGGGGCCTTCTGGCGTACACCCCGGCGGTCACGCGAGGCCACTTCGGCGCCCCGTGCCCCCTCTTGCCCCTTCATGTCAACAACCGACACGACCGATCCACACAATCACCACATGCTCCACAATGAACGCTTATGCCCGGTAAACACGGCGTTTCGCCCTTGCGATCATGTTGGGCAGCGTAGAACCCTGGTTGTCCAAAGTGCCGGTGTTTCGCGGCACTTGGGGGGTAGATAGCCGGTTGCCAGATCTGCGGGGTTGAGGGGCCCCGTCATGAATCGGTGCCGAGGGGGGCACCATGCAACCGGACGGTCACGGTCCGTGTCCATTTCCTGTGGGACGACTGTGCCCCGCCATTGACGCGCCCGGCAGGGTCGAGGGGGATCCGAGCGGGCTCCGGGACCGATGAATCACGCGCTGATCTGCGTGTGGGGGGATGACTCATGACGTCGACGCCGATGGGCGCCCGGCAGGAACAGGAATACGACCCGTCACAGACCGCACAGCTCCGGGTGCCCGCGCACCGCACCGCCGCCGCCCTGGGCCGCATAAAGAAGACCCTGCCCAGATACGACTACGAGCACTACAGCCGGCTCGCGGGCCCCCTCACCCAGCCCGACCCGGCCCGGCCGTACACCGTGCAGTACCGCTCGCTGCTCTCCCAGGAACCGCACCGCGTCCGCGCCGCGCTGATGCTGGGCGCGGCCCCGCTGCTCTCGCTGGTCCTGCTGACCTGGCTGCTGCAGCCCGAGCACTGGACCCAGCGGGACTACCCGGCGTACGACGTCCTGCCGGCCCTCGACATCGTGATGCTGGTGTCGATCGGCCTGATCGAGTTCTTCCGCTGCCTGAACGTGCTGTCCAACGCGCACGCCACCCTGGTCGCCCGCGACCCGGTCCCGGTGGTCCCGGAGACCGGCACCCGGGTCGCCTTCATCACCACGTTCGTGCCCGGCAAGGAACCCCTCGACATGGTCACCCGCACCCTGGAGGCGGCCGTCCGGCTGCGCCACCGGGGCCTGCTGCATGTGTGGCTGCTCGACGAGGGCGACGACGCGGAGGTGAAGGAGGTCTGCGCGCGCCTGGGCGTGCACCACTTCACCCGCAAGGGCGTCGAGCGGTGGAACCGGCCACAGGGCCCGCACCGCGCGAAGACCAAGCACGGCAACTACAACGCCTGGCTGGAGGCGCACGGCGGCGAGTACGACTTCTTCGCCTCCGTCGACACCGACCACGTCCCGCTCCCCAACTACCTGGAGCGGATGCTGGGGTACTTCCGCGACCCGGACGTCGGCTTCGTCATCGGCCCGCAGGTCTACGGCAACTACGACACGTTCGTCACCAAGGCCGCCGAGTCCCAGCAGTTCCTCTTCCACGCCCTGATCCAGCGCGCCGGCAACCGCTACGGCGCCCCCATGTTCGTCGGCACCTCCAACGCCGTACGGATCAGGGCGATCCAGCAGATCGGCGGTCTGTACGACTCGATCACCGAGGACATGGCGACCGGCTTCGAGATGCACCGCGCGAAGAACCCGGCGACCGGCCGCAAGTGGCGCTCGGTATACACCCCGGACGTGCTCGCGGTCGGCGAGGGCCCGAACGCCTGGACCGACTTCTTCACCCAGCAGCTCCGCTGGTCCCGGGGCACGTACGAGACGATCCTCAAGCAGTACTGGAAGGGCCTGTTCAGCCTGGGTCCCGGCAAGCTCTTCAACTACACCATGATGATCATCTTCTACCCGATGTCGGCCCTCAACTGGATCCTGGCGGCGCTGAGCTGCGCGCTGTTCCTGGGCCTGGGCGCCTCGGGCGTGAACATCGACCCCGCCGTGTGGCTGATGCTCTACGGCAACGCCTCCGCGCTCCAGATCGGCCTCTACGTCTGGAACCGCCGGCACAACGTCTCCCCGCACGAGCCGGAGGGCTCCGGCGGGGTCGCCGGCATGGTGATGTCGGCTCTCTCCGCACCCGTCTACGCCCGCTCCCTCATGGACGCCGTGCTGCGCCGCAAGAGCAGGTTCGTGGTCACCCCGAAGGGCGAGTCGGCGAGCCCCGACACCCTCTTCGGGACCTTCCGCATCCACTGGTTCTTCATCCTGGTCTTCGGCGGCTCGCTCGCCGCGGGCTTCGTCGAGGGCCACGCGCAGCCCGCGATGCTCACCTGGGCCACGCTGGCGCTGCTGATCACGGCCGCGCCGATCTTCGTCTGGCGGTACACCCTGCGGAAGGAGCGCGGGGCGTCCGGGGCGGTGCCCGAACCGGAGGACGCGGTGCCGGCCGGCTACCTGCCCGCGGGACACGCGCCGCGGCAGCGGCCGACCTGGACGCCGCCCACCGGCACCCCCGCCGAGCAGACCCTGCGGATCGCGCTCGGCGGTCCGGGCGGACCGAGGGGCAGCGGCGGACCGGGAGGCCGTGAGGCATGAACGACAGCGCCGGGCGCCGCCGGGCCCGTCGGCTCGCGATCAGTACCGTGGTCGTTCTCGCCCTGGCCGGGATGAACGGGCCGTGGCTGTACCGCTTCGGGACCGAGCGATACCACCAGTACAAGATCAACAGACCGGAGTACAAGGCCGCGAACGGCCACTGGGACATCATCGAGTTCCCGAAGGAGTACCGCCAGGACACCATCCACGCGGTGCTCCTGCACACCGGGAAGGTGCTGCTCGTCGCGGGCTCCGGCAACAACCAGGACAACTTCGACGCGAAGATCTACGACAGCCGGATCTGGGACCCGGTCAAGGGCACGATCAAGAAGGTGCCCACCCCGGCCGACCTGTTCTGCACCGGCCACACCCAGCTCGCCAACGGCAACATCCTGATCGCGGGCGGCACCAAGCGGTACGAGAAGCTCAAGGGCGACGTCAAGAAGGCCGGCGGCGTCATGATCCTCTACAACGAGAACCCGGACAAACCGATGACCCTGCCCAAGGGCACCCGGTTCACCGGCAAGCAGAACGGCAAGACGTTCGTCTCCGACGACTCGGCGCTGATCCCGCGCGCGACGAAGGTCTTCGACAGGAAGACCGGCAGGTTCCTGCGGAACAACCCCGGTTACGCCCGCGTCGTCGTGGAGGCGCCCGAGCAGGGCACCAGGTACGAGACCGGCACCCAGGACAACTACAGCATCGCGGGACTGACCGGCGCCGACGCCCGCAACACCTACGGCATCGCCAACAAACTCGGGATGGACAAGCGGGACTTCGAGGGCATCAAGAACGCCTACGAATTCGATCCGGTCGCCGAGAAGTACATCAAGGTCGACCCGATGAACGAGGCACGCTGGTATCCCACGCTCACGACACTGTCCGACGGAAAGATCCTCAGCGTCTCCGGACTCGACGACATCGGGCAGCTGGTGCCCGGCAAGAACGAGGTCTTCGACCCGAGGACGAAGACCTGGACGTACACCAAGTACAAGCGCCAGTTCCCGACCTACCCCGCGCTGTTCCTCCTCCAGGACGGCAGGCTCTTCTACTCCGGTTCCAACGCCGGGTACGGTCCGGACGACGTCGGCCGGGACCCCGGCATCTGGGACGTCGACACCAACCGGTTCACCAGGCTGTCCGGGCTCAGCGACCCGAACATGCTGGAGACGTCCGGGACGGTGCTGCTGCCTCCGGCGCAGGACGAGAAGTACCTGGTGGTCGGGGGCGGCGGGGTCGGCGAGTCCGCGCTGTCCACGAGGAAGACGCGGCTGATCGACCTGAAGGACCCGAACCCGAAGTTCGTCGACGGCCCCTCGCTGGAGAAGGGGACGCGGTACCCGCAGATCTCGGTGCTCCCGGACGACAGCGTGCTGGTGTCGGGCGGCTCCGAGGACTACCGGGGGCGCGGCGCCTCCGACATCAGACAGGCGCGGATCTACGACACCGCCACGAACTCCTTCCGGAGGGTGGCCGACCCGCTCGTGGGCCGCGACTACCACTCCGGGTCGATCCTGCTGCCCGACGGCCGGGTCATGTTCTTCGGCTCCAACCCGCTCTTCGCGGACAAGGCGAACACCAAGCCGGGGGTCTTCGAGCAGCGGATCGAGATCTACACGCCGCCGTACCTGTACCGGGACTCACGGCCGTCGCTGAGCGGGGGCCCGCAGACCATCGCACGGGGCGGCACGGGGACGTTCACGTCGCGGCATGCGTCGACGATCAAGAAGGTGCGGCTGATCCGGCCGAGTGCGACCACCCATGTCACGGACGTGGACCAGCGGTCGGTCGCCCTGGACTTCAAGACGTCCGGGAACCGGATCACTGTGACGGTGCCGGGGAACCGGAACCTGGTTCCTTCGGGGTGGTACATGATTTTCGTGGACGACGATCAGGGAACGCCGAGCAAGGCGCAGTGGGTGAAGGTGCCGTAGCGCTCCCGCGGGTTCGGGCGGGAGCGCTGTGCCGAACCGGGCAGGGGTCACCTGCGGGCCGGTGGGGGCTTGTCGCGCCCGCGCGGCGGAGCCGCAAGTCGGCTCCGCCCCGCGCCCCTAGGTATCCGACCCTTGGGCAAGTTTCAGAGCGTAGGTGGGCCACCATTGGCCCGCCTGCGGCCCTCCCTTACACGTGCCGTCCGACTCGCCCGGGCGCTTGACCCACAGGTAGGCGTCCACCAGGGGGTCCGCCGTCTTCGTCGTCGGGGTCTCTCCCAGGGCACGGCCCGGGGGGTTGCACCAGCGTTCGTCCGGATTCCCGCCTGCGTACGGGCCGTTGCCGTTTCTGCTGGTGTCGATGACGAAGTGTTCGTCGCCGACCTTCGCCGAGAGCTGCTTGCCGTAGGCGATGGAGTCCTGGGTGGAGTAGAAGTTGGAGACGTTGACGGCGAAGCCGTCCGCCTGGGCGATGCCCGCCTGTTGGAGGGGGCGGTAGATCTGGTCGGGGTGGCCCCAGCCGGCGTTGCCGGCGTCCAGGTAGACCTTGGTGGACTTGAGGGACTTCAGCTTGCCGACCGCGTAGTTGAGCAGGCTGTAGCGCTCCTCCTGGAACTGGGGCGGGGTGCAGCCGTCGACCATGTGCAGTACGGCGTCCGGTTCCAGGATCACCGTGGCGGGACGGTCCTGGATGCCCCGGGCGACCCCGTCGATCCACGCCCGGTACGCGTCGCCGTCGGCCGCGCCGCCCTGGCTGTACTGCCCGCAGTCACGGTGCGGGATGTCGTAGAGGACCAGGAGGGCCGTGCGGTCGGACTTCTGGGCGGCCTCGGTGAAGCCGCGCGCCTCCTGCTCCGGGTTCTCCGGGCCGATCCACTCGCCGGTCGGCTGTGCCGCTATCTTGCGGATCTGCTCGGCGTCGCCGCCCTTGCCGGCCTTCGCGTAGGCCTTCACCTGGCGGGCCGCGTTGGAGTCCGGGTTCACCCAGAACGGGTCGGCCTCCTTGGGCTGTTGGGTGATCACCGCCTGCGGACTCGCGGCCGGCTTGCCCCCGCCCGAGCCGCCGCCCGAGGAGCAGCCGGCGAGCAGCAGCGCCGCCCCCAGTGCCCCGGCCCGGGCCGCCGAGCGGGCCCCCCTGCTGTCGTACATCCAATTCCCCCCTGGGTGCACTTGGCCAGAGCCCAATCGTGACATACCCACCGCTCTCGCCACGAGATCGCCCAACCCTTGTCGGTGAGCTGTTACAGCCGCTGTTGACGGGCTTGGCGAGCGCGAACCTAGGCCCGGGCGCCCGTCGCCCTCTAGAGTCGCTTGCGGGCGGCCCGGACACCGGCCGCCTTCCCAGCCTCCCGCGCCTGACGCCGGGTTGCTCCCGCAGCCCGAGCGCGCGCGGTCGAGGACCGGCCCGGTCGGCGGTCTCAGGGGAGCGGGCCGTCGACCGGGCGACAGGTGGTGCGTGCGGTACCGCGGCCCTATGCGGCGGTGCCGGTGAGGTACGCCGAGACGACCACGTTCGCCGTGTAGCTGTGGGTCGTCCGGTCGAAGGTGCCGCCGCAGGTGATCAGGCGGAGCTCGGCGCGACCCGACTCGCGGGTGCCGTAGGCCTGTTGGGCGTCGAAGTGGTCGCGGGGCAGGACCCGGACGTCGTCGACGGTGAACTCGGCGACCGTGTTGTCCGCGCGGACCACGCGGATCGTCTCGCCGGGGCGCATCGCGCTGATCTTGTAGAAGACGGCGGGCCGGGTCTCGGTGTCGACGTGCCCGACCAGGACCGCGGTGCCGGCCGCGCCGGGGTAGGTCCCGGAGCCGTACCAGCCGACCACACCGGGCTGGTCGAAGGGCGGTGGGTCGACCCCGCCGTCCCCGTCGAGGCCGCGGGCGACCACGGGGGCCTGCACGCCCAGGTCCGGTATGTCGACGCGCTCGGGCACGGCCGAAGTCAACGGCTTTGCTGCGGGCGGGAGTTCGGGATCCGACGGAGGGCGGCCGACGGCGGCCACGTCACCCGTGGTGGGCCCCGTCATGCCGTCGGGCATCTCGGTCACCCCGCGACCCCACAGCCACAGCCCGAGCAGCAGGACCGCCCAGGCCACCCCGGTCAGCAGCCGTCCGGTGCCGGGGGAACGTTCGGTGTCGTCGGACATCGTGCTCCCGTCCTCAGCGCGAGCTGCGCCGGCGGCGGGCGCTCAGCAGTCCGACGGCGGCCGCGGCGAAGGCGGCGAGGAGCAGGCCGGTGACCGCCTGCGCGGTGTCCGGACCGGCCGAACGGGCATCCACCGAGGCGAGCGGAGCGGTGCCGCCGCCGCCCGCGTGCACGGGAGCGAACGGCGAGGCGGGCACCACGCCGGGCGCGTCCGGCTGGGACTGCCGTACGACGGTGACGCTGCCGGCGACGGCGGAGCCGCCGCAGGTGACCTGCACGGTGTAGCTGCCGGCGCCGGCCGTGGAGCGGACCTGGGCCTGCCCGGTCAGGTCGCCGCCGGTGCCGGCGAGGTGGACGTCCGTGACGAAGGCCGTCGAGGCGGCGGTGCCGGTCGTACCGGAGCAGCCGCTCGCCCGCAGCGCCACCACGGATCCGGCGGGCGGGGAAGCAGGGGTCACGGTGACGCCCTGGCCGTCCGCCGCGAGGGCCGCCGCGGGGGCGAGACCGGCGGCGCAGACCAGGAGTCCGGTACAGAGAGTGAGGGGAATTGAGCCCATCGTGAACCTCCAGATATCTGGAGGCTCCCCCGCACGGGGCGCCCCCGCATCCTCTGGGGGCGCCTTGTTGCTCCGTACGGGTGGTCCCAGGTTTGGTGCCCGCCGGTCGCAGCCGGTCCGGAGTCGCTCCGGGACCGGTTCAGATCCGGTCGACGAGGTCCGCGATGGAGTTCACGACCTCGGAGGGGCGGAAGGGGTAGCGGTCGACGTCGTCCGGCTGCGTGACGCCGGACAGCACCAGGAAGGTGCGCATCCCGGCCTCCAGGCCGGCGAGGACGTCGGTGTCCATGCGGTCGCCGATCATCGCGGAGGTCTCCGAGTGGGCACCGATCGCGTTGAGGCCGGCCCGCATCATCAGCGGGTTGGGCTTGCCGACGAAGTACGGCTTCTTGCCGGTCGCCGCGGTGATCAGCGCGGCGACCGAGCCGGTGGCGGGCAGGTCGCCCTCCACGGACGGGCCGACGTTGTCGGGGTTGGTGGCGATGAACCGGGCGCCGTCGTTGATCAGCCGCACGGCCTTGGTCAGCGCCTCGAAGGAGTAGGTGCGGGTCTCGCCGAGGATGACGAAGTCGGGCTCGTGGTCGGTGAGGATGTACCCGATGTCGTGCAGGGCGGTGGTCAGGCCGGCCTCGCCGATGACGTAGGCGCTGCCGCCGGGCCGCTGGTCGTCCAGGAACTGGGCGGTGGCCAGCGCCGAGGTCCAGATGTTCTCCACCGGCACGTCGAGCCCCATCCGGCGCAGCCGTGCGTGCAGGTCACGGGCGGTGTAGATGGAGTTGTTGGTGAGCACCAGGAAGGGCCGTCCGGACTCCCGCAGCTTCTTCAGGAAGGCGTCCGCTCCAGGGATCGGAACCCCCTCGTGGATGAGGACCCCGTCCATGTCGGTGAGCCACGACTCGATGGGCTTGCGCTCTGCCATGTGGTGCGTCTCCTGGTGAGCTGTCCTGTGTGCGTTTGGGGCGCCGGAACCACGGCGTACCGACGCCCCAGCCTAGACACAGCCGGGATCACCCGGGAATGGCCGGTTCGCCTGCCGGCCCACCCAGGGATCGACAGGGGGCAGCGCCATGGCCGTCGCCGTGACCGTCACCCGACAGCGGTCACCGCCGTCGGCGCGCCAGCAGGAACGCACTCGCTCCTACGGCGAGCTGGGCGACGGCGGCCGTGAACAGCCCGTGGGCCAGGCCGAGGCCGGTGCGGGCCAGTTCGCGGGCGCGTTCCCCGGCCTCCCAGGGTCCCTCGGCGCCCCAGGCACCCCGGTTTTCCCAGGCCTCCCGGCGGCGGTCCCAGACCTCCCGGCCCTCCCAGCCGTCACGCCGGCCGTCCCGCTTTCCGCCAGCGGCCTCGTCGGTGAAGGGCGAGGCGCTGCCCCCGGGGGAGGCGGCGGGGGTGGCACCCGGGCTGGTGTCGGGACTGGCGGGGCTTGCGGGGCTGGTCCCCGCAGGTGTGCGCGCGGGCGTCTCCGGCCCGACCTGCGAGGAGCCACTGGAAGGGACGGCGGGAGCGACGCTCGCGGGCGGCCGCGGCGGTGCCTCGCCGCCGATGCCGAAGCGGTAGTCGTTCGACTCCCCCACCCACTCGCCGTCCGCCCCCTGCCGCTGTACGACGGCCGCGTTGGCCGTGACCCCGTTCCGTACGGCGTCGGAGGTGACGGCCAGTCTCACCTTGACCGAGACGGTCGCCCCGGGCGCCACGGTGAGCCCCGGGAATCCGGTCCCGTCGAAGACGCCGACCAGTTCGGACTCGTCGGTCTCCGTCAGCGGGACCGGGCGGGTGCGCGGGCCGTCGTAGAACTCCAGCTCGGTCTGGGACGGCTTGAGGGCCTTCTTGTCGTCGACGAGGACGACGACCGGGTGGATGTCGGCGCAGGTGCGGCCGGTGATGTTGGTGAGGTCGAGGTACCAGGTGCCGAAGCCGCCGCCGGGCTCGTAGGACGAGGGGCCGTCGTGGAGGCGGGTGGTCAGGGGGAAGCCCTGCTGGTCGGCGCCCGCGCAGGACGCCTCGGCGACGGCGGGGGCGGCCGTCGCCGGGGACGCGGGGGTGAGTACGGCGGCTGCGGCGGCCAGGCAGAGGGACAGGGGGGTGCTCAGTCGCATGCGCATGGACAGGTGACTCTGCCGGGCGCGAGCCGGAGAGGACGGACGCCACTCCGCGAAGGGGGCCCACTCCGCCCGATCAGCCGCACCCTGTTCGCCATACCCGCCGAAACCCGCCCGCGCGCAACCGCCGTTCGCCATGCCCGCCGAACCCCTGCACCGACGCACCCCGTTCGCCATACCCGCCCGAAAGCCCATGCACCGACGACCCCGTTCGCCATACCCGCCCGAAGCCCGGTGCAGAGGCACTTCCGTCGTCATGCCCACCAAAACCCAATGGAATGACGGACCCCATCCGCCATATCCGTCCGAAGCCCGGTGAAGAGGACTTCCCGTCGCCATGCCCGCCCGACCCCGTGCAAGGGCGCACCCCCTTCGCCATGCCTGCCAACGCCCCGCCCATTGCAGCGACGCACCCCGTTCGCCATGCCCGCCGAAACTCGTGCGGGGGCGCACTCCGTTCAGCCGTCCGCGCGCCCGAACAGCGGAGCGAGCAGCAGCTGGGCCGCGCCCTCCGCGACCCCCCGGCCGCCGCCGGGAGCGAGGCGGACCGGGACGGCCGTGCGCAGGCTCCCCTCCCGCCGGGTGTGCGCGTCGAGGACGGCGGCGACCCCCCGTACGAAGGGCTCCGGCGCGGCGGCGATCGTCCGGCCGCCGAGCAGCACGAGGTCGATGTCGAGCAGGCCGGCCAGGTTCGCGGCCCCGACGCCGAGGACCCGCGCCGCCTCGGCCACGTCGCCGCGGGCCACCGCCGCCAGGCACAGGGCCTCGATGCAGCCGCGGTTGCCGCAGTGGCAGGGCGGCCCGTCGAGCTGGACGACCTGGTGCCCGAACTCCCCGGCCCCGGTCCGCGCCCCCCGGTGCACGGTGTCGCCGATCACCAGGCCGGCGCCCAGCCCCGTACCGAGGAGCAGGCAGGCGAAGGAGCCGCCCTCGCCGCCGACGGCGAGTCCGAGGGCCGCAGCGTTGCTGTCCTTGTCGACGACGACCGGCACCCCGAGCCGCTCGGCGAGGGCGTCCCGCAGTGGGAAGCCGTCCCACTCGGGGAACCCGGTGACGCGGTGCAGCACCCCGTGGCTGTGGTCGAGCGGCCCCGGCGCCCCGACCCCGACGCCGAGCAGGGTGTCGCCGCCGCGTTCGACCAGTTCCCCGGCCAGCTCCACGACCGCGCCGAGGACGGCCTCCGCCCCGGCCCCCAGGTCCACCGCCGCCTGCCGGTCCGCGACCACCGTGCCGTCGAGGTCGACGAGCACCGCGCGCAGCTCGTCCCGGTCGAGCTGGATCCCCACCGCGTGCCCGGCGTCCGGCACCAGCCGCAGCACGGTGGCGGGCTTGCCGCCCGTGGACGCGCGCCGCCCGGCCTCCGCGGCGAGGCCGTCCTCCCGCAGCCGGGCGGTGATCTTGCTGACCGCCTGCGGGGTGAGCCCGGTCCGCTCGGCCAGTTCGAGCCGGCTGATGCCGTCCTCCCCCGCCGTGCGCAGCAGGTCCAGCACCAGCGCGCTGTTGTGGCTGCGCATGGCCGGCAGATTCGCTCCGACCGCCCCCGGCCGCCCACCGGCCGCACCCGGCAGCCCACCGGCCGCACCCGGCAGCCCCCCAGCGGCACCGGCTCGCCCGCCGGCCACACCCGGCCGCCCGCTCCTCGTCCTGTTCACGCCACTCATTCTCCCTCCCACTTGCACTTTGGCAACAGCGTTGCGAAAGTAGGACGCATGACAGCTGCTGCCCCTCCCCTCCGCGTCGGCCTCATCGGCTACGGCCTCGCCGGATCCGTCTTCCACGCCCCCCTGATCGCCGCCACCGAGGGCCTGGCCCTGGACACGGTGGTCACCTCGAACGCCGAGCGGCAGGCGCAGGCGAAGGCCGAGTTCCCCGACGCCCGGACGGTCGCCACGCCCGACGAGCTGTTCGACCGGGCCGCCGGGCTCGACCTGGTCGTCATCGCGTCCCCGAACAGGACGCACGTCCCGCTGGCGACGACCGCCCTCAAGGCGGGCCTCCCGGTCGTGGTCGACAAGCCGGTCGCGGGCACCGCCGCGGAGGCGCGCGAGCTGGCCGCCCTCGCCGAGGAGCGCGGCCTGCTGCTCTCGGTCTTCCAGAACCGCCGCTGGGACAACGACTTCCTGACGCTCCGCAAGCTGCTGGCGGACGGCGAACTCGGCGACGCCTGGCGCTTCGAGTCCCGCTTCGAGCGCTGGCGTCCGCAGCCCAAGGGCGGCTGGCGCGAGTCCGGCGACCCGGCAGAGATCGGAGGTCTCCTCTACGACCTCGGCAGCCACGTCGTCGACCAGGCCCTGGTCCTCTTCGGCCCCGCCACCGAGGTGTACGCCGAGTCGGTGATCCGCCGGGCCGGCGCCGAGACGGACGACGACACCTTCATCGCCGTCACGCACGCGAACGGCGTCCGCTCCCACCTCTACGCCTCGGCGACGGCGGCCCAGCTCGGCCCGCGCTTCCGGGTCCTGGGCTCGAAGGCCGGTTACGTCAAGTACGGCCTGGACCCGCAGGAGGACGCCCTGCGCAAGGGCGAGCGCCCGGACACCTCGGCCGCCTGGGGCCAGGAACCGGAGTCGCTGTACGGCCGTATCGGCGCCGGGGAGTCCCCGGTCACCGGCGGCGGCCGTACCGTCCCCACCCTCCCCGGCGACTACCCCGCGTACTACGCGGCCGTGGCCCGGGCCCTGCGGGGCGAGGGCCCCAACCCGGTGACCGCGCTGGAGGCGGCCGCCGCCCTGGACGTACTGGAAGCAGCCCGCCGCTCGGCCCGAGACAAGGTGACGGTGACCCTCTGATGCACCACCCGCAGCTCACCCCGAAGACCGCTCCCGAACTCACCCCGTCCGTGGAGGAGCTGGAGAAGCAGGAACGCCGCCTGGTGTTCCGGCAGTTCACCTACGACGACGCGTGGGCCCTCGGCTCCCTGCTGGTGGAGATGGCCCGGGAGCGCCAGGCCCCGGTCGCCGTCGACATCCACCGCGCGGGCCAGCAGCTCTTCCACGCGGCCCTGCCCGGCTCCACCCCCGACAACGACGCGTGGATCACCCGCAAGCGCCGCGTGGTCGAGCGCTACGGCTCGGCCTCCTACCTGGTCGGCGCCCGCTTCCGCGCCAAGGGCACGACCTTCGAGGAGTCCTCCCGCCTGGACCCGGACGAGTACGCGGCCCACGGCGGCTCCTTCCCGATCACCGTCGAGAACGTGGGCGTGATCGGCTCGGTGACGGTCTCGGGCCTCCCCCAACTCCAGGACCACCGCTTCGTGGTGGAGGCACTGGAGAACTTCCTGAAGCCGTAACACCCCTTCAGGAGCGCCGTACGAGGGCGAGCACCTCGTCGCGCAGGGCGTCGACAGCCGCCGGGACGGGCGCCTCGACGTTCAGCCGCAGCAGGGGCTCGGTGTTCGACGGCCGCAGGTTGAACCAGCGGCCGTCGCTCAGGTCCACTGTCAGCCCGTCCAGCCGGTCGGTGGTGACCCCTTCCCCGCGGTAGGCGGCTTCGACCCGGTCGAGGGTGCCGGGCACGTCGGCGACCACGGAGTTGATCTCACCGGAGGCCGCGTAGCGGGAGTAGCCGGCGGCGAGCTCGGACAGCGGGCGGTCCTGCTCGCCGAGGGCGGCCAGCACGTGCAGGGCGGTGAGCATCCCGGTGTCGGCACGCCAGAAGTCCCGGAAGTAGTAGTGGCCGGAGTGCTCGCCGCCGAAGACCGCGTCATGCTCGGCCATCGCGGCCTTCATGAACGAGTGGCCGACCCGGGAGCGGACCGGCGTGCCGCCGAGCTCACGGATGATCTCGACGGCGGCCGCGGAGGTGATCACGTTGTGCACGACGGCCGAGCCGGGGTGACGGGCCAGCTCGCGGGCGGCGACCAGGCCGACGACGGCCGAGGGGGACACCGCCTCGCCGCGCTCGTCGACGAAGAAGCACCGGTCGGCGTCGCCGTCGAAGGCGAGACCGATGTCGGCGCCGACGGCGCGGACCCGGGCCTGCAGGTCGACGAGGTTCTTCGGGTCCAGGGGGTTGGCCTCGTGGTGGGGGAAGCTGCCGTCGAGTTCGAAGTACAGGGCGTCGACATCGACGGGCAGGCCGTCGAGGACGGCCGGGACGGTGTGGCCGGCCATGCCGTTGCCGGCGTCCACGACCGCGGTCAGGCGGCGGTTGCCCTTGAGGGGGACGAGGGCGTTGAGGTGGGCGGCGTAGTCGCCGAGCAGGTTCCGGGAGGTGGTGGTGCCGGGGCGGGCCGCGGGCGCCGGAATGTCGCCGGCCTCCAGCCAGGACCGGATCCGCCCCAGCCCGGAGCTCTCGCCGATGGGCGCCGCTCCGGCACGGCACAGCTTGATGCCGTTGTCCTTGGCCGGGTTGTGGCTGGCGGTGATCATCGCACCGGGCAGGTCGAGGCTGCCGGAGGCGTAGTACAGGTAGTCGGTCGAGCCGAGCCCGGCGTCGACGACGTCCGCCCCCGCCGCGTTCGCGCCCGCGGCGAACGCGGCGGCCAGCTCCGGGCTGCTGTCGCGCATGTCGCGGGCGACCACGATCCGCGGGGCGCCGGTGAGCCGGACGAAGAGGGCGCCGGTCCTGCGGGCGAGGTCGGAGTTCAGCTGTGCGGGGACCTCGCCACGGATGTCGTAGGCCTTGACCAGGTGGGAGTAGTCGGGCACGGGAAAGCCTTTCGTTGTCGGGGCGGTCCGGGACGGTCCGTCGGGGCGGCTAGGCGGTGACCGTCCGGACCCAGCCGAACCCCGTGATCTCCTTCGTCGCCGTCTTCAGGTCCTTGGCGTTGTCCACGCCGCGCCAGTACCCGTTGATCCGGTACGCCGACAGCCGGTCCTCCCGCGCCAGCTCGGGGAACGTGGTGTCCTCGTGGTCGCCCAGGTCCGGCAGGAGCGCGGTGACCTCCGGCTCGAACAGATAGACCCCCGCGTTGATCCAGTGCGGCAGCACCGGTGCCTCGGTGAAGCTCGTCACCCGGTCGGAGTGGGTCATCTCCACGATCCCGTACGGCGACTTGAGCGGCGTCACCGCCAGCGTGGCGAGCGCGTTCCGCTCGACGTGGGCCCGCGCCAGGTCGCGCAGCGAGAAGCGGGTGAGGATGTCGCCGTTGAGGCCGGCCCACCGCTCCGCGGGGAACGGGAGGCGGGTGGCGGCGTACTTCAGGCCGCCGCCACGGCCGAGCGGCTCGTCCTCGACGACGACCCGTACGTGCAGCGGAAGCCGGTTGGCGGCCACGTAGTCGCGCAGCACGTCGGCCTTGTAGCCGCAGGAGATGACCACCTCCTCGATGCCCTCGGCCGCCAGCCAGTGCGCCTGGTGCTCGAAGATGGGCCGTCCGGCCACCTCCACCAGGGCCTTGGGGATGTGGTCGGTGTAGGGGCGCAGCCTGCTGGCCTGCCCTCCGGCGAGGATGACGGCCTGTCGGACATGCGCTCCGCCCCAGCCGGTGATGGTGAGAGCCGTGTCATGGGTGACGGTCATGGGTGGGGTCCCTCCTAGGACGGGATGTTCAGACGCCTGGCAGCGGGTCGATCGGCCGGTCGGCCACGGCGAACGCCGCGAAGTCGGCGTACTGGGAACGCGGCGTCGCCCATGTCGGGTCGCTACCGCCGAAAAAGGTCGAGAAGAGCACTCCGTCGATGCCGAGCCGCTCGGTGGTACGGAATTCCAGCCCGCCTCGGCTCAGCACCTGCCGCCCGTCGACGTGGACGGTCACGTTTCCGTCGAAGTGGCCCGGCCTGTTGAGGCGTACGGCCTGTTCGACGCAGACCCAGCGGCCGAGCGGCCAGTCCCAGGAGCCACGACCGAGCGAGGTGCCGTGGGCGACCGACGTCGGCAGATAGGCGTAGACCTCGGCGGCGCCGTGTGTGCGCCACATGTAGCGGGTGGACAGCCCGTTCGCCCCGTCGGGGATGCGACGGCCGCTCGTCACCGTCCCGCCGTACAGGCCGGGCAGCTTGCCACCCTTGACGAAGTCGAAGTACTTCGGGAACCGCACGTAGTAACGAAGGTGGAGGAGGTCGACGGGGCCGTCCGCCAGTTTCAGGTAGATCTGGGCTCCGCCCTCGGGCAGGCCGTACTGTCGCGCGACGGTCGGGCTGGCCGAGCGTGCCGGGTAGTGGACCCGCAGCACCCGGCCCAGCACGGGGTGGTGTCCCGGCAGCAGCCCGGCGCGGGAGAGGCCGAACGAGCCGGCCTGGCGTGCCGTGAGCCGGGGGCCGAAGAACCCGGCCACGGCGGCCGGGTCCGCGCTCAGCGGGGTGGCCGGGCCGGTGGAGCGGCCCGGGGATCCGGACGTGCCGCCCCCCGGGCCGCCGAAGGAGCAGGCGGCGACCCCCGTACCGATCACGGTGGCCCCCGAGGCCATGATGAACTGCCTTCTGCGCACTGCCGCCGCTCCCGTCTGCCGGTGTGCCGAACCGTCGATCCGTGCGTCGGGCCGTCTCAGGGCCCGCTAACTCGCGCTGACGAACCGGTAGTCCACCTCCTGGGCCGTGCTCGCCACCGTGTGCAGGGTGAGGGTGCCGTCGGCGGCGGCCGTGCCGCTCGCGAGTGTGGTGCCGCCCACGGTCAGCGCGTACCTGGCGCCCGGCGTCAGGCCGACGGCGGTGAAGGCGAGGTCGGTGCCGGCGGTGCCGGGTGCGACCAGCACCTCGTACGCCCCCGCGCCGGTGGGCACGCGGCCCGTGGCGGTGCCGCTCGCGGGGATCACCGCGACGGACTGCGGGGTGACGGTCACCTGGGAGGTGCCGACCGCCGCCGCGGTCAGTGTCGCCGTGCTGCCCGCTCCGGCGGAGCCGAGCGCGGTGGTGACGGCCGGGTAGGCGCTCGCCTTGTAGACGGTGCCGGCCGAGCCGGTGAACGACGCCGAACTCACGGAGTCCACCGCCACCTTCGTGGCCTGCCTGACGTCCTTGAAGGTGATGCTGCCCGGGGTGGTCGAGTCGCCCTTCACCGAGTAGGTGAGGGACGTGGGAAGGGTGTTGCCGGAGAACACCGTCCCCGTGCTCCACTGCGTGAGCACCCCGGAGGCGAACGAGCCGCTGAAGGTGTTGCCGGAGAACACCGTGCCGTCGGTCTGGTTCAGCTTCACCGCGTTGCTGGCGGTCGTGTCGAAGGTGTTGCCGGTGAAGGTCAGGTTGCTCGGCCGGCCGGTGCTGTTGGTGTAGGCCGGGATGTCGGAGCCCTGGTAGGTGAAGACGGCGTACTGGCTGCTGTTGGTCACCGTGTTGCCGGTGGTGGTGATGTTCGACGAGCCGACGCTGTAGCGCAGGCCGTACTCGGCGCCGGTGACCGTGTTGTCGCGGATGGTGTCGCCGCTGCTGTCGAAGACCGCGATGCCGGCGCCGTTGGGCTGGTCGTGGACGTAGTTGTCCTCGATGACGCTGTCGGTGACCCCGCGGTGGATCATGATGCCGTGGACCTGGTTGTCCGACGGGTCGTCGTCACCGACCGGGACGTACGGCGGAATGCCGTTGTGGTCGACCTCGTTGTACGCGATCTCCAGGTGGTCGCACCGCTGCGAGCAGATGATCCCGTGGTCGCCGTTGTCGTGCGAATGATTGTGCGTGATGGTCAGGTAGTCGGAGTCGTCGTGCGGGTCGAGCCCGTACATGACGTTGTGGTCGTACTCGTTGCCGGTGAAGGTCATGCCGTACGCGTCGAACGTGTACGTGCCCATGAAGTTGTTGTGGAACCGGCTGCCCGTCTCCGAGCCGTAGACGTTCAGCGCCGCGCACACGGCGAGGTGGGTGGAGTCGCAGCCGCGGCCCTTGTACGACACGCCGTAGCTCTCGGCGTCGTGGGAGCCGAGGTAGCCGATGTCGCTGTCCTTGATGTCCATCCGCGACTCGCGTGGCGTGCCGTCGGTGTCCAGGTAGGAGATGGCCCTGATGAAGGCGCGCGCCCGGGAACCGGACGGGGCGTTCGCGGGCAGGTACGGGTCCGTGTCCGGGGCGCCGGTGGCGTCGTCCCACGAGGTGATGTGGACGGTGTCGATGTCGATGTCACCGTACTGCGCGGTGATGGCGCTGACGTGGGTGGCGACGTTGTCGGACAGGCTGCGCAGCCGCAGGGTGTCGACGTCGCCGCCGACGGCGCTGCCGTGCAGGTCGAGGGTGGCGCCGTTCTGGACGACGAGGTCCGCGCTCAGTTCCCAGGTGTTGGTGGACGGGTCCGTCTCCACGAGGGGTGCGGACGGGCAGAGCGCGTCGATGTCGGACAGGCTCGCGGTGCCGGAGGTCAGGTAGATCGTGTTGGTGCTGCTGGCGTAGCGGACCTGACCGGAGCACGAGGCGGCCTGCGCCGGTGTTCCGAACAGCACGACGGGGCCGGTCAGCAGTCCGAGGACGGTGAGGGCGACGCCGAGGCGGCGGGCGGAGCGGCCCGCGGGGGCGACGCTCCTGGCCGACCGGGAGAGCGGGGCGGGCGAGAGGCCCGTGCGAGGCCGGTCGGCCGGGGCGGTCGCGCCCGGTCTGAGTGGTTGGTCGTTCATAGGAGGCTCCTGTACATGTCCTCCGCCGTTCGGCACTGAACCGCGGAGGCGCTGTTTGCGATGAGGACGGGCGGGGCTCGTTCCTGGGAGTCCTCCCGCCGTCCGGTGGTGCGCGCGGTATCCGATTGGGCGGTGCGATTGCCGACCGGGAGCGGGCCGGTACCTCAGCTGCCCGCCGAGGAGGAGCCGGGCGGGGCCGGGCGGGTCTGCGTCGGCGGGCGCGGCGGGAGCTTCGGCGGTTCGGGGGCGGGCGGGTGGCCCGGTGACGGGTGCCTCCCCGTCTCCGGGGCGGCCCGCCCCCGGGTCACGCGGTGTTGCGCACGTGGGCCGCGACCCGGGGCCGCGGTGTCCTGCGGTGGCGGACCTGGTGGATGGTCTGGAGCAGAACGGCGAGGGTGAGGGCGACCAGCGCCGCGAACCCGAGCCAGGGGAACGGCGGCAGGGTCACCTCCGTGTGCCCGAGCCGCTTGATCGTGCCCTTCCCGGACAGGGCGGTGGGGGCCCTCACCCGCGAGTCCGTGATGCTGATCCACGCACCCGCGTCCGCCTCGATTCCCTTGCGCTCGGCGAGAATGTCCAGGCCCTCGGCGGCGGCGTGCACGCCGGAGGCCAGGTGCATCCCCCGCCGGGCATCGCTGACGGTCAGCTTCTCCAGCCGGGCGGAGGCGCCGAGGTCGACGGCCGTGAGGGCGCCGCTGACCGACCCCCCGCTGACCCTCAGCCCGGTGGACGCCGAGGCCAGGCCCTTGCCGGAAACGCCGCTGATCCGGACGCCGGTCAGGACGACGCCTCTGGTGGCGTCGGAGGCGGTGACTCCGGCCCGGCCGCCGTGGACGACGACGGAGTTCAACGCGGCATCGCTCGCGTGCCCGTAGATCTTGATGCCGGTACCGGCGCCGCTGACGGTGGTGCCGTCCACCCGGACGTCGGGCCCGCCGATCGCTATGCCCCGGTCGAAGCCGCTGATCGTGCCACCGGTGACGGTGGCACCGGCGATGTCCGCGGCGAGCGTCACCCCGGCGCCGTCCGCGCCGCCGGTGAGCCGGGCATCGCTCACGGTCACCCGGGCGCCCTGGCCGGAGACGCTGATCGCGGAGGACGCGCCGTCCACCACGGTTTTGTCGAGGGCGCAGGAGACGCAGGAGATCAGCCGGACACCGCCGCCGGCGTCGTGGTGCGATGCGGTTGCCGTGAGCGTCAGGCCGTGCTGGGCGGTGGCTTTGATGCCGGTGCCGTGGCTGTCACTGGTGGTGACGCCGGACAGACTGCGGCGGTCGGTGCCGCCGACCGTCACACCGTTGCCGCCGCTGCCCTCGACGGTCAGCCCGCCCACGGTGGTGCCCCGGTCGCCGTCCAGTACGACGCCGTCCCGGACGGCACCCTTGACGGTGACCTTGTCGAGTTCCACGCCGGTCGACCCGGTCAGTCGCAGGCCGGTGCGGTCGCCCTGGAACGTGGAGCCGGTGGCGGATCCGGTGGCGGTCCGCCCCCAGGTGACCCCGGACTCCCGGGCCGGGGCGTCGGCGCGGCCGAGGCCGGTCACTTCCGCGTCGTCGATCGTCATGCGGCCCCCCGCACCCATGGCGAGGTACGGGCGTCCGGCCAGGTCCGCGGGGGCGGGGGCGGACCCGTCCGCGGCCGCGGAGGCCAGGGTGACACCGTCGATGTCGAGGGTGGCCCGGCTGCCGCGGATCCAGGTGCCGGACGCGGCGGTCTTCCCGGCGGTCATCAGCACGGTGGGCGTGCGGCGGCCCATCTGCAGGGTGGTGCCGGGAGTGAGCAGCACGGCCGTGTTGATCCGCACGGTCTTGGACCGGCCCGCCTTCACTGGTGCGTAACCGATCCACTCCCCGCCCGCGTTGGCGGCCAGCCAGCTCAGCGGGAGCGGTCCGTACTGCGGGTACAGGCGTTTCACCACGGAGCCGTGACTGACCAGGGCGACGGTGCCGGGCCTGATCACCATGAGCCGGTCCGGGCGTCCGCTGCGCTGCCAGGCGGCGACGTCCGGGTCGCCCCCGGTGCCGCCTGCGGCGTGGGCGGCGGGCGCGACGGCGGCCAGCAGGGCGGCCGCAGCGAGGGCGGCGCGTGCGACGCGGGTGGCGTGTCTCATGCCGTGGCCTCCGCTCCGGCGGGCTGGGCGGTCCTGACGACGACGCCGTTCTCCACCGAGACCTGCCTGGTCAGCCAGCGCTGCTTGCGGATGGTGGCGAGCGCGCAGAGCTTGACGACCGCCATCATGAACGAGACCAGGACGAAGCCGGGGACCAGGAAGAACGACGAGGGCTTGCGCACCAGGTGCGGCAGGATCTTCATCGACCGGCTCACCCACCACCAGCCGGCCAGGCAGGCGACGAAGAACCAGTCGTGCCGGATGATCGCCCAGGTCATGAAGAAGGGCGAGAACAGCAGGGTGAAGCTGCTGACCCCCTTGTCGATCATGGTGTAGGCGAGGAAGGGGTGCCGCCAGACCCAGCGGCGTGACAGCGCCCTCAGGTCGGAGCGCCAGGTGTTGCGGGCCCAGCGGAGCCGCTGCTTGAGGAAGATCCGCAGCGTGCCGGGGAAGGTCGACCAGACGCGGGCGGAGCGCTGCATGTAGGTGAGGTGGCCGCGCTCCAGGATCAGAGTGGTCAGCCGCTTGTCGTCGCCCGACATGCAGGGGACGCCCAAGAACGTCTCCGCCATGAAGTCGTCGGATATCTCCAGCAGCAGTTCGCGCCGGTAGACGGCGGTGCGTCCGGACAGGCACGAGACGGCGCGGCCCATGACGGTCTGCGCCGCGTTCTCGTCGAAGTACCGGTAGTCCAGGTACATGTCGTTGACCCGCTGCAGGAACCCCTTGGGGTTGTACACGTTCTGCCGGGTCCCCACCCCGCCGATCCTGGGGTCGGCGAAGGGCTTGCAGACTTCCCGGGCGACGTTGTCCGCCCAGATGGTGTCCGAGTCGACCAGCGCCACCAGGTCGGCGGAGCATGCCTCCCACCCCTTGCGCAGGGCGTCGCGTTTGCCGGGCACGTCGGTGACGACGACGGTCACGGGATAGCGCGCCGCGATGTCCTGACAGGCCTGGTCGGTGACGTCGATGACCAGGACGACCTCGGCCACCTCGTTCGCCAGCCACGACTCGATCGCGTGGGCGAAGATCTCCGGATCCTCCTGGTACACCGGCACGACGATGCCGAGCGGGAGGAAGTGGTCGTTCTTCACGGGCTGGTAGAGGGCCGCGGGTGCCCGCCGCACGAGCCAGCAGGCCCAGCGGACCAGACCGAGTATGCCCAGTGGCAGGTAGACGAGGTAGTACCGGAAGTCCAGCAGGGTGGTGTCGAAGAGTCCGCTCATGGGCCTGTTCTCGTTGGGTCCACAGGTGTCTGACAGCCTCCGCCGTCACGCCGGCCGTGCGGCGCGGCAGCGGAGAGAGATGCCCGGCGGCCGGGATCCGGACCGGACCGGCCGGCCGACGGGATGGGCCGGCGCGGAACCGTGTCGGGCTGCGCCGGCCTCCGGGCCTAGGCGGTCAGGGCCTCGGTCTCCAGTTCGGCCACCTCGGCGAGCTTGTCGTTCACGGTGACGACCGCTTTGAGCAGCGGCATGTCGACGCCGATCGACGCGGCGAGGCCGAGGAACCCCTGGGTGTCCTTCGGCAGGCAGACACCGCCGTACGGGGCGCCGCCCCGGATGCCGTAGTACGGGTTGTACGAGGCCTCCGCCGAGCGGGCCACGGTCTGGGCGATCGGGTCGAGGTCCAGACCGAGGTGCTGACCCACCAGCCACATCTCGTTCCAGAAGCTGATCTTCGTGGCGTTGTAGATGTTGTGGGCGCACTTGACGAACTCGGCCTCGGCGGGGTTCGAGAAGACGCGTGTCTCACCGCCGAAGGGCGCCAGCAACTCGGCCAGTCGCTCCCGGGTGCGTACGCTGCGCGAGGCGATGACGGTCATCCACGGGTGGCGGAAGTCCTCGACCGCGGTGGCCGCGCGGAGGAACTCCGGGTTGCTGGCGAGCGAGAAGCCCTCGCCGGCGGTTTTCCCCGAGTGCTTCTCCAGCAGCGGCTGCACGAGGCCCTCGGCCGTACCCGGCGGGACCGTGGAGCGGACCACGACGATGTGCGTACCCGCGGCGTCGGCCAGCGCGTCGCCCACGGAGGCGGTGCCCGCCTCGAACGCGGACAGGTCGTAGCGGTGGCCGACGTTGGGCGTGGGCAGCGTGAGGAAGACGAACGCGTCCGGCTCGGCGCTGAGGTCGAGTTCGGCACGCGCGTCCAGCCCCTGGGAGCGCAGGTAGTCCAGGCGCTGCGGCGCCACGTCGATGAAGGTCACCTGATGCCCGGCGTGGAGAAACCCCTTGCCAGTGGCTGTTCCGACAACTCCGGAACCGACGATGAAGATTCTGGCCATTGAATCATTCTCCTGTTCGGATTCGGGTGCCTGCGGGCACGCCGAATACGGAAGCGGAATGCAGAGATTCGGCGACAGGGAAGGAAAAACACCACCCCGCGCGAAATACGGTGAAGAACAGCGCCAGCCGCGCGGCGAGCGCGATTGACGGTGAATTCACCGAAACGTTTCGGCATCGACACGCCTCCCCAGGCGTGCGGATCGACACGCCTCCCCAGGCGTGCGGCCGATGATGCGGCGGCGCGAGACGGCGCCGCCGATGCCCCCCAAACCCCCTGTCAGTACTACGCCAAGCGACGAGGCGCCCCCCTTGGTGCCTGTCGCCCAAATTCAGACAGTACGAAGTTATACACGGGATCTACACATCTGTGGGAGCACGGCTGTTAATTGCCTATGTCGGAAAAGTAAAGAGCATCCCTAGTGCGAGCGCTCCGACGCATGCCGGATTCCGCTTGACCGCCCACATCCCGACGACGATGGAAACGCTCCCATGGCGAACAGAAACACCGTCAGGGCGGCGCGCGATTACATGGCCTATACGCATCTACGCGCGGCCTTCACATCCGAGACCGCCCACGAGCGGCCCTCCGCCGACTCCGGACCGGCTGGTCAACCGGGGCGAGGAGGCCGACAGGGATACTCTCTGGCAGCGTCGGGCGGCCGGCGCGAGTGCGTCCAGCCATGCCGGGGCGGGGCGACGCCTCTTTGCAGACGAGGAAGTTCGCATAGCCGGGATGTCGTCGGCGACCGCGTGCCGCCGTGGACCTGTCCTCAGTGGGCCAGGCCGCCCGAGAGCGGTCCGTGGCGCACGTTCATGAACGAGACATGGCCGGTGGTCCACCGCCGTGCGCCCTCGACGGCCCGCGCGGACGAGGTGAACAGCGGTGAGGTGACAGCGCCTTGGACGGCTTCGACGCCGCCGGCCGTGCCGGTTCACCGGCGCTGGACTCTCCTGGCGTGAACCGGCCGCCCCTGAATCGGTCGAGGGTGAGCTGTCAGGCGTCCTTGAACTCCTGCCGCTGACGACCGAGCCCCGCAATCTCCAGCTCCACCACGTCCCCGGCCCGCAGGAACGGCTTCGGCTCGGGCGCTCCCAGCGCAACCCCCGCCGGAGTCCCGGTATTGATGACATCACCCGGGTACAGCACCATGAACTGGCTGACGTACCGCACCACTTCGGCCACCGAGAAGATCTGCTCGGCCGTGGTCCCGTCCTGCTTCAGCTCGCCGTTCACCCAGAGCTTCAGCGACAGGTCCTGCGGGTCGCCGACCTCGTCGGCCGTCACCAGCCACGGCCCGAGCGGGTTGAACGTCTCGCAGTTCTTCCCCTTGTCCCAGGTCCCGCCCCGCTCGATCTGGAACTCCCGCTCGGACACGTCGTGCGCGACCGCGTACCCGGCGACGTACGCCAGCGGATCCTCGTCGTCGGCCACATAACGTGCCGTACGCCCGATGACCACCGCCAGCTCCACCTCCCAGTCGGTCTTCACCGACCCGCGCGGCACCAGCACGGTGTCGTTCGGCCCCACGACCGTGTCCGCGGCCTTGAAGAAGACGACCGGCTCGGCCGGCGGCTCGGCCCCCGTCTCGCGGGCGTGGTCGTGGTAGTTGAGCCCGATGCACACGACCTTCCCGATCCGCCCCAGCGGCGGCCCGATCCGCAGCCCGGTCGCGTCGAGCGCGGGCAGCTCCCCCGCCTCGGCGGCGGCCCGGACCCGGCCGAGCGCCGCGTCGTCCGCGAGCAGCGCCCCGTCGATGTCGTCGACGATCCCCGTCAGGTCCCGCAGGACACCCTCGGCGTCGAGCAGCGCGGGCCGCTCCGCCCCCGCCGTACCGACTCGCAGCAGCTTCATGGTCGTCACCATCTCCCTTGACAGCAGTCGCCCGGCCGATGGGTGCAGCCATCGGAGGACTGGCCGATCCTCCAAGATGAACGTGCAACGGGCAAGAGCATGTTCACGTACTGGACCGTAGGCACCACGGCCCTCACCTGTACAGCACGGCACGCTCCACCGCACTCCACGTCGTGCTGGTCACCACGTACAGCGCGGCGGCCAGCGGCACCACGGCCACGGTGAGCAGTGTGAAGTACGACAGGTAGGGCGTCGCCTTGGTGACCGCGCCGACTCCGGGCACCTGCTGGTCCCCCTCGCTCACCACCGCGGTCCGCCTGGCACGGCGGAAATTGAGGGTGGCCACGGCGGCCACCACTGCGAACAGCGCGAGATAGACCAGCCCGGCGCTCCCGAACCCCCCACCGGCGAGGACGTCGCTCCAGCGCCCGCCGAGCGGAGCGCCCAGGAGCGCATGGGACAGCAGACCGTTGCCGTGTCCGCCGATCGTCGGGTTGGAGAACAGGTGGTAGAGGAGGAAGAACGCGGGCAGCTGCAGCAGTCCGGGCAGACAGCCGGACAGCGGTGACACCTTCTCCGCCGCGTGCAGTTCCAGCACGGCCTTCTGCAACGCCTCCTGGTCCTTGCCGTGCCGCTTGCGCAGCTCGGCGATCCTGGGCTGGAGCGCGGCCCGGGCGCGCTGCCCGCGGGCGGCCGCCCGGGACAGGGGATGCACGAGCAGTCGTACGAGCGCGGTGAACAGGACGATCGCGGCGGCGGCCGCGGAGGCGTGGAAGAGCGGCTGGAGCAGGTCGGCGAGATGCTCGACCAGGCCGGCGAAAGCGGACATGAAGACGGACATGGTGGGAGCCCTCCGGGGGTCTCGTCGTGCCGTGGGTGAAGTGGCGGGACGGCATGACGACGCGCGCGAGGTCACCCCGGGGCCGAGAAGCCCGAGGCCAGGGACCGGGGGTGGTCTACGCGGGGGTCGCCGGGAGGGCGTGTCCGGGTGCTCGCGGGCGGCTGCGGCCCTGCGCGTCCGGGTCGCGTTGCGGCAGGAAGGCCGTACGCCGGGCCCGGTCGCGTATCGCCGTGCGGACCCGGGTGGGCGGCACGGCGGGCGCGGAGCGGGCGGCGAGGACCGAGCAGAGGGCGAGAGCCGAGCCGGCGGCGGCGGTCGCGGCGAGCGCGACGGTGGTGAAGAGACTGCCGGAGTCGAGCAGCAGGAGATCGAACAGCAGGAGCAGCAGCAGGGCGACGGGACGGGACGACGGCACGACCCAGCGGCGGTTCACGTGCGTCCCTCCCCCCTCACTCTCACTACGACCGGTTATACATGATCCGTCTCCAGCGGCTCCAGGAGCCTCTTGGGCTTCAGGAGCGCCCTGCTGACCGGGTCCGCCGGGTCGGGGTCGAGTCCCGGGCCCGGTGTGATGACAACGTCCGCGACGGGGACGACGGTTCCGCACGCGGGGCATTCGCCGTACGAGCCGAGTTCGGTCCCGCACGTGACGTGCCAGAATTGACATGCTCCTCTCCATGATGGGTGAGGATTCTGGCCTTCGTGACCGGTTGCTGTGCCGCTACGCGGCACGGTTTCCGGTCGGGAATCCGTGGCTTCCTGTTTCTTCGCGCTGTGCCGGGATCGCTCCAGGTCTTACCGGCGCTCCGCAGGCCGATACCGCCAGTCCGGCGGCCGTCTTCACATTGATCGCGGCGTTGTGGTCCCGGTCGTGGAGGGTGCCGCAGGCACTACAGGTCCACTCCCGAACGTTCAGGGGTTTGGGCCCGTCCACGGCGCCGCAGGTGGAGCAGGTCTGAGAGGTCGGTTCGAACCGGCCGATCTTCACCAGGGTCCGCCCGTACCGTTCGGCTTTGTACTCCAGCATGCTGATGAACGCCGACCACCCGGCGTCGTGCACGGACTTGGCCAGCCTCGTACGGGCCAGTCCCACAACCGACAGGTCCTCCACAGCGATCCCTTGGTTCTCGGAGATCAGCTTCGTGGAGAGCTGGTGGTGGAACTCACGGCGCGCATCGGCGACCCCTGCGTGGGCGCGGGCCACCTTCAAGCGGGCCTTGGCCCGGTTCTTCGATCCCTTCTGCCTACGGGACAGCTCCTTGTGGGCCTTCTTCAGCTTCTTCTCCGCCCGGCGCACAAAGCGCGGGGAGTCGATCTTCGTGCCGTCGGAGAGGACCGCGAAGTGTGTGAGGCCGAGGTCGATGCCGATGGTGCGGTCGGTCTCGGGCATCCGCGCCTGGTCGGCGGCGGGGTCGGTGTCGATGACGAAGGACGCAAAGTACCTGCCGGCCGCGTCCTTAACGACAGTGACGGAGGTGGGCGTGGCGGGAAGGGTGCGGGACCATTTCACCTTCACAGCGCCGACCTTCGGCAGGTTCAGACGGCCGCCGGGGGTGATGTTCCAGCGGGCGTTGGCGGTGAACCGGATCGAGTGCCGGGTGTCCTTGCGGGACTTGAATCGGGGCGGGCCGGTCCTGGGTCCCTTGCGGGTGCCCTTGAGGGAGGCGAAGAAGTTGCAGTACGCCTGCTCCGCGTCCCGCAGGGACTGCTGGAGCACCACCGCGGAGACCTCACCCAGCCAGGACCGCCCGGCGGTCCGCTTCGCCTCGGTGATCAGCTCCCTCGACAGCTGAGCAGCCGTCGGGAACGGCTGCCCGGCCTTACGGGCGTCCTCGCGAGCACGGACCGCGTCGTTGAACACGACGCGGGCGCACCCAAACGCCCTGACCAGCGCGGCCTGTTGAGCGGCATCGGGATACACCCTGAAGCTGTACCGGAGCTGCATGACGATCACACTAGGCACGTCGAACCCATGTCGTCATCGGGAACGTGTGAACGGTCCGTCACCGTCACGAGCAGGGTCCGGCTCCTCCGGAACGAGACCGCGACGCTCCTCGTCGCAGCCACAAGATTCGCTTCACCCCCGGCCTGAGGGCCGGGGCACTGCGAATGACGTTCGGTAGCGCCGGCCGCCGTAGAGCGCGTCGCGGACGACGAGCACGGTCCTGCACTCGCCGACGACCTGCTGGGAGCGGCGGGGATTGGCGCTGCGGGACCGGGCCTGAACCGCCCGCTACCCGGCGGCCACGACCTCACCGGCCGTGACCTGGGGAGGATTGGGCAGCAGCGATGCGAGCTGGTCCCGCACGAAGGCCGCCGCCCTCCGGACCGACTCCTCGGCCCCGGCCTGGTCGTCGTACACACTCGTGGAGAGCATCACGCCGTCCCCGGCGTCGACCCAGTAGTAGGCCACGAAGCCGGGGACCTGGCGGAGGAGGGGGACGAATCCCTCGTTCACCAGGCGTCCCGCCTCGGCGGGGTCCGTCACCCCTTCGTACCGCCGCACCACTGCGTACATAGCCGATCTCCTCACGGATTCCGAGGCCTTCCGTGGCCTTCCGGGGCTTCCCGGGGCCACCTTTCCCGAAACGGACATACCCCCCGAAGCGCGTCTCCCGCCGGGGGCATGTCCGGAAGCCCCTCGAATAGGCGCACGGCTCACCGGAACCGCGCTCCCCGCCCCACACCCCGCGCTACGCCCGCGGCCGCGTCGACACCAGCCTCCCCCACACCACCATCCGGTACCGGGACGTGAACTCCGGCGTGCAGGTGGTGAGCGTGATGTAGTACCCCGGCTCCTGGTACCCGTACGACGGCTTCACGATCGAACGCGGTACGGGCCCTACCACCCCGGAGTCGCGCGCCGACGTCTGCGGCAGGATCTGGTCCACGACGTACGTGTAGGTCGCCGACGCCGTCTCGACCTCGATGGGATCCCGGAGCCGGAGCCGCGGCAAGTAGCGGAACGGCTCGCCATGCGTGTTCCGGTGCCCGGCGAGCGCGAAGTTCCCGGCCTGGCCCGGCTGTTGGGTGCCGGGGTAGTGGCCGACGTACCCGTGGTTGAGCACCTTCGGCTTGCTGACGCCCTCGGCGACCGGGACGCGCAGCCCGAGCCGCGGGATGACGAGGACGGCGTACGCCTGGGAGGCGACGACCCGCGTGGTGTACGACGTCTGCCGCCGCCCGCCGCCGGAGGCCCCGCCGGACGCCGGGGAGGCCGCCGCACCGGAACCGCCCTTGCCCCCGCTGCCGCCCGATCCCCCGGAGCCGTTCGCCGCCGCTCCGCCGCCCCACTGCCGCTCCAGGGCCTCCACCTTCCGCGCGGCCCCCTGCTTCGCCTCCCGGTTGGTCCACCACAGCTGGTGCACGACCAGCAGCATGAGCACCACGCCCACCGTGACGAGGAGTTCGCCCCCGGTCCACAGCACCCGCCGACGCCGGGCCCGCCACCGCCGCTCACCGTGCCCCACGACCCGCACCGCGCACCTCCCGCCGCCTCGGCCCCGGCCCCGGCGTCGGTCCCGCACGATAAGGCGCTCGCCGCCAACTCACCAGAGCCGTGGGGATTCCTGCACGTGGAAGTCAGCGGTCATCGGTTTCGCGCACGCGCGCTGTGCCACGTCGCGGCGGCGAAGGGGAATCGTCGGCGGATCAGCTCTCCATGATTCCGACGCCGTCGAGAAGAGCTGTGTACGCGCCTTCGGCACGACGGCCGGGAGCCGTGTCCTGCGGGGTGTGGGCCAGGAACTCCGACGTGGTTCCGGTCTGCAGGATCCGGCCCGAGTGAAGGACCGTGACGTGGTCGGCTTCCTCCGCGAGGTCCTGGATGTCGTGCGTGGACATCAGGATCGTCACCTCACCCGACAGTGCGGCCAAGACGTCACGGAAGGACCGACGTTGCTGCGGGTCGAGGCCCGCGGTCGGTTCGTCCAGGAGCAGGACCCGGGCATCGTGCACGAGCGTGGCGGCCACGCCGAGGCGCCGCAACTGCCCGCCCGAGAGCCTGTGGGTCTTCACACCGGCCTGTCCGGTGAGATGGACACGGTCGAGCGCGGCAGCGGCCTTGTCATGTGCCACGCCTGTCGCCATCCCCTTGAGCCAGCCCGCATAGGCGACGTACTCATGTGCGGTGAGCTGCGGCATCGGCTGTATGTGCTGCGGTAGCCAGCCGACCATGCGCCGGTACGTACGGGCGGTGGAGGGCGTCTCGTCGAGTGTGACCGTGCCGCGCGCGGGCCGAGCGGTACCGGCGGCGAGCCTCAGCAACGTGGACTTCCCGGCCCCGTTGGGCCCGAGGAGCACGGTCAACCCTCCGGGAAGCGTGTAGGTGAAGTCGACGAGGACCGGTTTGCTCCAGCGCCGGTACGCATACGTCACGTCGTCGATGCGGATCGTCATGAGAGCTCCTGGCGGGCACGGAGAAGAACGGTCAGGCCGGCTGTCAGCACAGCGACCGCCGCGACCGCGGCATGCACGGATGCGGCCGGTTCGGGCAGGACGGTCCAGGGGTCGGGGTCGGGATAGGGGCGGTGCGAGAAGAAGACGACGAGCGCGATCCACGCGAGCGGTACCGTCACGGCCGCCTGACGTGCCCACGGCCTTGCCAGCAGCATCAGGCCGGTCAGGAAGGCGGCGTTGCGGGCCACGGACACCCCAGCCGCCGACCGGAAGACCCCGGCCAGGAGGAGGCATGCGGCTGTCGCCGCCAGGACCAGCAGTACGTCGCGTGCCGGCACACAACGGACGGCGGCCGCCTCGACGGCGGCCAGCCCCGAGTCCAGGGACAGCGAGAGCGCCGCTACGACGGGGATTGGAAGAAACACGGTCAGGACCGCTTGCTGGCTGTTGGAGAAGAGGGACGGCAGCAGGACGTACTCGCCGCCGATCCACACCGTGAGTCCCATCGACAGCACGATCAGTCCGGTGAGGACGGTGAGAGCGCGCCGCGCCTTGAGCCACCACCGCATCAGGCGCACGCCTTCCTGGAGGTACTGACGAACCAGGCGGCCTGCTCCTTGGGCGGGCGGCTGAGGACCCTGCGGAGCACGCCGTCGACGTCACCTGGCGAACCCTGCCGGTCGATGATGTTCCGCAGTTGTTCCCATGACCGGGTGGTGCCGGTGATGTGGGCGGCCCATGCGATGGCCTCACGGCGCAGGAGGGGGTCGGGGCGCGCGCAGTTCATGTCCGTGGCAGCGACGGCGACGGCGAACTCGGCGTCGTGGCGACCGGTGGCGACCGTCAGGGAAACACGCCACGTCGAGGTCGTCGACGACGGGGAGAAGCGCCCCTCGGGCAATGTGTCCACCACGGTCGCAGGGTGTCGCGGAACACCGGCGTGCTCGAAGTCGGCCAACACCGTGCGGGTGGCGGCCACGGCCTGGGGCAGCGCCTCGGCCGTCTGTTCCGGCATGCAGACGTCGGTGCGTCCCGCATGCCCGCACTTCATCGTGACCGCATAGTTCCTGAGAGGCGGGGTGTAGCCGTAGTCCTTGACTCCCTCGTAGGTGCTCGTGACACCCGCGACGGCGACGACCAACGCGGCCGCGGCTCCCGCCGTGGGGCGGAGCACCGGGGACCAGGCCACGATCAGCCCGACGGCGATGCTGCCGGTGAACGCGACGTGGGGCCACAGAGCGCCCCAGGTGGGTGCCTCGCCGAACATCAACTCCTCCGGGAAGGCACCGGACACGTGTCGTGCCCAGGGCGCGTCGACGGTCACGGTGAATGCCACGGCGACCCAGGTCAGTACCGCGAGTACCGGTGCCGCGATCACCTTGGGCAGCCATCGGCCGACGGTGAAGCCGATGACAGCGTGTTCCACGCACACGATCATGCCCACGACCAACGGCGAAACGCTGTCCCAGGTCGGCCGTGATCCCTCCACAGCCAGCGCCACCGCCGGAGGAAGGATCAGCATCAGCCAGGCCAGCGTGACGACGGGGAGCAGAGCCTGGGCGGCGATCCGGTACCGGGACCTGGCGTGGTTCATGTCCCACACGCCGGCCTGCCGCAGCGTCCCGGACACCCAGGCGGCGAGCGCCGAGGTGACAGCGTAGGCGAACGGGTAGGCGAAGCGGAGCGGATACGACGTGATCTCGGGCGCGTACCCGTAGTTGTCGGACGGCGGGTGCCCCGGGCCGCCCAGGTAGTACAGCAGCGGCAGGGCGAGCGCGACAGGAGCCGCCCACAGGGCGGGTGAACTGCGGTACAGGGTGGTGAGCTTCACGGTCTTCCCGGTCGGAGCGGTGAACGAGACGGGTGACCGCCCCCGTTCTTCCGACGGAGGCGGTCACCGGCTTGCGCGATGCGCACAGGTTCTAGTCCGCCGCGGTGTTGTCGACCATGATGACCTCGACGTCCAGCTTTCCCACACCGCCCCACACACCGTTGACACTGAAGTAGTAGTCACCCTTGGGGAGATCGTGCCATGCGCCGTCGCTCTGGTGCATGTAGCCCTTGAAGCACTCGGTGTAGGTCTTGGTGTCGTAGTCGGCGTCCGGCCACGCCGAGATGTCCCGGTGCATCTGGATCGTCGTCTTGTACGGCGTGCTGCCGCCGGAGCTCTCGGGGCCGCTGCAGTTCCTGTACATGACTTCCGAGTACTGCTCGTCAGCCCACCTGCGCGACTCCTGCCCCTTGCTGACGTTGTAGAAGTAGCTGCTCCACAGGAAGTCCTCGGCCCACGCCGTTGACATGGACAGCATGGTGACCGCTGCTGTCACCGCAGCAACGATCCCCCCGCGTCGTATTCGCACGTACTCAGCCCCCACTGGTCGTCTGAAGGTGTCAACACCCGAGCCCAACCGATGAAGTTCGGCCAGGAGTTCGGCACCTTAGCCACGCGATCGAGACCGGGTCCAGGCATAAGTCTTGAACATGACAGACGCGGATCGGCAAGCGGAAACCTTCTGTCCGCTGCCCGGACACCTGAGCACGCCCCAGGCGCCACATGCCTTACAAGAAGCGGAACACCCGGAGCCTTGCCGAAGAGACGAACGATGGCTGAAAGCTTTCGCAGGGACCCGGGACCTTCCCGCAGCCCCGAACACCCGTCGGGCGCCCTCCGCCGTCCATTCCTCCATGGGTTTTAGAAACCACTGTCACAACCCTCGACAACCTCAGGCACCACACCTGATGCTTCCTGTTGGCATGCGGGGGGACGAGTCGACGCCGGTCCGGGAACCGGTGTTTGAGCCGCACGGAGAGGTTGAGAAGCCGCCATGATCCGACGCAGAACACTCCTGGCCGCCGCGGGAGGCGGCCTCCTGGGCAGCGCCCTGGCCACCGGCACGGCCCACGCCGACGCCACCATCGCCGTCAGCCCGTCCACCTCCTGGGGCACCTGGGAGGGCTGGGGCACCTCCCTGGCCTGGTGGGGCAACGTCTTCGGCACCCGCGACGACTTCGCCGACATCTTCTTCACCACCAAGTCAACGACGTACAACAGCACTTCGCTGCCCGGCCTCGGCCTGAACATCGCCCGCTACAACCTGGGCGCGTCCAGCTGGAACAGCGTGAACGGCGAGAGCATGGTCGCCTCCGCCAACATCCCCGCGTTCAAGCAGATCGAGGGCTACTGGCAGGACTGGAACAACGAGGACCCCACCTCCTCGGCCTGGGACTGGACGGCGGACGCCACCCAGCGCGCCATGCTCGTCAAAGCCGTCAACCGGGGCGCGACGGCCGAACTCTTCGCCAACTCCCCCATGTGGTGGATGTGCCTGAACCACAACCCGTCCGGCGCCTCCGACGGCGGCAACAACCTCCAGTCCTGGAACTACCGCCAGCACGCCTCCCACCTCGCCTCCGTGGCCCTCTACGCCAAGAACAACTGGGGCGTGAACTTCGCGACGGTGGAGGCCTTCAACGAACCCTCCTCCTCCTGGTGGACGGCGACCGGCACGCAAGAGGGCTGCCACATGGACTCGACGGTCCAGGCGGCCGTACTCCCCTACCTCCGCAGCGAGTTGAACAGCCGGGGCCTGACCAGCACCAGGATCTCGGCCTCGGACGAGACCAGCTACGACCTGGCCCGCACCACCTGGAGCGCCTTCTCCTCCACCACGAAGGGCTACGTGGACCGCGTGAACGTCCACGGCTACCAGGGCTCGGGCGGCCGCCGCGACCTCCTCTACACCGACGTCGTGACGACGGCCGGCAAGGCACTGTGGAACTCCGAGACCGGCGACAACGACGGCACCGGCTACACCATGGCCTTCAACCTGCTCTACGACTTCCGCTGGCTGCACCCCACCGCCTGGGTCTACTGGCAGGTCATGGACCCGTCCACGAACTGGGCGATGATCGCCTACGACGCGAACACCCTGGCGGCCGGCGCGGTCACCACCAAGTACTACGTGATGGCACAGTTCAGCCGCCACATCCGCCCCGGCATGAAGATCCTCGACACGGGCGTGAGCAACGCCGTGGCCGCCTACGACAGTTCGGCCAAGCGCCTGGTGATCGTGGCGCTGAACACCGCCACCTCCGCCCAGACCTTCACCTTCAACCTCTCCGGCTTCACGACGGTGACGGGCGGCACGAACGGCCTGGTCCCCCGCTGGAACACGGTGACGACGGGCGGCGACGCGTACAAGTCGTACTCGGACACCCACCTGTCCGGAAAGACGGTGGCGGTGTCCTTCCCCGCGAAGTCCGTCCAGACCCTCCAGATCGACGGCGTGACGATCTGACCCGACCGGCCCGAACCGGCCCGCCCGAACCGGCCCGGACCGGGCCCACCCGGCGGCGGGGCCACGCAGCTCACCGTGCCCCCGCCGCCGGCCCCGCTACCCCACCCGAACCCGCATCTCGACGCACACCTCGTCCCCCGCCTCCACCCCCTGCGCCTTCCGCACGGCACTCTTCAACGGCAGCAGATACCCCCCGTCCTTGGGAAACAAGGACGTCTCGAACACCACCCCGCCCAAGGTCACTTCAACAGGCACGACCCCCCACCCGTAGGAGGCCATGCCCGCCACGGCCCGCACCTCCTCGCACTCCTCCGCCGGCACCGGCAGGAAGTAGTACGGAGCAGGCCCCCGCCACTCCACGACACGTCCACCGAACTCGAACCGCACCGAACGACTCCCTCGCCATCGACTGCACCGACTGCCCCCTATCCCTATCTCTTCTTTGTCACCGCCGGGCAGTACGGTGTCGTTCATGCGCCCCGACACGCCTGCCGAGAACGTCGACCACACCGCCGAAGCGGCACGCCTGGAGCGGACCGCCGGCCGCTACCCCGAAGACGCCGAAGCCCTTCTCCTCCAGGCCGCGGCCCACCTGGAGCTGGCCGACGACCGCCCCGCCGCCACCGCGCTCTACGACCGCCTCCTCGCCACCCCGGACACCCTGGAGAACGCGGCCCTCGTCCGGGCCCTCAAGGCGTCGAACCTGTGGGAGTACGACCACGAGGCAGAGGCCAGGGCGATCATCGAGGGCATCCGCACCACGGCCCCCCGCGACCCGGCGCCCTGGGTCATCGTCGCCGAATCCCTCGAATCCCACGACGAGCTCGAAGCGGCGCACGACACGTTCACGCAGGCGGCCGCCCTCCTCCTCACGGACGTCGCCGAACCCCCCTACGCCACGCACCCGGTGTTGTTCGGCCGCCACAGGGTCCGCCGCATGCTCGGCCTCCCCCACGACGACTGGGACGCCCGCGCCGACACCCTCCACTCCTCCCCCATCTCCCTGGACGAACTCCACGACCCCAAGCGCGTCTGGTCCCTGGGCTCGGACAACCCGCAGGAGCTGGAGGCCGAGATCTCCCGCCTCCGCGCGGAACTGGGCACCTACAGAGAGGCCCTCTCCCGCCCCTTCCCGGTAGCGGTCCTCCACTGGCCGGCGGAAGAACTGGCGGAGCTCCTGTCGGCGTACCCGACCCTGACCACCGAATACCCCTCCCACCCCGAGCACCTCGCGACCATAGAGTCCTCGCTCCGCGAACTGTCCGTCTCCGGCACCGGCAACCTCGGCATCGTCACCGGCACCGTCCCCTCCTACGAGGCCTTCGCCGCCTCGGAGGGCTCGTCCCCCGCGGACACGACGCTCCTCCCGCAGTACGCGACGACGCTGGCGGCACGGGGGCGGGCGGTGGCCTGGCCGCCGCAGCGCACGTCGGACTGCTGGTGCGGCGTGGGGCAGGCGTACGCGGAGTGCCACGGAAGTCCCACCGCCTGAGTCGATCTCCCCGCCGATGACGTCAGGGACGGACGCCGCCGGAGAAACGTAGGCTCCGCAGAATGCCGGCGACGACCGGGGCGTAGCACTTCTCCCAGTGGGCGACCTGAGGTGTGGAGAAGACCACCAGGCACATGTGCAGTCCCTCGCCACCCGCCTCGGGCGGCGGAATCGGGATCATGGCGTGGAACTGTGCGGTGGGTACCTCTGCGTGCCCGGTACCTCCGTCCGAAGCGAGCGGAGCGGGGAGGACCTGGGTCCGGCCACCGGTGAAGACGGCGGCCGGACCGCACGGGGCATGGACGATCCCTCCGCTCCAGCCCTCTCCCCTCGTTCCGAGGACAGCCTGGACGGCTCCTCGTGCCGCCGTGGTCGCGCTGTGGCCGTACGGGTAGTCGACGACCGCGACGGCGAGCGACCCGAACGAGGGTCGGCCCTCGAAGGTGTGGAGACAGTTGGCCGCGTACACCACTCCGACGTCACTCAGGAAACGCGAGACTCGCCGCAGGACCTGAGTCGCCTCGTTCGTCGGCCCCTGCCCCTCACCGGCCGTGGCGACCGCCTCCAGAGGGATCTCCTGGAACTCCACGGGCAGTGAGAAGTCGACCCGTATCACTGCCCTACCCTCCCTGGCCGAAGCTGCCGGGAGGGGGCGGTGGCGGCCCCACACCGCCGGCTCGCTGCTGGTCGTAGAGATCCACCAGCCGTCGGTTCTTCTCGTACCAGCGCCTCGTCAGCGAGGGGACGAGGGCCGCCAGGACGGCCAGGGCCACAGCGAACAGCGCCGACAGCACTACAGCTCCGACAGGTCCGTGACGCAGCACCCAGGCAAGGACGAGACAGCCCACGCTGAGCACGGAGACGAGGACGACCAGTCCGCGGATGCCGTTGCTCTCGTAGGCGGCGAGGCCTCGGCGTTTCGACGCCAGCTCGACGGCGGTGAGGGTGGTCTGCGGCGCCGCTGGTCCCGAGCCGGGCGCCTGAACCGCCCACGCCATGAGAAGTGGGCCTCCGGCACGCAGTCGGTCATGGGTCTGCGCGGCCCGTTGACGAGCCGTCGGGGAGTCGTTCCGTACGAAGACCAGGCGCATCGTGCTCCTGCTCCGCACTTCGGTCGCCGCGAGGTCGTAGCCGAACTCGAACGCGATCGCGGTGATCGTGTCGGACTGTCCCGCCTCAAGACCGCTCAGGCTGAACTCGACGCGGCCCCGCCCGTCGAAGTGGCCCGGAATCTCCGCTTCCTTCATCGCGACGCCTGCTCCTTCTCCCGAGCCGCCCTGTCCTTCTCGCTTCCGGCGTGCCAGGCGTTCTCGAAGGCCACCAGCATCGCCCCACCGGGAACGACCACGTCCTCCGCGACCTGCCGCTCGTTATCCGGACCCCAGTATCCGAGTGCGGTCGGATCCCCCATGAATGCCGCAACGGTGTCCACGAGGCCGAAGTTGGCGGCTCCGACGGCCAGACGGCTTTCGGCGGCTACACGGGAGACGCCCTTGAGAACGCCCCCGAAGGGAAGCACACCCAGAGCGTCCTCGGCCAGCGTCCGATCGGAGACCACGGCATCGCCGCCGACGGCACGTGCCGTACCGTGCACCGCCAGCGCGCCGAGCGAGAAGCCTCCCGAGGCGAGCCCGATCACCTCGGCCCCGCCGAGGAGCAGAGGCGCCAGTGGGCCCGTCTCCGGAGCGGCGAAGGCAAGACCGAGCGAGATCGCGCCGAGGGCCGCGCTGACGGTCCCGAGTACGTCACCGAGCGCGGCGATGGAGTTCGCATGCTCAGCGAGCCACTCGACGGCATCGCCCACGGCCGCGCTCACGGCATCGGCGGCGGCTCGGTTCATCGTGTCCAGAGCCTTCCCGATCCCGACGACCGCGTCGCCCAGTTTGTCGAACACGCCGGGCTCGTCCGGAGCGATGTCCATCGCTTTGTCGAGGCGTCTCGCGACGGCCCGCCCTTCGATATCGAAGTCGATCGCGAGATTGCGCGCCTCGGCGGCTACCCGCTCGAAGTCCGCCCGAGCGGTAGCGATCGCCAGCTCCGCAGCGGCCCTGTCCTTCTCGTTCTTCTCCCGCTTGCTGACCCCGGCGCCGTCCTCCGCCTTCGGGTCGATCAGAAAGGCCGGCGGCAGCCCGGCCAGTCGCTGCTCGGCCGCGTGCCGGGCATCGAGAGCGTCCTTGGCCCGCCGTTCCAGAGCAGCCGCCTTGCGCTGCCACTCGGGCATGGCATCGGCCCAACCCACCAACGCCGTCGCCGCCTTGCCGAACGACCGTCTCGCCTGGTCCACCCGGGGCCGGAAGTCGTCGTCGAACCGCTCCCGGAAAGCCTCGGCGTGACGCCCCTTCCAGTCGCCCTCTCCGGTGCCGTGCAGCACGTCGGATATCTCGTGCAACGCATCGGCGGTCCGCCGCACGATGTCCGCCACGTGCCTCGCAGTATGTGGATCACCGGGGCAGGGGACGAACCCGAGGGCCGTGAACTCCCCCCGCAGGGGCGAGGACTGCGTAGGAGAGGGCCACGAGAAGAGGTCGCTCATACAGAGCCGACCTCCCGTGACCTCCGCAGTTCCTCGGCCACCCGGTCATCGAGGCCCTCGAAGGCCTTCCGTATCCCGTCGAGGGCTTTGACGGCCGCGTCGGAGAACTTCTCGATCTGCTTGATCCCGTACGACCACTCGTCGCCGAAGTCATTCATCCGCACGGCCAGCACGAACACCCCCATTGCCGCGCCGTCGACCTCATCCATCTCCCGACCAGGGCGCTGCATGATCTCGCCGATGTGCTGGATGTCGTCCCGAACGCGCTGAAGCACGTCGAAGTCGACGAATATGTCACTACCGCCGCCGCTCATCCCCCTCCTCCACCCCTGCCGAGCCCTCGGCGACCGATGAGACGAACCACGACACGAGTGACTCGACGCTAGCGGCCCTGCACGGTCCGACTCCAGCCGGATTTCCGTCAAGATCCACTCAACGTTTCGACTGTGCGGGAGTTCGCACCGGCTTCACCCCGAACTCCGACTGCGGTGCACGCGGGCGCGCGCTACGCCTGCCACGACCCACAATCCGCCCACCACCACAGACGCCCAGGCCGCCGCCCAACCACCCGGCGTGCCCCCACCCACCAGAGGCGCCCCAACCCCGGCCGCGACCGCAACCCACCCGAGGCACACCCCGGCAAGCCGCCCACTTTCCCCGGGCCGCCCGCTCGCTTCTCTCTCGTGCTGGAGCGGCCCGGGTCAAGGGTGGCCCGCAGGGCCATCGGCGCAGCCGACGCGGACGCGGAGCGCAGCGGAGCGGGAGCGCCCTTGAGGCGGGGTGCGGAGGCACGACACTGAGGAGAAGCGGGCGGCCCAACGGCAACTTCAGAGAAGCCGAAGTCTTCCCTCGGGACTGTCAGCGCCACCTGCTACAACAGAGCCATTGCTGTGCATGAGGGATTGGGGAAACAGCGTGGCTCAGCCGGGGGACCTGTCTCAACCTGTCGCGGGTGTTTACGAGGAACTCGTCACCCAGCGCATGCAAGAGCAGATGGAGCAGCTGAGCGCTGCTGGTTGGAAGGCCATCGATGACGAGGTCAGCGAGGAATCGTCACCCCATGTACTCGCCCGACATCTCAGCCGGGCAATAGGACGACGACTCAGCCAGTTGCCGCATGACAAACGCGTTGCCGTAGCCAACCAGATCATCGAATCCCTTGCCTCCAACTCTGCCGACCTCGAAGCCGGTGATGCTGTCGATCTAGTCGCCGATGGCCCCCGTCAACTCCTGGCTCTCGCCGAGAGGGAAGCCCCAGGCGTCTACGCGCTACGACCGCTTACGCCACTGTCCGAAACCGCGCTCATCACCAACTCCCCCGAGGACCCGAGCCTCGGCAGCGAACTGCGCGCCGAGTTGGCCACGGCAGACCGCATTGACCTGCTGTGCGCGTTCGTGAAGTGGTACGGCATTCGTGTTCTGGAGAGTTCCCTCCGCGAGGCAGCCCAGCGTGGCGTGCCTATTCGTGTCATCACCACGACGTACATGGGCGCGACCGACCGGCACGCCCTCGATCGTCTCGTCCGTGACTTCGGCGCGGAAGTGAAGGTCAACTATGAGACCCGCTCGACGCGCCTGCACGCTAAGGCTTGGCTGTTCCGTCGCAACAGCGGCTTCGACACCGCGTACGTAGGCAGTTCCAACCTCTCCAAGGCAGCGCTTCTTGACGGCTTGGAGTGGAACGTCCGCCTGTCGTCCGTCGCCACACCCGCCGTGTTGACCAAGTTCGAGGCCAGCTTCGATTCGTACTGGAATGACATCGCCTTTGAGGCTTATGACCCAGATCGCGACGCCCGCAAATTGGACGAGGCTCTGGGCGTCGCGGGTGGTTCGATGTCCAACCAGGACTCCAAGATCAGCCTCTCGGGCCTTGAGGTTCGGCCGTACCCGCACCAGGCCGACATGTTGGAACGGCTACGCGTCGAGCGTGAGGTCCGCGGTCACCGCCACAATCTGCTGGTCGCAGCGACCGGCACAGGCAAGACCGTCATGGCCGCCCTTGACTACCGCTCTCTACATAAGCAGTGGGGCAACAAGCAGTACCCGCGGCTGCTCTTTGTGGCACACCGCAAAGAGATCCTTAAGCAGTCGCTCCGGAAGTACCGCGAAGTGCTCGATGACGCCTCCTTCGGCGAACCCCTCTTCAGTGGCGAGCTGCCGCGCGACTGGGAGCACGTCTTCGCGAGCGTCCAGTCCCTTACCGACCAGCGACTCGAGCAGTTCGACCCGGAACACTTCGACATCATCGTCGTCGACGAGTTCCATCACGCTACGGCTACGACATATCGCCGCGTCCTCAACCACTTCAAACCGAAGCAACTCCTCGGCCTGACCGCCACTCCTGAGCGTGCCGACGGGCTCAACGTGCAGGATGAGTTCTTCGAGGGCAGGATCGCCGCCGAGATGCGGCTATGGGAGGCGCTCGACAACGACCTTCTCTGCCCGTTCCACTACTTCGGTGTGCCTGACGGTACTGACCTCACGCGCCTCAACTGGCGTTCAGGAACCTACGACCAGAGCCAGCTCGGCGACTTGTTCTCCGCCGACCATTTCCGCGCCCGCATCGTCATCAGGCAGGTGCAGGACAAGGTATCCGACCCGTCGCAGATGCGGGCGCTCGGTTTCTGCGTCACCAGGAAGCACGCTCACTTCATGGCCAAGTGCTTCCAGGAGGCGGGGTTCAAGGCTGCTGCCTTGGACAGCGAGTCGAAGCCCGAGGTCCGTGATCGGATCCTGTCCGAGCTCAAGGCCGGAGAGATCCAGGTCATCTTCTCCGTAGACCTGTTCAACGAGGGCTTGGACATCCCTGACGTCGACACGCTGCTGCTTCTGCGTCCCACGAACAGCGCCACGGTCTTCCTTCAGCAACTCGGTCGAGGCCTGCGCCGCACGCCCGATAAGCCCGTACTCACCGTGCTTGACTTCATCGGCCAGCATCGCGCCGAGTTCCGCTTTGAGGAACAGTTCCGTGCGATGACCAACCTGTCCCGCAACCGGCTTCTTGAGCACGCTGAGCGTGACTTCCCCCTGCTGCCGTCCGGTTGCCAGATCATCCTTGAGGGCAAGTCCAAGGACCTGGTGCTGGAGAACATCCGTACGCAGATCAAGGCGACCGTCCAGACCCTTGCCAAGGAGGTCAGATCGTTCAACACCCCACTCCTTGCCGACTATCTCAGGGAGAGTCGCCGCGAGATCAAGGAGTTGTACAAGTCGAGCAACTCGTGGACGTCCGTCTTGCGCCGAGCCGGCCTGGCCTCTCTACCTGAACAGACCGGCGAGGAAGACCTGTTGAGGCGCGTGCACGCATTCCTGCACGTCGACGACCTTGAGCGGGCTGAGGCGTACAGCCGTCTACTGAGCGATGACGCCCCGTCGTACGAGGCTCTGAATCCGAGGGACGCAGCGTACGCGCGCATGCTCTTCTTCAACCTCTGGGACAAGGCTGGTGGTTTCACCTCCTACGCCGAAGGCCTTGACTCACTGCACGAGCAGCAGGCTCTCCGTAGCGAACTGCGCCAGGTACTCGACCACGTCATAGGCCAGGCCGACCATTTCCCCATCCCACTGGAGGGCCCGCACGCGCACATCCCCTTGAAGATTCACAGTGCGTACAACCGCTCCGAGATCCTCGCCGCGCTTGGCGTCGCTCGCTTCGGTGGGCAGATGCCTGGGTCCTTCGCCCAGGGCGTCCTGTGGGACGAACCCAACCAGACGGACGCTCTGCTGATCACTCTCGAGAAGAACGAGAAGGACTTCTCCCCCACCGTCCGCTACAAGGACTTCGCCCTGAGCCCCCGGCTCTTCCACTGGGAGTCCCAGAATGCGACCGCCGAAACCTCACCCACAGGGCAGCGCTACCAGCACCATGTCGAACAGGGCAGTCACGTCCTCCTTTTCATGCGCCGCTACAAGAACACAGACATAGGCAAGTCACACCCTTGGATGCTCCTGGGTCCAGCCACCTACGCGGAGCACACCGGCAGCAAGCCGATGGCGATCACCTGGCGCCTGGAGCACCCACTGCCAGCAGACGCGTGGACGTATGCGGCCATCAATGCAGGCTAGTTGACCGCTTCTGTTGTCAGTGCGATCGGCTAGTGTCGAGTCATGGACATAGCTTCGATCAAGCCCGGTCTGCTGACGACACGCGATGAGATGAAGATCTTGTTCGGCGGGGGGAACCAGGCTGGCATCATCAGCTCCGCCACCACCCCAAATATCCTTATTTACGTCGATCACAGCAGTGGCAAGAAGTATGGGTATGAGGATGGCTGGCTAGACGAAGAGGATGCACTCGGACCCGTTTTTGAGTACACAGGCCACGGCAAAGTCGGAGATCAAACATTTTTAGGGGTAAATGGGTCTGGAAACAAGGCAGTCCTCTACCATGCCGACGACCCTGGCAAATCCCTGCGGGTCTTCATGGCCACAGGCAAGGTTCCCGGTGGAGGCTCGTCCGCCAAACAGCAGCGGTACGTTGGTGAGTTTGCCCTCGATAGAAAGCAGCCGTACACCGTACGCGAGGCCCTGGATGAGCGTGGTGCGAAGCGTTGCATCATCGTATTCCGTCTGCGGCCCAGCGGGGATTACGAGCGGCTGCCCCAGGACGTCATATCACGCGCGGAAAATACCGAAGCGCGGCCAGTTCTAGCACGCGTAGCAGCCACCCGACTGGACGAGCCGAAGCTGACGCAGCCGAAACGAAAGAAAGTATCAGAAAGTCGTCGTGCCGCACAACCAAGCCTCATTGCCGATCTCCGGCAAGCGGCTCTCCGCGAGGATTACCTGAACGAGCTAACAGAGCAAGGGCATGACGTATTCGCTTTCCAGATAAAGATCGCGGAAACTTCAAAGATCCTCAAGACGGATCTTTACGATGCCAGCATGCGCGAACTATACGCAATACGAGGCGACAGTAGCCGCGAGGAAGTCCGAGTTGCGGTGGGCCAACTCAAAGACCTTGTGCGCCACGTGATACCAGCCAAGCCTAAATTGGTTACCTTGCTGCCAAACAAGCCGCAGGACGACTTGATAAATCTGCTTCACGCTGAAGGTATAGATCTAATCTATCAAGATGGCACCCAATACACGAGATACCCGAGCAATTCGCACCCGACATCTTCGGAGTAGTCCATGGCCTCCTCGGCAGAACACGACTTTCTCTCTAGCGCCGCCCTCCAGATAATGGAGAGTGCGTCCAAATCGACCCTCTTTGGCTACACCGAGGGGCAGCGAAAGTTATTCGACTTTTCGTGCGACCTAAAGCGTGACTGGTCAAAGGTGGTTGTTGGGCAGACTCTCTGGAAGCATGGCGGAGACGGCATAGAGAAAGACCTGAGAACGTTCATCAATGAAAATGACATAGACGTTGCCGTATATATTGCACGCCACGAGAGCAGGCACCGCGCTCGCTTAGCTGAAGTAACCCAGTCCCACCTGACCACTCCCATGCGAAACCGCCTCTCACGTCTGCGGGTATTTTGGGTACCGAGTGACTTTAAAGCGTCCGATCCGGCAGCTTGCCAGGCGATATACGATTTTTTACGAGAAGAGATATCGAGGGATCTGCTTTTGCATGTAGTTCTGGGCGGCCTCAACTCCCAAGACATCACACGCCTTGCTGCATCAACACGACCCGGCCTCCCCCTTGCCATTCTGTCACACGTGAAGAAAAGCGGATATCGCAACATATCTCATACCGCCAAGATGCTGGGCGTAAATACAGCTTCCATCCGAAGCGAAGTCGATCGACTCTTCATCCTTGGATTCCTGAGCAGTGGAAGTTTGCAGGGTGGTGAATTTGAGGTGACCGACAGTGGACAAGCGGTGCTCGATATTTGCGCACGCCTACGTGACTACCTCCACGGCAACCTTGGCAACGAAAACGTTAACGAAGATTTTCAGCACATATGCGGGTTGCTGGGAATTCACTACCCTTCAATACCCAATAGCGCTCAACTCCTTATAGGTGAAGGAAGGGTCGACCTCCAAGACCCGACGGCTCTTTTGTTGCAACATGTCGCCCAAGCAGACGCAGACGGCTGGGTCGAGTGGCCAGCTCCTTACTTCAAGCTGCCCTCACCGTCCGAAATAGCGGGCTCTTAGCTCTTGAGGGCGATGCCCCTCGTTCACCGGCAAAGGGTGCTCTACGCTCTAGAACCATGATCCGCGCAGTCGTCTTCGACGTAGGTGAGTGCCTGGTGGACGAGACCAGGGAGTACGGGACCTGGGCCGACTGGCTCGGAGTGCCGCGTCACACCTTCCACGCCATGTTCGGCGCCGTGATCGCGCAAGGGCGGGACTATCGGGAGGTGTTCCAGGAGTTCCGGACCGGGTTCGACCTCTACGAGGAGCGGGAGAAGCGGGCCGCTGCCGGGCAGCCGGAGTCCTTCGGGGAGGAAGATCTCTACGCGGACGTCAGGCCTGCACTTGCTGCTCTCCGGGAGAACGGGCTCTGGCTCGGGATCGCCGGGAACCAGACCGTCCGGGCAGGTCGGATCCTGCGGGAGCTGTTCTCCCACGACGTCGATCTGATCGGTACGTCGGACGACTGGGGGGCCAGTAAGCCCGACCCGGAGTTCTTCAAGCGGGTCGCCGAGGCCGTGCCGTTCGACGTCGACGAGATCCTGTACGTCGGGGACCGCTGCGACAACGACATCCGTCCCGCCCGGCAGGCCGGCATGCACACCGCTCTCGTGCGGCGCGGGCCTTGGGCCACCATTCAGTGGAATGATCCCGATGTCAGGGAACTTCCGACCTTCCGGGTCGAGGGACTGCTCGAGCTTCAGGAACTGATCACGCAGTTCAACGGCCAAGTGCACTGAGGGTCGTCGACCAGTCGTACAAGCGGTCGTCGAGGTCCCGTACGCAGCGCTCGGCCTGGTGAGGCGTGAGTGCTCGGCGTACCTCTCGTACCCGGTCCATGCCGGTCGCGTACCAGGTGACCGCCAGCTGGTCGAGGGCCTTGCCCGCGTACTCGCAGGCCTGCTCCGGGTTTCCGGAAGCCGCCTCGACGGCTGCCAGGTCGCCGTAGACCACCGAACGTTGCTTGTCCTCGGCCGGTGTCATCGCGGTCAGGGCATGCAGCAGGCTTTGGCGGGCTTGCGGGAGGTGGCCCGCGATCATCTGGGTGTTGCCTTTGAAGGCCGCCAACCGGGCCGGGGAGAACCAGTCCAGCCACTCCGGCGAAGGGTGTTCGTTACCCGCCGCCAGGACGTCCTCTGCGTGGCCGAGGAGGTGCAGCGCGGTACGGCTGTTGCCCGACCTCGTCTCGCACTCGGCCTCCACCGCGTCCAGCCAGGCCAGGAACTCGGCGGAGGCGGGAGCCCTTCGGGCGTAGGTGCGCGCGGCCGTCATACGTTCAAGCGCGCCGTCGCGATCCGCGGCCCATCCCGGGACGAACGCCATGTGCGCGATGATTGCCGAGCCGAGCAACGCGTTGTCCGCCTCCCCTGCTGCCTGCAGAGCCAACAGGAAGGTGTCATTGGCCGTGGTCGGCTCGCGGAGATCGAAGAACTCGATACGACCTGCCAGGAGATACGTCTCCGCCACCGCGGCCGCGACCTCACGACGTGTCGAGTCCGCCGTCTCCGGCAACAGGGCGCATCCCAGCGTCGCGTGTGCGGCGACGGCCGGGTGCAGCTCGGCCGGTGCGACCGACCAGTAGAGCCGGCGGTGGGCTCGGGTCACCGCCATGAAATCGGCACCGGCCGTGGTGGGTTGAGGTGCCACGGCGACTTTGCGGGGCAGCGATGCCCGGCCGCCGGTGGCCAGGGGACGCCGCGCGTGTTCTGGGTGCTGCGGCCCGTCCGTGCCCCAAGGGGGCGTGAACCCCAACGCCTCCATGTTCTGTCCGAGCAGGTGCACAAGTACACGATGGCAGTCCGGTTGCGGCCAGGGCGGGTTGTCCGACTCCCAGCGGCGGACCTGTCGTACACCGATCGACAGCCCTCGGACGCCCATCTCCTTGGCGTGCTGGGTGAGTGCGTCGGCCAAATCCTGCTGGGAGTTGAAACCCGCGGCTACGCGGGCGGCTTTGAGTCGGACGTTGCCGGTGGGCCTGGGCATGGGAGTACCTCCTGCTACGGCTTTTCCAACTCTCCCACACAGAGTCCCGTTTCAGGCATGACCTACCCCTCAAGGAGTCGAAGAGGCCCCTTTGGGGTCCCTTTAGCGACCTCTTCAAGTCCTCGAATCTGACGCCTGGTTACCGGAGGCTTTGTGTTGTCCCCAGGACAGGAGGCAGGTTGTGGACACGCAAGAGGCCCTGGACAGAGCGATCTCCGAATGGCTTGCACGAGCCCATCCGACGCCTGCGCAGGCCTGGCACGAGTGGGCGGTTCAGGGCGTCGCCCTGTTACCGCTCGGCGACCGGTTCGCAGCGGTGCGGATGGCGTCGGACGAGGTGCACGCAGCCGTGGAATCGAGCGACCCGGACCAGGTCGCCGTCTGCCTCGGCCTCCTCCTCGGGGGCTCGATCATCTACGACCGCCGCGTGGCGGGCGGCACGTACTACGCCTTGATCCAGGGGCACGCCGGTCTGGTCTGGGCGTACGACGACATCGCCACGTGTCTGGGGCACGGCACCTATCTCGGTGTACCACGGCTCGACCGGCAGCAGTCCCCAGGCACCTACTGGCTGGTTCCGCCGCGCTACGAGGGCGATCTCTGCACCCCGCGCGCGATCACGGCCCTGGTCAAGAGGGGACGGTCGCGACTGGCCGCCTGCTCGGAAGCCTGATCCTCCGCCGCGAAGAACCTCGAAAGGAATGGTGAGCAATCACATGACGACTACGGCCGTTCAGGCTCCTTGGGCCATGCGGTTGGTGACCGATCGGCTGCCGGTCGGGGCTCCGGCGTACGTGTCCGTGGTGCTGGATGCCGCCTCGCAGACCGCCGTGTACACGGACGCCGCCGGGCAGGTGGTCGAGATGGGGAAGCACGGGACGTCGAAGACGACGGGTACGGCCTCGGTCTCCGGTGGTGGGGACGGGCAGAAGCCCCAACCGCAGACGCAGGACGACAACACGACCGACTACGAGTCGGACTGAGCGGTGGAGTCGGTTGTTCTGGTGCTCACCGCGTTGGAGGACGTCACCGCGGACCGGGTCATCGAGGCTCTGAACGAGCGTGGCGCGGCCGTCGTGCGCGTTGATCCGGGGGATGTCGGGCCGGACCTTGTCTTCGGGTTCCGGCTCGGGTCGGGAGGCGGCTCGACGTGGGGTGGGCGGTTGCGTACCGCGAGCCGGGAGGTGGATGTGGAGGCCGTGACGGCCGTCTACTTTCGGCGTCCGACCCCGTTCGCCGCGCGGTTTCGGCAGTTGCCGCGCCAGTCCCGGGAGTTCGCCGTCGCCGAGGCACGTCATGGACTAGGGGGTGTGCTTCACGGTCTGCGGGGCGCGTTGTACGTCAATCATCCGTCCGCCGTGGCCCGCGCCGACTTCAAGCCCGCCCAGCTCCAGAGGTTCGCCGCTCTCGGGCTCCGCGTTCCGGCGACGCTGATCACCAATGACGTCGCGGAGGCTCGGAAGTTCACCGCCGAGCACGAGCGCGTCGTCTACAAGTCGTTCCGTGGGCTGCCGGAGGGCGAGGACGGACGTGCCGGGGCGATCTGGGCCCAGCGCATCGAACCCGGTGCGCTTGACGACTCGGTGGCGGTGACCGCGCATCTGTTCCAGGCTGAGATTCCGAAGAGCGGGGATGTACGGGTCACTGTGGTCGGGCGTCGGGTCTTCGCCCAGCGGATCACCTCGCCGGACGGTGCGCTGGACTGGCGCCGGGGTGACTGGGACCGTCTCGTCCACGATCCCGTCGTCGTGCCCGAGCCCATTCGCGCCGCTCTGCACGGCTACTTGGCCTCGTTCGGGCTGGTCTTCGGCTGCTTCGACTTCGCGCTCACCGGTGACGGGACGGCTCCGGAGGACTGGTGGGCGATCGAGTGCAATCCGAACGGGCAGTGGGGCTGGCTTCCGGACGCCCCGGCCATCGCCGGCGCGTTCGCCGAGATCCTGAGCAGAGAGGAAATCGAAGACCTTGACGACACCAAACGACCCTCAGAGCAACGCCGTTCTACTTCGGCGAAAGCTGGCGAAGGAACTCGCGCGGGACGGGTCGGTGGATGATCCGCGTTGGCTGGCGGCTGTGGACGAGGTGCCTCGACATCGGTTCGTGCCGGGGTTCTACCTGGCCGCCGGCGAGACCGACGAGAACGGACTGGTGGTATGGGAACCCGTCACCGCCGAACTCGACCACGACAGGTGGCTGGCCGCCGCGTACTCCGATGCCACGCTGATCACCCAGTTCGACGACCGGGAACCGGACTGGAACGCGCCCGCGGTACGGCACGGTGGAGCGCCCACCTCCTCCTCGACCCTGCCGTCGCTCGTCCTGAGGATGTGGGCCGACGCCGAGGTGAATGAAGGGCACACGGTGTTGGAGATCGGCACCGGCAGCGGCTACTCCACCGCGCTGGCCTGCGAGCGCCTCGGATCCGCCGACGTCACGAGCATCGACGTCGATCCCGACCGGCTGGCGGTGGCGGCCGGCGCCCTGTACGGCTGCGGCTACACGCCGACCCTGGCTGTGGCGGACGGGCGGTACGGCTACTGGCCCGAGGCTCGCTTCGATCGGATCGTGGCCGCCTGTTCCTTCCGTTCCGTTCCGGAGGCGCTCGTCGCGCAGACCCGGCCGGGCGGGAAGATCCTGCTCACGCTGTCCGGCTGGTTGTACGGCTATGCGCGCGTCCTCCTCACGGTCGGCGAGGACGGCACGGCGGAGGGGCCGTTGCTGCCGGGCACCGTCTCCTTCATGTCGGTCCGGGCGCAGGCCGCTCCGGTCTTCGGGAATCCCGCCCACTGGGCGGCGGGGCTGCCGGAGAAGGCCAGGGCGGCGCGGTACGGGCCGGAGCGGATCACGACTGCCAGTCCGGAGGCGTTCCATCTGCGCTTCCTCGTCCAGTGCGCGGTGCCTCATGCTCAGATGACCTCCGTGGGCAAGGTCGTGCACGTGGTCGACGTCGTCCAGGGCTCTGCCGCGTCGCTCACGCCGTACGACGGTGGGTGGGAGGTGCGGGAGGCCGGGCCTGTGCGGTTGTGGGAGCGCGTTGAGGAGGTCGTCGACGTCTTCGACTCTGCCGGGTGTCCTGGGCCGGATACGTTCAGGCTGCGGGTGTGCGGGAGGGAGCAGAGGCTGGTCCACGCGCAGGTGTCCGGTCTTGAGTTGCCGGGGGCTTGAACTGCTTCTGGGGTGGGACCGGTGTCGAGGTCACCTGCCGGACCGTCGGCTGCAAGGTGCCCCGGCCGCCCGCTTCTTCGGCAGTGTCGTGCCTCCGTGAGCCGAGTAAAGGGCGCTCCCGCTCCGCTGCGCTCCGCGTCCGCGTCGGCTGGCGCCGATCGGCCTTCGGCCGACCCTTGACTCGGCTCACTCCGGCACGGGGAAGAAGCGGGCGGGCGGCCGGGAAGGGTGGGGTGGGGCCTGCGTCGGAGGGCCCTTGGGTGGGTCGCAGGGAGCCGTCGGCCGGGGGGCTTCAGGTCAGGGGCGACGGGGTCAAGGCGACGGGCTGGTGCCCTGGATGACCTGCCCTCCGGAAGCCGGAGTGCCTGACATGAGGTGCTGGACGCCTTTGCCTCGGAGGGTCACGAAGGCGGTGAGGCCTGTGTCGAGGTGTGCCACTCGATGCCCGTAGACGAGGGCCTCGGTCATGGTCAGGTCGAGTGCTTGTGCTGAACCGCTGAGGCGGTTGAAGCGGGCGCCGCGACGGACCGGGCCCCTCAGGCAGCGCACATTGACCGTTGCCTGTTCGAGGGACGCGACGATGACCCGCTCGATCTGCAGTTCCACGCCGCCATGACAGCTGTCGGGGGTCGGCATCTCGTTCACGCGGCTGCTTCCTTTCGCCGACCAGCGCTGCGGGCGCGGGCCCCATCGGTGACCGTCACCGGGTTGTTCAGGGACGCTACGCCTTTCGCTTGCCTTCCTGGAACCGATCCCAGAGTGCGCCCGGCGGTGGCCGTCGTTGTGTGTGGTTCTCCTCGGCTCGTTCAAGTGCCTTTTGAAGTGGTGAAGTTGACTCGGCTTCACGCAGAGGGGGATCATCCGCTTCCAGGCGTCGGCGGGCAGCGCCCCGCGTAGGGCGCGGAGCTGTGCGCGTACCGGGGCGGTCGGTGAACCGATGGCCCGTCGTATGCATCCTCCATTCCGCCATCTGATCCTCCGAGGTTCGGGGACTTTTTCATGAGCACAAGCAATTCCAGACGTGGGGACGACGTGTCGAGACGTCGCCGTCCGGCTCTGTTGACCGCCGTCGCCGCGCTCGCTGTCGCGGGTGGGGCGGCCGTGCCGGCGCTGGCGGACGGCGGGGCCGCGGACAGCGCGACCACGCTGCAGCAGGACTTCGCGGCCGCTGCCGACGCGTATCACGTGCCGCGTCAGGTGCTGCTGGCGGTGGCGTACCAGGAGTCGGCGTGGGACACGCACGCCGGGCAGCACAGCACCGACGGCGGGTTCGGGCCGATGCATCTCACGGACGTGACTCCGGCGATGATGGCCGGTGGCGACGCGGGGGCGGCGGGGCGCAGCAACCTGAAGCAGATGGCCGCCGGTCCGGCCCTGCACACCGTTGAGGCCGCCGCGAAGCTGACCGGTCTGTCGGCGGAGGAGTTGCGCAGCGATCCGGCGGCGAACATCCGCGGGGGTGCGGCGCTGCTCGCCTCTTATCAGAAGGCCGTGGCCGGTTCCGTGTCCGCGGATCCCGGTGACTGGTACGGGGCCGTGGCCCGTTACAGCCAGGCCAGCGAGCGGCAGGGGGCCGCTGTCTTCGCCGGTCGCGTGTTCGCCACCATCAAGAAGGGTGCCGGGCGGACCACGGCCGACGGTGAGCGCGTGCGCCTGGCGGCCGACAGCGATGTCGTCGCGGACAGCGGGCAGTTGAACGCCCTGGACCTGAAGTCGGCCGCGACCACCGACACCGAGTGCCCGGCCACGGTCGCGTGCACCTTCGTTCCGGCGGCCGCGTCCAACGGCCAGGTCTCCAACCGGCCCGCCAACGGCATCCGGATCGACAGCATCGTCATACACGACACGGAGACGTCGTACGACGCGGCCGTCAACCTCTTCACGCAGCCGGGCGGGTCCGCCGCGCACTACGTCATGCGGTCCTCGGACGGCGCGGTGACGCAGATGGTGCCGACGAAGGACCTCGCCTTCCACGCGGGCAACTACTCGACCAACATGCACTCGATCGGCATCGAGCACGAGGGCTACGCCGCGCACGGTGCCACCTGGTACACCGAGGCGGAGTACGAGGCCACGGCCGACCTGGTGAAGTACCTGGCCGAGCGGTTCGACATACCTCTGGACCGGCAGCACATCATCGGCCACGACAACGTCGCCGGGCCGAAGTCCTCCCTCGTCTCCGGCATGCACTGGGACCCGGGCCCGTCCTGGGACTGGAACCACCTCATGAGCCTGCTCGGGGTGCACACCGGGCGGCACGGCGTCGGGCCCGTCGGCTCGGTGGTGACCATCGCCCCGCGGTTCGACGACAACCTGCAGACCGTGCAGATCTGCCCCTCCGACGACCCGACCGGTGCCACCACCGCGTGCACCGAGACGCAGCAGCCGTCGGACTTCGTCTACCTGCGGACCGAACCGAGCGAGACCGCTCCCCTCTTCGGGGACCAGGCGCTGCACCCGGGTGCGGCCGGTACCGACCGGATCAACGACTGGGGCAGCACGGCTGCGGCCGGGCAGCAGTTCGTCGTGGCCGACAGGGACGGCGACTGGACCGCGATCTGGTACAGCGGCTCGAAGGTGTGGTTCTACAACCCGCACGGCTGCAACACCGCGCCCGCCCACGGGGTGAAGGTGATCTCGGCGGCCGGCGACTCGGCGGTGGCGGTGTACGGCTCCAGCTACCCGGACGCCTCCGAGTACCCCGCGGGTCTGTCGCCCTCCACGCAGGCCCCGTTGAGCATGTACACCGTCCCGGCCGGTCAGGCGTACGTGGCCACCACGGCGCCGTCGCTCACGGACGACTTCTTCCCGTCCAGCGGCACGGTCGTCACCGGCGCCAAGGCGATGTACACCATCCAGTACAACCACCGGGTCGCCCTGGTGTACGCCTCGGACGTCACGGCGACGGACGGCTGACGGCACCCGTCGGACGCGGACCGGCGCACGCACGCGCATGTGGTGCCCGGGAGGTTACGGTCTCCCGGGCACCTTTCGTTTGCGTCAGCGGTCGTCGCGTGCGGCGAGCCGCCTGGTGATCTCGGTCTTGACGGTCTCGTGCAGGTCCTCCGACGTGAAGCCGAGGTTGCGGAGGATCCGGGCGGCCGGGCTCTCCGCGACGCGGATCAGGCCCAGCAGGGTGTGTTCGGTGCCGACCCAGTCGTGGCCGAGGTCGGACGAGGCGCGGCGGGCCTGGTCGATGACCTCCTTGCTCTGCGCGTGGAACGGGATGTGACCTCGGGGCGCCTTCCTCCCGGCCGGCGGGAGGGCTTCGCGGACGGCGTCGCGGACGGGCTGCTCGGACTCGGTTTTCGCGAGCAGCAGCTCGTACCCGAGGCCGCGCGGTTCGCCGAGCAGGCCGAGCAGGAGGTGTTCGGTGCCGATGGAGTCGTGCTTGTGCGTCCGGGCGGCCTCCTGGGCCAGCACGATGCCGTGCCGGTTCAGGTCGGTGAACCGCTCGAACGGGGCGGGTGCGTGGCGCTGTTGCGCGGCCTGCTTGGACACACCGATGGCGTCGCCGATCTCGGTCCACGACGCGCCGGTCTGCTTGGCCTTGCTGACGTAGTGGTCGATGAGCTGGTCACCGAGGTCGGACAGGGTCTGGGCGCGCAGTCGGGCCTCGCTGATGCGGGCCAGTTCGCCGGCTTCGGGGAGTTCCTCGTCGAGTCGGGCGATCAGGTCGGCAAGACTGATGTCGAGTGGGCTCATGCGTCAACTTTAAATTGACGATCCCTCGCCGTCAATCTGTAATTGACGATTTCGGCCGACATCCTCTGCGCCTCCAACTCGCCTGCGGTATGCGGCCGATGAGCCCCGGCGCGGGGGCCGGGTCCGGACGGCCCAGTGCCAGGATGAGGGCATGACGACCATCCACGGGGAAGTGGCCGACGGGTTCGAAGGTGTGCGGGACGCGTTCCGCGCCAACTTTGAGGAGCGGGGGGATGTCGGGGCCGCCGTCTGCGTGTACCGGGACGGGCGGCCCGTGGTGGATCTGTGGGGCGGGGTGGCGGATCCGGGGACCGGGCGGGAGTGGGAGCGGGACACCTTGCAGCTGGTGTACTCCGCGACCAAGGGGGCCACCGCCACCGTGGCCCATCTGCTGGCCCAGCGCGGGGAGTTGGACCTCGATGCTCCGGTGACCCGCTACTGGCCGGAGTTCGGGGCGGCGGGGAAGGCGGAGATCCCGGTGCGGTGGCTGCTGTCGCACCGGGCCGGGGTGGTCACGGTCCGGCCGCCCGTGCCGTTGGCGGATGCGCTGCGCTGGCAGCCGATGGCCGACGCGCTCGCCGTGCAGCGGCCGGAGTGGGAGCCGGGGACCGCGCACGGGTACCACGGGCGGACCTTCGGATGGCTGGTCGGGGAGGTCGTACGGCGGGTATCCGGACGCACCCCGGGGCGGTTCTTCGCCGAGGAGGTCGCCGGGCCGCTGGACCTGGACTTCTTCATCGGGCTGCCGGCGGCCGAGCGCGGGCGGGTCAGCCGGATGGTGTACCCGAAGCCGGAGGTCGATCTGAGCACCGTACCGCTGGACCTGGTGCCGCCGGAGGCGCGGGAGTTCGTCGCGGCGCTGCAGGATCCGGAGTCGTTGAGCAACCGGGCGTTCGCCGTCACCGACCCCGCCGAGATCGACTTCAACTCGGCCGAGGTGCAGGCCGCGGAGCTGCCCGCCTCCAACGGGATCGGCACCGCGCGCGGCCTCGCGCGGATGTACGCGGCGCTGATCGGGGAGGTGGACGGGGTACGGCTGTTCAGCCCGGAGACGCTCGCGTCGGCGACCGCGGAGCAGGCCGGCGGGGTGGACAGGGTCATCATGTTCCCGGTCCGGTTCGCCTCCGGGTACATGCTGCCCGTCGAGACCAACCCGCTCACCGGTCCCCGTGCCTTCGGGCATCCCGGGCGCGGCGGCTCGCTGGGCTTCGCCGACCCCGAGCACGGCATCGCCTTCGGGTACGTCATGAACAGCATCGTCGAGGGTGCGGAGGACGTGCGGGCGTCCGCGCTCGTCGAGGCGGTGCGGGCCGCGCTGTGACCGGGTGAGTGCGGCGGAGGGGGAGCGAGCGCGGCGGGTGGAAGGTGGCCTGGCCGCACACGGAACACCGTGCGGCCAGGACGCCTTCCGTCCGCTTACCGGAACGCCGGCAGGTTGCGGCCGACCCATCCCGCGAACCCGCCCGCCGGGCGGCCCAGCACGGTCGCCACGTCCGTGCTGACCCTCGACTCCGCCGGAAGCGGCGCGCCGAGGACGTCCAGCGTGCCCGCGACCGCCTCCTCCGGCATGAAGCGCGCCATGGCCGCGTGGGCCTCCTCGCGCGAAAGCTCCACGAACGTCACCTCCTCGCCCAGCGCCGCGGAGATGACCGCCGCCTGCTGACGGGGGCTGATCGGTTCCGGGCCGGTCAGCTCGTAGACGCGGCCCCCGTGACCGCCCTCGCCGTCTCCGCCCTGCTCGCGGGGCGAGCGGAGCGCCTTCGCCGCCACCGCCGCGATGTCCGCCGGGTCCACGACCGGGAGGGCCACGTCGGCGAAGGGGGCGAAGACCGTGCGCTTGGTGCGGATCGTGTCGGCCCAGGCGAAGGCGTTGGAGGCGAAGCCGCCGGGGCGCAGGATCGTGAAGCCGAGGCCCGATGCGCGTACCGCCGCCTCGAACTCGCGCAGGCGGGCGTGCGAGGACGCCTGTGGGCGGGTCGCGCTGACCTGGGAGGAGACCAGGACGACGCGTTCGACGCCGGCGTCCGTGGCCGTCCGCAGCAGCAGCTCCGGGTTCTCGCCGAAGGCGTTGAGTGCGCCGCCCAGGACGATGAACAGGGCCTGGGCCCCGGTCAGGGGCGCCCGCATGCTCGCCGCGTCCCCGACATGGCCCTCGGCCCACCGGACGCCGGGGGCGGCGGACGAGGCCTGCCGGGGGTGCCGGGACACCGCCACCACCTCCTCGCCCGCCTCGGTCAGCAGGTCCACCAGCGTCCGGCCGATGGTGCCGGTCGCGCCCGTCACGGTGATCATCAGTTTCCCCCTGCGAGTCAGTCGCCTGCGAGGTGGTCGCCAGGCGAGTTAGTTAGCTGGCTGACTTAGTCGGCTGGCTCAGACGCTAGCACGGGCGACTCCCCGGTTGTCTATAGTGAGTTGGGTGACCAACTCAGTGGACCGGTGGGTGCGGGCGTCGCAGAAGCGGCAGCGGCTGATGGCGGCCGCCGCCCGGGTCCTGCACGAGCAGGGCGTCGAGCGCACCACCCTCGCGGACATCGCCCGGGAGGCCGACGTCCCGGTCGGGAACGTCTACTACTACTTCAAGACCAAGGACGAGCTGGTCCGGGCCGCGCTCGGCGAACACACCGCGCACCTCGACGAACTCACGGCCCGCCTCGACCAGTTGCCCGACCCGCGCGACCGGCTCAGGGCGCTGGTGGAGGCGTGGGTCGAGCAGCGTGACGTCGCCGCCCGGTACGGCTGCCCCACCGGCACCCTGGCCGCCGAGCTCGGCAAGCGCGGCGACGGGACCCTCGACGCGGAGGCCGGCGCGGTGATCCGGCGGCTGCTGGACTGGGCGGCACGTCAGTTCCGCGAGATGCGGCTGTCCGGCCCGGACGACCCGGACGACCTGGCCCTCACCCTCGTCTCCGGCTACCAGGGCATGTCGCTGCTGGCCAACGCCCTGCGCGACCCGGACGTCATGACCCGCGAAGGCGCCCGTCTCCTCGACTGGCTCGGCTCACTGCGGTGACGACGGCGGTGCGGGCGGCAGCCAATGAGCCTCCCCTGAGAATTCTTTGAAACATTTCCCCCGGCCCACCGCATCAGTGAGGTGGAACGGCAGAGCGCCGGGCCGGGGGCGGGGTCGGGGACCGGGAAGCGGGGAGAGCTTGCGGATGAGTCAGAGGGCTGGGGAGGACTACGCCGAGTTCGCCGCGGCGCGGGCCGGGCATCTGTACCGGTCCGCCTGTCTGCTCACCGCCGGGGACACCTACCTCGCGGAGGACCTGGTGCAGGAGGCCCTCGGGCGGATCTACGTCCGCTGGGGCCGGGTCTCCCGCGCCGAGAACCCCGCCGGGTACGCGCAGACCGTCCTCACCCGGACCTTCCTCGCCCACCGACGGCGGTTCAGCAGCAGGGAGCGGGCCAGGGACTCGTTCCCCGAACTGGCCGACACCGGCGCCGGTATCGGGGGCGCCGACCCTTCGCTGCGGCTGACCCTCCTCGACGCGCTGGCGCGGCTGCCCGCCAAGGACCGGGCCGTCGTCGTGCTGCGGTACTGGGAGGACCGGTCGGTGCACGAGACCGCGGACGCCCTCAACATGAGCTCGGCCGCGGTCCGTACGCGGTGCGTGCGCGCCCTCGGGCGGTTGCGCGAGCTGCTGGGCGAGGACCTCGCCGAGTACGCCCGCCCCTGACATCAACCTTTGTGGAGACGGTGGTTCGTCATGCCCGTGGAGCGGCAGTACAACGACAGCGACAGCAGCAACAGCGACAACAGTCACGGCGATGCCTTCGAGGTGCGGCTCTCCGCCGCACTGCACGACGCCGGGGACACCTTCGACGCCGACCGGGGCGCGCTCGTCGCCGGCGGTACGGTGCGGGGGCGGCGGCTACGGCTGCGGCGGCGGACGACCCTGCTGGGCGGCGCGGCCGGGGTCGCGCTCGCCGGGGTCGGCGGGGCGCTGCTGGTGCCCTGGAGCGGGGCGCCGTCCGAACGGTCCCCCTCCGCCGTGCGCACCACCCCGCACCCCACGGTCTCCCCCACCGACCGCGCCGTCACCTCGGACGACATGATCAGCATGCTGGAGAAGCTGCTGCCCGAGGGGAAGTTCGGCAAGGCGGAGGGGCGGGGCGTCGACCCGAGCGAGCCGCTCGCGGCGCCGTACGCGCAGGTCGTGTTCGACGACGGGCAGGGCCCCGCCGCCGTCAGCGTCGCCGTGAACCGGGTGCTGCCGGGCGGGTCCGACGCCCGGCAGGCCGTCCGGTGCCCGGACAAGGTCTACACGCCGTACGACAGTTGCAGCACCAGTCATCTGCCCGACGCGTCCGTCGTCACCGTCGTGAAGGGGTACGAGTACCCGGACCGGCGGGTGGACACCAAGCTCTGGACGGCGAACCTCGTCACCCCGGACGGCCATCACGTCTCCGTCAGCGAGTGGAACGCCGCCGCCGAGAAGGACGCGCCGGTCAGCCGGGACGAACCGCCGCTGTCGGCCGCTCAGTTGAAGAAGCTGGCGGCCGCGCAGGAGTGGCGCGGGGTCGTAGACGCCATCCCGGAGGATCCCCGGCAGACCCAGGAACCCCCCGCGGCCCAGGAGGACGGCGGGGCGATCCGGAAGACCCTGACCTCACTCGTCCCGAAGGGGCTGAAGGTGGTGGCGCACGGGAGCGACGACGACGCCCAGTTCACGTACGTCGTCGTGGACGACGGCAAGGGGCGGAGTCTCGTCCAGATCAACGTGCAGCCGGACATGTCCGATGTCGCGGGTCAGTTGTTCGGGGCCGGGTCCGAGACGCTCGCCGACGGGACCAGGGTCGCCGAGAAGAAGCAGCCCGGGGAGAAGGGCGGCGCCGGGGTCGTCATGTGGACCGTCGACACCCTGCGCACCGACGGCTTCCGCGTGGTGATCAGCGCCTTCAACTCCGGCTCCCAGCAGACCGCCGCGACCCGCACCGCCCCGGCCCTGACCATGAAGCAGCTGCGCGCCATCGCGCTCAGCACCAAGTGGCGGTCCTAGCTCGTGGGTGCCGTCCTGCCCTGAGTGGCCGTCGCCGCCGTGGTTGACGGAGCAACTTGAACCCCCCTTCCCCCATCGCGAGTTCAACCACGTCACACGCCCCGGAGTTGCGCGTCGTCGCAGGTGGCGAGAGCGTGGAAGAGGCGCCGCTGTGGTACGGGCCGATCGTACGGGGGCGAGGACGGCTCTCCGGTACACGGCGGATCCGCCCCCACGCGCGACGAGTCATCGGTACCCGGCAGATCCGCCCCGCACATCGAACCCGACCGCGCATCGGTGACGCATGTCCGCATCCTGACGACCGGCGGTGCACGGACACACGGCGATCGCCGTAGAGCAGGAGACAGCACAGCGCGGAAAGGCAGTCTCCGTCGATCCCGACCGGTTCGCCGAGGTGGTGGCGAGGCTGCGGCACGCCGGACTCACCGTCACCGGGGAGCAGCCGCTGCCGGGCGCCCTGACGGGCACCGTCCCCGGCCGAGGACCGGATCCCGGCGCCGGCGGCCCTGGACGGCGTCGGGTCCGTCGACCGGGAGGCCACCTGTCGAGCCGAGGAGAGTTGATCCGGGGCGACTCAAGTCCGCTCGGCGCACCCGTCTCCGCGTTAGCCTCGGGAAATCCAGGCAGAGATCCGGGCAGAGGTCCGGCCTGCGATCCGTCCAGAAGGAGACAGGCATGGCCAGGGTTCCCAGTTCGGTGATCGCCGCGGGTGGGCTCGTCGGAGGGTACGGCGTCGCACGCTGGACCAGGAAGCGGCCGCTGGGCGGGGCCGTGCTGGCCGTCGCCGGGGCCGCGGCCGCTCAGCAGTGGCGGCAGCGGGCGGGCGGGAAGGCGGCCGGGGCACTGTCCGCCGCGTACGTCGCCGCGTTCGCCGGATCGCACCCGCTGGCCAAGAAGGTCGGCGCCTGGCCGTCCGTCTTCGGCGTGGCGGGCGCGGTGGCACTGGCATCCTGGGCCGTCGCGGACCGCCGGGCGTAGCGCCCCAAAGGGGCGGGACGTGGGGGCGGCGTAGCGCCCCAAAGGGGCGGGGAGGTGGGGGCGGCGTAGCGCCCCAAAGGGGCGCTGGGGGTACCCCCGGCCGAAGGCTGGGGGAGGAACTGCGCGACCAGCCATGACGGCGCCGCGGACGAACGACGACCTCCCAGCGGAGCGCTATGCGTCGGAGGTGCGGAAGGCCCGGCGGTAGGCCTGGGGGCTGGTGCCGACCACTCGCCTGAAGCGTTCGCGGAACGCCGTCGGGGAGCCGAAGCCCGACTGGCTCGCGATGCGTTCGACGGGGTGGGCGGTGGTCTCCAGCAGGTGCTGGGCCCGGCGCACCCGGGCCCGGTGCAGCCACTGCAGCGGGGTCGTGCCGGTCTGGTCGCGGAAGCGCCGGTTGAGGGTACGGGTGCTCATACCGGCCTGTGCCGCGACCTCGTCCAGGGTCAGATCACGGTCACAGTTGTCCTCCAGCCAGGCCAGGAGCGGCTCCAGGGTCGCGCCGGCCGGGGCCGGTGGCTGGTCGTGGACGATGAACTGGGCCTGGCCGCCCTCCCGTTCCAGCGGCATGACCGACATCCGGGCGGCGTGCGCGGCGACCGCCGAGCCGTGATCCCTGCGGATCATGTGCAGGCACACGTCCATGGCCGCCGCCGCGCCCGCCGAGGTCAGGAACTGGCCGTTGTCGACGTACAGGACGTTCGGGTCGACGTCGACGGACGGGTGCAGCGCGGCCAGGGTGTCGGCCGCGGCCCAGTGCGTGGTGGCGCGCAGGCCGTCCAGCAGGCCGGTGGCCGCGAGGACGAACGCCCCGACGCAGACCGACGCGATCCGCGTGCCGTTCGCCGCCGCCGCGCGCAGGGCGTCGGCGACCTCGGGCGGCAGGACACAGGCGGGATCCGCGACGCCCGGCACGATGACCGTGTCCGCCTCGGCCAGCGCGTCCAGCCCGTACGGCGCCTTGATCGTGAACGCGCCGCCCGCCGCCGTCACCTCGGCCGCCGGCCCGCACACCCGCACCCGGTAGGCGTCCCGGCCGTCGGGCAGCCGGGCCCAGCCGAAGGTGTCGATCGGCACGGTGAAGTCGGACGGGATGACCTGGTCCAGGACGAGTACGGCGACGGTGTGCATGGCAGGAACGTAGTCGGTCGACGGGTTGCCGCCAATCACGGGGATGGTTCCGGTGCGCGTGCCGGGGTTTCCTGGCGAGAATCCGTTGAAGGGTGTCAGTATCGCCGCTTCTGCGCGATCATCCGCCCGCATACGGTCGTCGCCGTGACCAAGTTCCTCCTCGCCGTCCATGTCCTCGCGGCGATCGTCGCGATCGGTCCCGTCACCGTCGCCGCCAGCATGTTCCCGCCGGCCGCCCGGCGCGCCATCGAGGCACCGGACGACGTCCGGGCCGCCGAGACCGTCCAGCTGCTGCACCGGATATGCCGGGTGTACGCCGTCGTCGGCGTCGTCGTCCCCGTGTTCGGGTTCGCCACGGCGAGCACCATGCACGTGCTGGGCAGCGCCTGGCTGATCACGTCGATCGCGCTCACCGCACTCGCCGCACTCGTCCTCGCCGCACTGGTACTGCCCCGGCAGAGCGCACTGGTGGAGGCCGGCGCGGGTGCCGGCACGCGGCAGACGACCGTCCGACTGGCCATGTTCACCGGGGTGTTCAACCTCCTCTGGGCCGCCGTGACGGTGCTGATGATCGTGCGGCCGGGGTCGACGACCGGCGCCTGAGCGCCGTACCGGAGCGTCGTACCCGACTGCCGGTTTTCTGTTATCGGGGGGCGGGCGGGCCCGTCTCCCGGGGCATGCACGTGACTCGACAGATCAGCCGCCGGAGCATGGTGAAGGCCTCGGGCGCGGCCGCGGGGATCGCCGCGGTGGGCGCGGCCGCGCCCGCAGTCGCCGCCGGGGCCGGAACGGGAGCCTTCGCCCATCCCGGCCTGCTGCACACGCGTACCGACCTCGACCGGATGGCCGCGAAGGTGAAGGCGGGCGCCGCGCCCTACACGGCCGGGTTCGCCAGGCTCACGGCCAACCGGCACGCGCAGAGCGGCTGGCAGGCGCGGCCGCAGGCCGTCGTGTACCGGGGGTCGGGCACCCCGGAGAACTACTCGCTCCTCTACAACGACATCCACGCCGCGTACCAGAACGCCCTGCGCTACCACGTGACCGGCGAGAGCGCGTACGCCGACACCGCGGTGGCCGTCCTCAACGCCTGGTCCGCCACCCTCACCGCGGTCAACGGTTCCGCCGACCGGTTCCTGGCCGCCGGGCTGTACGGCTACCAGTTCGCCAACGCTGCCGAGCTCGTCCGCGGCCACGGGGACTTCGAGCTGGCCCGCTTCCAGGAGATGCTCGCCAAGAACTTCGGCGCGGTCAGCGACGACTTCCTCGTCCGGCACAACGGCGCCGTCGTCTCCAACTACTGGACCAACTGGGACCTCGCCAACATGGCCTGCGTCCTCGCCACCGGCATCTTCTGCGACGACCGCGCCCAGGTCGCCCGCGCGGTCGACTACTTCAAGCACGGCGCCGGGCTCGGGTCGATCAGGAACGCGATTCCCGTCGTGTACGACGACGAGGGAACCGACGGCGGCGGGCTGGGCGAGTGGCTGGAGGCGGGGCGCGACCAGGGGCACGCGCTGCTCGGCGTCGGCCTGATGGGCACGTTCTGCGAGATGGCGTGGAACCAGGGGATCGACCTGTACGGCTACGACGACAGCCGGTTCCTCAAGGGGGCGCAGTACGTCGCCAAGTGGAGCCTGGGTGGGCAGGTGCCGTTCACCGCGAACACGCGGCGGAAGGGTGCGGTCGGAGGGTGGTCGGGGAGTGAGACGGTGACGGCGGCGGCGGGCGTCGACCCGTCGATGATCCGGCCCATCTGGGCGATGATCGCCAACCACTACACCAAGCGGCGGGGCATGTCGGCGACGTACGTCACCCGGATCGCGGCGAAGGCGGCGCCGGAGGGCGGGGGCGGGGACTACGGGCCGAACAGCGGGGGGTACGACCAGCTGGGGTTCGGGACGCTGGCGTTCACGCGGGACCGGGTTTCGCCGAGTCCGGCGGCATCCGGGGCGGCGTCGGCATCGGCGTCCGCGCCTGTGTCGGGGGCGTCTCCGTCGGCCATGGGCAAGGGCGACGACCTTGCCGCCACCGGGTCGGGGGACGTCGTCGGGTGGGCCGCGGCGACGGGGGTCACCGCGTTGGCGGGTGGGTTGCTGTTGCTTCGGAGGCGAGGGCGCCGGGCGGGGTAGTGCCGCGGTGCGCCGTCGTTCGGGCGCGGCTCCGTCGTGGCTGGTCGCGCAGTTCCTCCCCCAGCCTTCGGCCGGGGGTACCCCCAGCGCCACTTCGGGGCGCGGCCGGACACGCCCGGGGCTTGCTCCACCCGTGGGTCCTGGCCGCCCGTTCGGCCGTATGCGGGCGGCTCAGGGGCCTCTCTCCCGGTCCCCAGCCGCCAGGATGGCCGGAGGGTGAACCGCGAGCGTCTGGAGACACACACCGGTGACCGTTCTCAACCAGCCCGAGCCCTCGGCCGTCCCCCACTACGACAGCGAGGTGCCGCTGCGGGGCCGGCAGCCCGGCAACGTCGTGGTGAAGTGGATGACCACCACCGACCACAAGACGATCGGAACGCTGTATCTGGTCACGTCGTTCGCGTTCTTCCTGATCGGTGGCGTGATGGCGCTGCTGATGCGCGCCGAGCTCGCCCGGCCCGGCCTGCAGATCATCTCGAACGAGCAGTTCAACCAGGCGTTCACGATGCACGGCACGGTGATGCTGCTGATGTTCGCGACGCCGCTGTTCGCCGGCTTCACGAACTGGATCATGCCGCTCCAGATCGGCGCCCCCGACGTCGCGTTCCCGCGGCTGAACATGTTCGCCTACTGGCTCTACCTGTTCGGCTCGACCATCGCGGTCGGCGGCTTCATCACCCCGCAGGGCGCGGCCGACTTCGGCTGGTTCGCCTACTCCCCGCTGTCGGACGCGATCCGCTCGCCGGGCCTCGGCGCCGACATGTGGATCATGGGGCTGGCCTTCTCCGGTTTCGGGACCATCCTCGGTGCGGTCAACTTCATCACCACGATCATCTGCATGCGGGCCCCCGGCATGACCATGTTCCGGATGCCGATCTTCGTGTGGAACGTGCTGCTGACCGCGACCCTGGTCCTGTTCGCCTTCCCGGTCCTCGCGGCCGCGCTGTTCGCGCTGGAGGTGGACCGCAAGTTCGGTGCCCACGTGTTCGACGCGGCGAACGGCGGAGCGCTGCTCTGGCAGCACCTCTTCTGGTTCTTCGGCCACCCGGAGGTGTACATCATCGCGCTGCCGTTCTTCGGCATCGTGACCGAGGTCATCCCGGTCTTCTCCCGCAAGCCGGTCTTCGGCTACATGGGTCTGGTGGCGGCGACCATCTCGATCGCCGGTCTGTCCGTGACGGTGTGGGCCCACCACATGTACGTCACCGGTGGTGTGCTGCTGCCGTTCTTCTCCTTCATGACCTTCCTGATCGCGGTCCCGACCGGTGTGAAGTTCTTCAACTGGATCGGCACCATGTGGAAGGGCTCGCTGTCCTTCGAGACACCGATGCTGTGGGCGGCCGGCTTCCTCGTGACGTTCCTGTTCGGCGGTCTGACCGGTGTCATCCTGGCCTCGCCGCCGCTGGACTTCCACGTCTCCGACTCGTACTTCGTCGTGGCCCACTTCCACTACGTGGTCTTCGGTACGGTCGTCTTCGCGATGTTCTCCGGCTTCCACTTCTGGTGGCCGAAGATGACGGGCAAGATGCTCGACGAGCGGCTCGGGAAGATCACGTTCTGGACGCTGTTCGTCGGCTTCCACGGCACCTTCCTGGTCCAGCACTGGCTGGGTGCGGAGGGCATGCCGCGCCGGTACGCCGACTATCTGGCGAGCGACGGCTTCACCACGCTGAACACGGTCTCGTCGATCGGTTCGTTCCTGCTCGGCCTGTCGATCCTGCCGTTCCTCTACAACGTGTGGAAGACGGCCAGGTACGGCAAGCCGGTCGGCGTCGACGACCCGTGGGGCTACGGCCGCTCCCTGGAGTGGGCGACCTCCTGCCCGCCGCCGCGGCACAACTTCGTCACCCTGCCGCGGATCCGCAGCGAGTCCCCGGCGTTCGACCTGCACCACCCGGACCTCGCCATGGCCGAGTCCGAGGCGCACAGGCTCCACACGTGACCGGGGCGGGACGTCGCAGGGGCGGCGGACACCCGCCGGGAGCCGACGGAGACCTCGCCAACCAGGTCGAGGGATACCTGTTGTGGCAGGCCAGGATCGCCGAGGCCGAACAGCTGGCGCGGGAGTTCACCGGCCGCATGGACTGGCTGACCACGTCCCAGCGCGACGAGGTCGAGCGCCACTACGTCGACGACAGCCTCCGGCGCGCCCGCCAGGACCTCGAACGGATCGCCGCCCGGTGTGTGTCCCTGCGGGGCGAGTACGAGCGGCGCTACCGGGGGCTGCGGGCGCGCTGCGTGGGCTGGGCGGTGGCCGTGTGCGGGGGTGTCGCCTTCGTGGCGACGGCGGTGACGGCCGTGACGCTGAGCCGCTGAGCCGGAGCCGCTGAGCCGGTGAGCCGGTGAGCCGCTGGAAGTCCTCTCCTACGCGGGCGCCTTCGTCGGCCCGCCCTTCTCCGCCGCCGCTGCCGTCAGCGGACGCGCGATGTCCTCCAGGGACCGGCGTTCCGCGTTCACCGCGCACGCCGCCGCCACCAGTCCCGCCGCGCACATCAGGCCCGCCCCGATCTGGAACGCCAGCACCGTGTCGGCCACCTTGCCCGTCCCCGTGAGGTCGGCGAAGAGCAGGGGGCCGCTGATGCCGCCCGCGGCCGTGCCCAGGGCGTAGAAGAACGCGATGGACATCGCCCGCGTCTCCATCGGGAAGATCTCGGAGACGGTCAGGTAGGCGCTGGACGCTCCCGCCGACGCGAAGAAGAGGACCGCGCACCAGCATGCCGTCAGCGTTCCCGCCGTGAGCACTCCGCGGTCGAACAGCCACGCCGTGAGGAAGAGCAGCAGGCCGGAGAGGAGGTATGTCGACGAGATCATCACCCTCCTGCCCAGCGTGTCGAAGAGCTTGCCCAGGAGCAGGGGGCCGAGGAAGTTGCCGACGGCGATGACCACGAAGTAGTAGCCGGTGTCCCCGGTCGGCACGTCGAAGAACTTCGTGAGGATCGCGCCGAAGCCGAAGGTGATCGCGTTGTAGAGGAACGCCTGGCCGATGAAGAGGGAGAAGCCGAGGACGGCGCGGCGCCGGTAGTCGTGGAAGACCGTGCGGGCGATCTCGGCGAAGGTGACGCTCTCGCGCTGGTGGATCACCAGCTCGCTCTCCGGTGCCGGGAGGGGCTTCCCCGTCTCCTCCTCCACCTTCGCCTCGATCGAGGAGACGATCTCCTCGGCCTCCCGTTCCCTGCCGTGGATCAGCAGCCAGCGCGGGCTCTCCGGGACGTTGCGCCGTACCAGCAGGATGACCAGGCCGAGGACGACGCCCAGCGCGAAGGTCAGGCGCCAGCCGACGTCCTTCGCCAGGAAGTCCGTGTTCAGCGCGACGATCGACAGCAGCGAGCCGCCCACCGCGCCCACCCAGAAGCTGCCGTTGATGATCAGGTCGACGCGGCCGCGGTAGTACGCCGGGATCAGCTCGTCGATCGCCGAGTTGATCGCCGCGTACTCGCCGCCGATGCCGAAGCCGGTCAGGAAGCGGAAGGTGAAGAACCACCAGGGGGCGAAGGAGATCGAGGTCAGGGCAGTGGCGGCCAGGTAGACCGCCAGGGTGATCATGAAGAGCTTCTTGCGGCCGTGGCGGTCGGTCAGGCGGCCCCAGAAGAGGGCGCCGGTGCAGGCGCCGGCCACGTAGAGGGCCGCGGCGGTGCCGGTGACCTGGGAGGAGGAGATGGCGAGGCCACTGCCCGGTTCGGAGAGGCGGCTCGCGATGTTGCCGACGACCGTGACCTCCAGGCCGTCCAGGATCCAGACGGTGCCGAGGCCGATGACGATCGTCCAGTGCCAGCGGGACCAGGGGAGCCGGTCCAGGCGGGCCGGGATGCGGGTGGTGATCGTCCGGCCGCCGCTTTCGTCCACGCCCATGCCCGTAGCCGTACCCAACGCGCGCCTCCTTGCCCGGGAGTCCAGAACCGAAGCCGCCCGTTCGGGTGCCCCGGCCCGCGCGGTCTACGCTCCCAGCGCTCGCGACACCGTGAAGATCAGCACCCCGGCCAGCGACCCCACCACCGTGCCGTTGATCCGGATGAACTGCAGGTCGCGGCCGATGTGCGCCTCGATCTTCCGGGTGGTGTGCTCGGCGTCCCAGCCGGCCACCGTGTCGGTGATCAGGGAGGTGATCTCCTTGCGGTAGGTCGACACGACGTGCACGGCCGCGCCCTCGACCCAGCTGTCGACCTTGTCCTGGACCTTGGGCTCCTTCGCCATCCGGGCGCCCAGGGAGATCAGGGAGGCGCGGACGCGCAGCCGCAGCTCGCTGCGTTCGTCCTCGGCCGCCGCCACGATCATGGAGCGTACGGCCGTCCAGGCGGACGCGATCAGGTCCTGCACCTCGCCGCGGCCCAGGACCTCGCCCTTGAGCCGCTCGACGCGGGCGCGGGTGTCGGTGTCGGACTGGAGGTCGTTCGCGAAGTCCGTGAGGAAGCGGTCGAGGGCGCCGCGGGCCGGGTGGGAGGGCATGTCCCGCATCTCGGAGCAGAAGCGGAGCAGCTCCTTGTAGACGCGCTCGCCGACGCGCCGGTCGACGAACCGGGGGGTCCAGCCGGGGGCGCCGCCCTGGACGGCGTCCATCACGGAGTCGCCGTGCAGCACCAGCCAGTCGTAGGCCCGGGTGACGACGAGGTCCACGACGCGCTTGTGGCCGCCGTCGGCGACGACCCGCTCCAGCATCTTGCCGATACCGGGGGCGATCTCCTGGGCGTCGGCGCGGCGGGTGATCGCCTCGCCGACGACCGCCTGGACGTCGGAGTCCCGCAGCACGGTGAGCGCGCCGCGGAGCGCTGTCGCGAGCTCGGCGGTGACCCGGTCGGCGTTCTTCGGCTCGGCCAGCCAGGCGCCGAGGCGGCTGCCGATGCCGACGGCGCGCAGGCGCTGGCGTACGACGTCCCGGGAGAGGAAGTTCTCGCCGACGAACTCGCCGAGCGAGACGCCGAGCTGGTCCTTCTTGCTGGGGATGATCGCGGTGTGCGGGATGGGCACGCCGAGGGGGTGGCGGAAGATCGCCGTCACCGCGAACCAGTCGGCGAGGGCGCCGACCATGCCGGCCTCGGCGGCCGCGGCGACGTAGTCCGCCCAGGCGCCGGCGCCGGCGCCGGACGCCCACTTGGCGAGGGCGTACACGAGGGCGACGAGCAGCAGCAGGCCGGTGGCCGTGCGCTTCATGTGCCGGACGCCGCGCTGGCGCTCCTCGTCGGCGGGCGTGAACGCGTTCATGGACTTGTAGGACGGGGCAGCCGACTCCCGGTCCACCGCTTCCGTACGTTCCTCCATCTGCTCCACCCGTTCGCACCCGGCACCACCCTCACGGTGATCCCGCACCCATTGTCCCTACCTGACCTACTCCCGGACGGAAACAAGAGTTCCCACCACCTGTCCCCCCGAAAATTCCAGCGGCCCACTCCACCGCTGCCCTACGCCCCGTCGCTCCCCACACCCCGCCGCAACGGCGCACGGCCACGACGGCGGAATCCGGCGGTGCCGGACCAGGCAGTGGTCACCTGCGGGCCGGTGGGGGCTCGTCGCGCAGTTCCCCGCGCCCCTTTACGTCGGCTGCCCCACCGCCACTCGAAACGCCCCGGCGCACCTCCGCAGCGCCTGCACCCCGCCGCTCCCCCATGCCCGGACGCCACCCTGCACCCCGCCGCAACGGCGCACGGCCACGACGGCGGAATCCGGCGGTGCCGGACCGGGCAGTGGTCACCTGCGGGCCGGTGGGGGCTGGTCGCGCAGTTCCCCGCGCCCCTGGGGCGGCTGTCCCGCCGCCCCCTCAGTAGTCCCCGTGCCTCCGGCGGTCACGCTCCTCGCGGCGCTGGTGGTGCCACTCCTGGCGGGCGGCGTGGAGTTCTTGGCGGGCCGACCTGCGGTCGAGGTGCTCCTGGCGGCGTTCTTCCCTGAGGCGCTGGCGTTCCGCCTTCGTGACCTTGTGGGCGACCTCGACTCCGCCCCAGAACGCGAAGCCCGTCACCACCACCCTCGGGGCGGCCGGGTCCGGTGACATGTCGTGCTCGCGTTCGTCGAAGCCGCCCATGATGCCGATGCCGCGCATCACCACCTCGACGCCCGGCGGCACGATCACGCTGATCCCGCCCATGATCGCGATGCAGTTGATCACGACCTCGCCGTCCGCGAAGTTCGCCTCGCGCAGGTCGATCTCGCCGCCGCCCCAGAACGCGAGGGAGTTGAAGCGCCTCGGGACCGTCCAGCGCCCCTTGCGCTGGAAGCCGGACATCACGGCCACCGCCCAGGAGGAGGTGCCCTCGCCGCCGACGATCCGGTGACCCCAAGTGCCGTCCTGCAGCGCGGGCTTGGTGAGTGACACGGCCGGTGTCGCGGGCAGGTCCCTGGTGATCGGCGTCAGCTCGCCGTACGTACGGGCCTTGTACGTCGCCTCCAGCCGCTCCTCGAACTCCTCCATGTCGAGCCGCCCCTCGGCGAGGGCGTCCCGCAGGATCTCGGCGACTCGTTCACGATCGGCGTCGGAGGCGCGCAGCTCCGGGGCATCCTCGGTCATAGAGGCAGACTACGAGTTCGCGGCGCCGGGGACTACGGGGCTAGGCGGTGGCCCTGTCCGCGTACATCTTCGCGATCACCGCCTCGATGTCCGGCTCCCGGACCGACAGGTCGGCCAGCGGGTACTCGGCCGCGATCCTCGCCACCAGCGGCGCCGCCGACTCCGACGCCGGGAACGCCAGCCACTGCCTCGGCCCCTCCACCTTCACCACCCGAGCCGCCGGGCCGGCGTCGATCGGCGGAAGCTCCCGCTCCAGGTCGACCACGAGGGTGCGCTCGCTCTCCCCGGCCTCGTGCAGGCCGGCGAGCGGACCGTCGTACATCAGCCGCCCGTGGTCGATGACCATCACGCGGGAGCACAACTGCTCGATGTCCTGGAGGTCGTGGGTGGTGAGCAGGACCGTGGTGCCGCGCTCGGTGTTCAGTTCGCGGAGGAAGTCGCGGACCCTGGCCTTCGAGATCACGTCCAGGCCGATCGTCGGCTCGTCGAGATAGAGGACGTCGGGGTCGTGCAGGAGTGCGGCCACGATGTCGCCGCGCATCCGCTGGCCGAGGGAGAGTTGCCGTACCGGGACGTCCAGGAGGGTGTCCAGGGAGAGGAGTTCGACCAGGCGGTCCAGGTTCTCGCGGTAACGGGCGTCCGGGATGCGGTACATGCGGTGCATCAGGCGGTAGGAGTCGATGAGGGGGAGGTCCCACCACAGGGTCGTCCGCTGCCCGAAGACCACGCCGATGCGGTGGGCCAGGCGGGTGCGCTCGCGGGACGGGTCGATGCCGGCCACCCGGAGCCGGCCGCCGCTCGGGGTGAGGATGCCCGTCAGCATCTTGATCGTGGTCGACTTCCCGGCGCCGTTCGGGCCGATGTAGCCGACCATCTCGCCCCGCGCCACCGTGAAGGAGAGCGAGTCGACCGCCCGCACCTGCCGGCGTTCCCGTTTCAGGAAGCCGGTCTTCTTCCGGACCTCGAAGACCTTCTCCACCCCGGCGACCTCGATGAACACCTCGGCGGCCTCGGCCACCCCGGCGATCTCGCTGAACACGTCCGACATCGGATCAACTCCCCGTGCTTCGATACGACCTGAGGCCCACCCGCCACGCCGCGCCCGCCAGTACGCAGCACCCCAGCGCGACCAGCGGTGTCGACCACGCCGTCCACGCCGGCAGCGGCAGCGGATACGGCCGCCCCAGCACGTACGCGGCCGGCACCCAGTTGACGAAGGCCAGCGGCAGCATGAACGTCACCCCGCGCACGAAGTCCTTCCCGAACACCGTCGGCGGGTACTGGAGCAGCGTCGTACCGCCGTACGTGAACGCGTTCTGCACCTCCGCCGCGTCCTGCGCCAGGAACTGGAAGGCCGCGCCCGCCACGAACAGCGCGCAGAAGATCGCCGCGCCGCCGGCCAGTATCAGCGGGACCAGCAGCACCTTCGCCGGCGTCCACGCGACGTCCACGGAGACCAGCGCCCAGCCCAGCACCACCGCGCCCTGGGTGATCCGGCCCAGGCGGCGCAGCGCGAAACGGTCGGCGCCGATCTGCGCGAGCACCGGCGCCGGCCGGACCAGCAGGGTGTCGAAGGAGCCGTCGCGGATCCGGGCGCCCAGCACGTCCATCGAGCCCAGCACCAGGTCGGCGACGCCGAACGCGGTCGCCGACAGCCCGTACAGGAGACAGATCTCGGGAAGCGACCAGCCGCCGAGCGAGTGGACCCGCGTGAACATCAGCAGGATCGTGGCGAAGTCCAGCCCGGTCACCAGCAGGTTCCCGGCCATCGTCAGGGCGAAGGAGGTGCGGTAGATCATCATGGAGCGGATCCACATCCCGGCGATCAGCCGGTACGCCCGCAGCCCCTCCCGGGTCCGCTCCCCAGCCCCGCGCCAACCGCGCCCCCCGTCCAGGGCACGCTCACCCACCCTGCACCACCACCCGTCGCGTCGCCGCCGACTGCAGCAGGCGCCCCGCCGCCAGCAGCACCACCGCCCACCCGGCCTGGAAGGCGAGCGCCCCCGCCACCCCGGTCTCGCCCATCAGCACGTCCGCGGGCATCTGGATCTGCGCCGCCCAGGGCAGGACGCGCACCACCTCGCCCAGGGCGCCCGGGAAGACGTTCAGCGGCAGGGTCATGCCCGAGAAGAAGATCCCCGCGATCATCATCACCTGGTTGGCGCCCATGCCGTCCATCAGCCAGAACGCGCTCAGCGCGACCAGGTAGCGGATACCGAAGCTGACGAGCATCGCGAGGAACAGCGCGACCAGGAAGGCGGCCCAGGTGCCGGCGTCCGCGGGCAGCGCCATCGGGAAGAACACCGCGCCGACCAGGAAGGGGATCACGCCCCGTCCCAGCATCTGGAACAGCGAGCGGCCCAAATCGGTCGCCAGCCACCATATTTGAAGATCGGCCGGACGGTACAGGTCGATCGCGATCGCGCCCGTACGGATACGCTCCATCAGGTCTTTTTCCACGCCCCCGCCCTGGATCGCGAGCGTCGCGTACAGGCACTGCCCGAGCCACACATAGGTCACCGCCTGTGCCTGGTCATAGCCTCCGAGGTGCGGTTTCTCGTCCCACAGCGCCAAGTACGTGTAGACGAGGATGATCCCGAAGGCCGTGTTCGTGAACACCCCGGCGGCGGTGGCCGCCCGATACGTCGCGTACCGTCGGAAACCCCCCGCAGCGACGGCCGTGTACAACCGTCCCGCGCCCACGCCAACCGACCTCCCGGACCGCCCGACACCGAAGCGCAGGAGCCTACTGCGCCGACGACACCGCAGGCCACGCAATTTCCGTGACCGAAGCGTGCCGGAATCCGGGAACGGAACGCGCGGTGCGAGAGTCTTCAACAGGGGGCGCAGAAGCGTACGAGGTCGTACGGGAACGAATGTACGACGCGAAACAGGAGTCCGTGCACGACATGAGCGACGAGCCGCAGCCGCAACAGCCGAACCAGGGCGGCGGAGGCCCGACGGAGCCGCCGGCTGCGGCCGAGGGGAAGAAGATCCCGGCGCAGCCGACGGCCGGGACGAAGCAGCCGGAGCCGCCCGCGGCGGCCGAGAAGACGACGACGGAGGCACCCGGCACGCAGCCGACGGGCACGGCGTCGCCCGGCACGCAGCCGACGGGCACACAGCCGTCCGGCACGCAGTCGCCCGGCACGGCGTCGCCCGGCACGCAGCCGTCCGGCACGGCGTCGCCCGGCACGGACCCGTCGGGCAGGAAGCCGTCCGGCGCGCAGTCGCCCGGCACGGACCCGTCCGGCGCGGAGTCGTCCGCGGCGGACGGGACGGCGAAGGCGGAGCGGCGGGTGGCGGCCGAGGACACGCAGACGCGGCAGCTCGCCGCGGTCAGGGTGCCGACGGCACGACCGCCGGCGGCGGCCGGGGACCGGCAGAACCCGCAGGTCCGGCAGAACCCGCACGGCCGGCAGAACCCGCAAGGCGGGCAGGACGGGCAGGACGGGCAGGACACGCAGACGCGGCAGCTCACGGCGGTCAGGCCGCCGAAGGCGCCGGCACCCGCCGCGGTCACGCCTGCCGCCGCGGTCACGCCGGCCGGGGCGGTACCGCCGGGCGGGGCGGTACCGCCGGGCGCCGAGCCGCCCGCGGCCGACGCGCAGACGACGGGGGGCGGGAAGAAGATGAAGCGGCCCAAGCGGACCGGTTGGCGGCGGATCATCCCCACCTGGCGGATGCTGCTCGGCACCTTCGTGCTCGGGGTACTGCTGCTGATCGGCCTGTTCTTCCTCGGCTACTCGATGGTGAAGATCCCGGCGGCCAACACGTTCGCCACCAAGCAGTCCAACGTGTACCTGTACGCCGACGGCTCCCAGCTCGCCCGCGACGGCGAGGTCAACCGGGAGAACGTGGACCTCTCCCAGGTCTCCGTGGACGCCCAGCACGCCGTGCTCGCCGCCGAGGACCGCGACTTCTACACCGAGTCCGCCGTCGACCCCAAGGCGATGCTGCGCGCCGCGTGGAACACCGCGACCGGCAAGGGCACCCAGTCCGGCTCCACGATCACCCAGCAGTACGTGAAGAACTACTACCTCGCCCAGGAGCAGACCGTCACCCGCAAGGTGAAGGAGTTCTTCATCTCGGTCAAGCTGGACCGCACCGACTCCAAGGACCAGATCCTGGAGGGCTACCTCAACACCAGCTACTTCGGCCGCAACGCCTACGGCATCCAGGCCGCCGCCCAGGCCTACTACGGCAAGGACGCCATCGACCTCGACCCGGCCCGCGCCGCCTACCTCGCCGCGCTCGTGAACGCGCCGAGCGAGTACGACGTCGTCGCCCACCCCGAGAACAAGGCGGCCGCGGTCGCCCGCTGGAACTACGTCCTCGACGGCATGGTCAAGAAGGGCTGGCTCAGCGAGTCCAAGAGGGCCACCATGAAGTTCCCGATGCCCAAGGAGCAGACCGTCTCCACCGGTATGTCGGGACAGCGCGGCTACATCGTCAACGCGGTCAACGACTACCTGATCAAGAACAAGATCGTCGACTCGGACTCCCTGGAGGCCGGCGGCTACCGCATCACCACCACCCTGCAGAAGAGCCGGCAGAACGCCTTCGTCAAGGCGGTCGACGACAAGCTGATGTCGAAGCTGAGCAAGAACAACAAGGTGGACAACTACGTGCGGGCCGGCGGCGCCTCCGTCGACCCGAAGACCGGCAAGGTCGTCGCCATGTACGGCGGCATCGACTACGTGAAGCAGTACACCAACGGCGCGACCCGCGGTGACTTCCAGGTCGGCTCCACCTTCAAGCCGTTCGTCTTCGCCTCCGCCGTCGACAACGGCTCCACCACCCAGTCCGGGCAGACCATCACCCCGAACACCTACTACGACGGCACCAACAAGCGCACCGTCCAGGGCTGGCCCGGCGGCGCCTACGCACCGGAGAACGAGGACGAGAAGTCGTACGGCCAGATCACCGTCCGCAAGGCCACCGACCTCTCCGTGAACTCGGTGTACGCGCAGATGGCCGTCGACGTCGGCCCGTCCAAGGTCAAGCAGACCGCCGTCGGCCTGGGCATCCCCGCCGACACCAAGGACCTCCAGCCGTACCCGTCGATCGCCCTCGGCACCGCCACCGCCAGCGTCCTCGACATGGCGGAGGCCTACGCCACGCTCGCCAACCACGGCAAGCACGGCACGTACACCATGGTCGAGAAGATCACCAGGGACGGCACGGAGGACATCAGGCTGCCGGAGTCCAAGACCACCCAGGCCGTCAGCCGGCAGGCCGCCGACACCACCACCTCCGTCCTGCAGAGCGTGGTCGACAACGGCACCGCCACCGCCGCCCAGGCCGCGGGCCGCCCGGCGGCCGGCAAGACCGGCACCGCCGAGGAGGACACCGCCGCCTGGTTCGCGGGCTACACCCCCGACCTCTCCACCGTCGTCTCCGTGATGGGCCAGGACCCGGTCACGGCCGCCCACAAGTCGCTCTACGGCGCGCTCGGCCTGGAGCGCATCAACGGCGGCGGGGCCCCGACCGAGATCTGGGCGCAGTACACCAAGGACGCCCTGAAGGGCACCACGGCGTCCGACTTCGACCTGGACCTCCAGGCCGGCGCCGAGACCGTGGCCCCGCCCACCCAGAGCACGGCCACCCCGGGCACCGGCGGCCAGGACAACGGCGGCACCACCGGCGGGAACCAGGACAACGGCGGCACCACCGACGGCGGCCAGGACAACGGCGGCACCACCGGCACCACTACCGCCGGCACCACGGACGGCGGCACGACGGACGGTTCCACCACCGCCGGCACCACCACGTCCGGTACGACGACCGCCGGCACCGACTCCGGTACGACGACGGCGGGCACCGACTCCGGCACCTCCACCGGGACCACGACCGCCGGCACCAGTACCGGGACGACGGCGGGCACCGACACCGGCACCAGTACCGGCACGACAGCGGGCGACGGGGGCGGAGGAGGGTTCGGGTTCGTCCAATGACCGCTGGTCAATGCCTGCTGGTCAATGACCGCTGGTCGCCTTGAGCCCCACCACGGCGACCAGCAGCAGGCACACGAAGAAGATCCGGGCGGCGGTGGCCGGCTCCCCCAGCCCCACCATCCCGAACACCGCCGCCCCCGCCGCCCCGATCCCCACCCACACGCCGTAGGCGGTACCGATGGGGAGCGTCCGCGCGGCGTGCGACAGCAGCAGCATGCTGGCGACGATCCCGCCGCCGGTGAGCAGACTGGGCAGGGGCCGGGTGAAGCCGTCCGTGTACTTCATCCCCACGGACCACCCGACCTCGAGCAGACCGGCGACGAAAAGCAGAACCCAGGCCATGACGGCACCTCCGAGACGTATCGCTGACGTATCGCTGACAACGGGGGTGCGTCGTCTTTGCCTTCACGGTCCCGGTACGGCGCGTCTCGTCGGGCTGGCTCCTTCGAAGGTAGCAAAGGAATGACAAAGAGGCCTGGTGACCAAAGCCACCAGGCCCCTCCAAGCCTCTGAATCAGAGATACAGGCCGGTCGAGTCCTCCGAGCCCTCGAACCGGTCGGCGGCCACGGCGTGCAGGTCGCGCTCCCGCATCAGCACGTACGCCACCCCCCGCACCTCGACCTCGGCACGGTCCTCCGGGTCGTACAGCACCCGGTCGCCGGGCTCCACCGTGCGCACGTTCTGCCCGACCGCGACCACCTCGGCCCAGGCCAGCCGGCGCCCGACGGCCGCCGTGGCGGGGATCAGGATGCCCCCGCCGGACCGTCGCTCGCCCTCCCCGGTCTCCTGCTTCACCAGGACCCGGTCGTGCAGCATCCGGATGGGCAGCTTGTCGTGCTGGCTGCTCTGCTCGTCTCTCTTGGCGCTCACGCCTGTGAACCTACCTGCCTCTGATCAGCTCTTACGCCGTCGGGTACCGCTGAAGACCAGCAGCCCGACCACGCCCACGGCGACGAGCGCGACCGGCACGACCCGCTCCAGCCGCGGCGCGCCCTCCTCGTCCACGAACTGGGCCTTCACATCGCTCACCACCCGGTTGACCTGGACGTAGGCCCGCCCGAGCGTGTGATCGACGTTGGCCGCGACCTTGGCCTTCGCATCGCCGACGATGGTCTTCGGATGCACCCGCACCCCGATCTCGTCCAGCGTCTCGGCCAGCACCTCGCGGCGGCGCTTGATGTCCGCCTCGATCTGCGCCGGGGTTCTGGTGTCCGACGTCTCCGCCACCGTAGGCCCTCCGAAGTCTGCCGTACTGCCGTACTGCCTGTTCTGGACAGTCTGTCAGCTCTCGCCGCCGCCGCACGGCCAGGACCCCCCGTTACGCTAGACCGATGAGCGAGCGACTCCAGCCCGGGGACGTAGCCCCCGACTTCACCCTCCCCGACGCCGACGGCAACGAGGTGTCCCTCTCCGCCCACAAGGGCCGCAAGGTCATCGTCTACTTCTACCCCGCGGCCCTCACCCCAGGCTGCACGAAGCAGGCGTGCGACTTCACGGACAACCTCTCCCTCCTCGCCGACGCCGGCTACGACGTCCTCGGCATCTCCCCCGACGCCCCGGAGAAACTCGGCAAGTTCCGCGAGAAGGAGAACCTCAAGGTCACCCTCCTCGCCGACCCCGACAAGAAGGTCCTCGACGCGTACGGCGCCTTCGGCGAGAAGATGAACTACGGCAGGACCTACCTGGGCGTCATCCGCTCCACGATCATCGTGGACGAGCAGGGCAAGGTGGAGAAGGCCCTCTACAACGTCCGCGCCACCGGCCACGTGGCCAAGATCATCAAGGATCTGGGCATCTGACCCTGCTGCCCGGCCGCTAGCATGGCCGGGCAGCATCTTCGGGCGGCCGTGGTGGAATTGGCAGTCACGCTGGGTTTAGGTCCCAGTGGGGTAACTCCCGTGAGGGTTCGAGTCCCTCCGGCCGCACCAGCTCGTCACTCGCCGATCAGCTCCCGCACCACCGGCACCAGCGCCCGGAACGCCTTCCCCCGATGGCTGATCGCGTTCTTCTCGGCGGGGGTCAGTTCCGCGCAGGTCCGCGTCTCCCCCTCCGGCTGGAGGATCGGGTCGTAGCCGAAGCCGTTTGTGCCAGTGGGGGTGTGGCGCAGGACGCCCCGGAGCTGGCCCTCGACCACCCGCTCGCGCCCGTCGGGCAGCGCGAGGGCCGCCGCGCAGGCGAAGTGGGCGCCCCGGTGCTCCTCGGCGATGTCCGCGAGCTGGGCGAGCAGCAAGTCGAGGTTGGCCTTGTCGTCTCCGTGGCGGCCGGCCCAGCGGGCGGAGAAGATGCCGGGGGCGCCGTTCAGGACGTCGACGCAGAGGCCGGAGTCGTCGGCGACGGCGGGGAGGCCGGTGGCCTGGGCGAGGGCGTGGGCCTTCAGCAACGCGTTCTCGGCGAAGGTGACGCCTGTTTCCTTGACGTCGGGGATCTCGGGGTACGCGTCCGCGCCCACCAGTTCGTGGGGCAGTCCCGCCTCCGCGAGGATCGAGTGCAGCTCGGTGATCTTTCCGGCGTTGCGGGTGGCGAGGATCAGGCGGGTCGTCATGCCCAGCAGTATCGCAAGGGCCGGGGCGGCGCCTTACGGCGTGCAGACCTTGGTCAGTTCACCGGCCGCGTCGGTGACCGGGGTGACGTCGGGGGTGGAGTCGCCGTTCCTGACGGCCGTGCGGACGTTGTCGACGGCCTGCTGGAGGTGGTCGACCGCCTTGTTGACGTCGGCGTCGTCGGTCTTGTCGCCGATCTTCCTGAGGTTCTGCTGGATGGAGTCGAGGGAGGGCTCGGTGCGGGTGGGGTCGTTCGCGGCGTTCTCCACGGCCTGTTGGAGGGCGGTGACGCTGTCGGCGATGGAGTCGGCGGTGCGGACGCAGTCCAGTGCCGTGTTGACGGAGTCGCAGCCGGTGAGGAGGGCGGCGGTGAGCGCGGCGGTCGCGGCTGCGGCGGCGATGGTGGTGACGCGACGGCGTCCTCGGCGTCGGCTGGCGGCCATGGTGGTGTCCCTCCCCGTGGTACGGCTGGCCGGGCGCACGGTTGTACGTGCCGTGCGCCCGTATTGATAGGGACGCGGGGTCGGCCGCCGGGGTTGCCCCGTCGTACCTCGGGTTTTTCCCTTCCCTTTACTTCGACCGCTACTTCTCCCGCTCCTACTGCCGCTACTTCTTGAGTGCCTCGTCGAGTGCTGCCTGCTGGATCGTGGCCAGGTCGGTGCAGCCGGCGACGGCGAGGTCGAGGAGGGCGTTGAGTTCGTCGCGGGCGAAGGGTTCGGCCTCGGCGGTGCCCTGGACCTCGACGAAGCGGCCGTCGCCGGTGCAGACGACGTTCATGTCGGTCTCGGCCTTGACGTCTTCCTCGTAGCAGAGGTCGAGGAGGGGGACGCCGCCGACGATGCCGACGGAGACGGCGGAGACGGTGCCGGTGAGGGGCTGGCGGCCGGCCTTGATCAGCTTGCGTTCCTTCGCCCAGGTGATGGCGTCGGCGAGGGCGACGTAGGAGCCGGTGATGGCCGCGGTGCGGGTGCCGCCGTCGGCCTGGAGGACGTCGCAGTCGAGGACGACGGTGTTCTCGCCGAGGGCCTTGTAGTCGATGACGGCGCGCAGGGAGCGGCCGATGAGGCGGGAGATCTCGTGAGTGCGGCCGCCGATCCTGCCCTTGACGGACTCGCGGTCGCCGCGGGTGTTGGTGGCGCGGGGGAGCATGGCGTACTCCGCGGTGACCCAGCCCTCGCCGCTGCCCTTGCGCCAGCGGGGGACACCTTCGGTGACGGAGGCGGTGCAGAAGACCTTGGTGTCGCCGAAGGAGACGAGGACGGAGCCCTCGGCGTGCTTGCTCCAGCCGCGTTCGATGGTGATCGGGCGGAGTTGTTCGGGGGTTCGGCCGTCGATTCGAGACATGGCGACGAGCCTAGTCGTCTGCGCGGAAGGGCTCCCTCCCGCAGCGGGAGAGTGAGCCGGAGCGAGCCAGTTGTCGTCAACCCGACGCCCTGACCAGGGGGTTTCTGGACTGCTGAACATGACAACTGTCGTCAGATTTGCATCGCTCTTGGCATCTACCGCGCTTATTGCAAGCAAAGGCGGGCAAGGTCAGGACTGCGCGGTCCGGAACGCGAGATACCGGCTGAAGGCTTCGTGGCTGTCGGGGGTGAAGCGCCACTCCAGCAGGGCCGACCGCAGCTCCGGCTCCGTCAGCCAGTCAACGGGTCTGAACCCGGCTGGCGTCGAGGACACAAGACCTCCCGGAGCGCTGCTCCGGGAGGCTGTCTGAGCCAGGAATTCCCTTCCCCTTCAGGGAGGGAAGCGGTCAAATCATGTCTTCGATCTCGGCGGCGATCGGGTCGGCATCGGTGCCGATGACGACCTGGATGGCGGTGCCCATCTTGACGACCCCGTGGGCGCCGGCGGCCTTCAGCGCGGCTTCGTCGACCTTTGCGGGGTCGATCACCTCGGTGCGCAGGCGGGTGATGCAGCCCTCGATCTCCTCGATGTTGTCGAGTCCGCCGAGCCCGGCGACGATCTTCTCTGCCTTGGTGGCCATGTCATTTCTCCCTGATCCGAACCGCTTTGTCGCAGTAACCCACAGTTGGCCCATCTTTGCGAGCGGTCGTACCGCGCGTGCCGAATGATGGCGAGCAGCGCGGCGGAACCGTCTGTCGACTGGTCTACACCAGCTGGTGGGCGGTCGACAAACCCCGGAGGAGACGCCCGTGAGTGCCGAGAGCGCCGACAGTACGGTCGGTCCCGCGCGGGAACGGTGGCACGCCCTCTTCCAGGGGCTGCAGAAGATGGGCCGCAGTCTTCAGCTGCCGATCGCGGTGCTGCCGGCGGCGGGGATCCTGAACCGGCTGGGCCAGCCGGACGTGTTCGGTGAGCAGGGGCTGGGCTGGACGGCGGTCTCCAAGGTGATGAAGGGGGCGGGCGGGGCACTGCTCGACGGTTCGGTCGGGTTGCCGTTGCTGTTCTGCGTCGGGGTCGCGATCGGGATGGCGAGGAAGGCCGACGGTTCGACGGCGCTGGCGGCGGTGGCGGGCTTTCTCGTCTATTACGGGGTGCTGCACCAGTTCCCGGAGGACTGTCCCGGCGGGTCGAGGACGTTGCCGGGGATCGGGTGCCAGGTGCGCGACGGGTCGGTGTCGGCGTTCACGTTCCAGAATCCGGGGGTGTTCGGCGGGATCGCGCTGGGGCTGCTGACGGCGTTCTTCTGGGTGCGGTACCACCGGACGAGGCTGGTGGACTGGCTGGGGTTCTTCAACGGGCGGCGGCTGGTCCCGATCATCATGTCGTTCGTGGCCATCGCGTTCGCCGCGTTGTGCCTGTGGGTCTGGCCGCCGGTCGGTGGCGGCCTGGAGAGTTTCAGTCACTGGCTGCGGGACGCGGGGTCGTGGGGTGCGGGGGTGTTCGGGCTTGCGAACCGGGCGTTGCTGGTGGTGGGGCTGCACCAGTTCCTGAACGTGCCCATCTGGTTCCAGTTCGGCAGTTACACCACGCCCGAGGGGCAGACGGTGCACGGCGACATCAACATGTTCCTGGCGGGTGATCCGAGCGCGGGTCAGTTCACGTCGGGGTTCTTCCCGGTCATGATGTTCGCGCTGCCGGCCGCCGCGCTCGCCATGACGCACTGTGCGCGGCCGCACCGGCGCAAGGAGATCGGCGGTCTGATGCTGTCGGTGGCGCTGACGTCGTTCGTGACGGGCATCACCGAGCCGCTCGAGTACTCGTTCATGTTCGTCGCGCCGTTGCTGTACGGGGCGCACGCGGTGCTGACGGGGGTGTCGATGGCGGTGACGTGGGGGCTGGGGGTGCACGACGGGTTCAGTTTCTCGGCGGGGCTCATCGACTACGTCATCAACTGGAAGCTGGCGACGCGGCCCTGGGCGATCGTTCCGATCGGGCTGTGCTTCGCGGCGGTCTACTACGTGATCTTCCGGTTCGCCATCACGCGGTTCGACCTGAAGACCCCGGGCAGGGAAGCGGAGGACGAGGTGGAGGACGTCACCGAGGCCTGAGCAGCCGGTGGCCGAATGACATACACCGCGTAGTGCTCCGGTTGCGGAATTGACGGGTTCCTTATATCGCCCCCATCGTGTACAACAGGTCTACACCACTGAGTGGTGTAGACCACCACCGATGGAGGAAGTATGACAACCGCCACCGCGACGGCGGCCCCCACGAAGAAGTGGGGATCCGGTCTTTTCCAGGGCCTGCAGAAGATCGGCCGCAGCCTTCAGCTCCCCATCGCCGTGCTGCCGGCGGCGGGCCTGCTGCTCCGCTTCGGCCAGCAGGACATCCACGACAAGCTGCACCTGCCGGACAAGGTCACGGCGGTGTTCGCCACTGCGGGTGGCGCGATTTTCGACAACCTCCCGCTGCTGTTCTGCGTCGGTGTCGCGATCGGCTTCGCCAAGAAGTCGGACGGCTCCACCGCACTGGCCGCCCTGGTCGGCTTCCTTGTCTACAAGAACGTGCTCACCGCGTTCCCCGTCACCGACGCGAAGGTCCAGGCGGGCGCCGACATCGCCGCGACCTACAACAACCCCGGTGTGCTCGGCGGCCTGGTGATGGGCCTGCTCGGCGCGGTGGTCTGGCAGCGCTTCCACCGGACCAAGCTGGTGGACTGGCTCGGCTTCTTCAACGGCCGCCGGCTCGTTCCGATCATCATGGCCTTCGTCGGCACGATCATGGGTGTCTTCTTCGGCCTGGTCTGGAAGCCCATCGGTGACGGCATCTCCGACTTCGGCAAGTGGATCACCGGTCTCGGCGCCTTCGGTGCCGGTCTGTTCGGTCTGATCAACCGTGCGCTGATCCCGGTCGGCATGCACCAGTTCGTGAACACGGTCTCCTGGTTCCAGATCGGCGACTACAAGACCGCGTCCGGCACGATCGTCCACGGTGACCTCACCCGCTTCTTCGCCGGTGACCCGACGGCCGGTCAGTTCATGTCCGGCTTCTTCCCCATCATGATGTTCGGCCTCCCGGCCGCCGCCCTCGCCATCGCGCACACCGCCCGCCCGGAGCGCCGCGCCGCCGTGATGGGCATGATGCTGTCGATGGCGCTGACCTCCTTCGTGACCGGTGTGACCGAGCCGATCGAGTTCACGTTCATGTTCATCGCGCCGCTGCTGTACGCGATCCACGCGGTGCTCACCGCCCTGTCCATGGCGATCACCTGGGCACTCGGGGTGCACGCGGGCTTCACCTTCTCCGCGGGTGTCATCGACTACATACTCAACTGGAACCTGGCGACCAAGCCCTGGCTGATCATCCCGATCGGCCTGGTGTTCGCGGCGATCTACTACTTCGTCTTCCGCTTCGCCATCATCCGCTTCAACCTCCCCACCCCGGGCCGCGAGCCCGAGGAGGAGATCGAGGACCTCACGAAGGCGTGAGCCCCCTCCACGGTGTGGCGAAGGCCCCCGCAGCCCGGCGGCTGCGGGGGCCTTCTCGTCGTACGGCCCTGAACGCCGTACGCGCGTCAGATCTCGTACGTCGCCCTCGGCGCCGCGAGTTCCACCGGGTTGTCGAAGACCTCGCGGGCGTCGGCGAGGTTGACGGCGGGGTCGGTCCACGGCGGGATGTGGGTGAGAACCAGGCGGCGGGCGCCGGCGCGGGCGGCGGTCTCACCGGCCTCGCGGCCGTTGAGGTGCAGGTCCGGGATGTTCTCCTTGCCGTGCGTGAAGGCGGCCTCGCACAGGAACAGGTCGGTGTCCCGGGCCAGGTCCTCCAGCACCGGGGTGAGGCCGGTGTCGCCGGAGTACGTCAGGGACTTCCCGGCGTGCTCGACGCGGATGCCGTACGCCTCCACGGGGTGGCGGACCCGCTCGGTGTGGACCGTGAAGGGCCCGACGTCGAACGTGGACGGCTTGACCGTGTGGAAGTCGAACACCTCGCTCATCGAGGAGGCGGTGGGGGTGTCGGCGTAGGCGGTGGTGAGCCGGTGCTCGGTGCCCTCGGGGCCGTAGACCGGGATCGGTGGGCACGGACCGCCGTCGTGACGGTAGTAGCGCGCCACGAAGTAGGCGCACATGTCGATGCAGTGGTCGGCGTGCAGATGGCTCAGGAAGATCGCGTCGAGGTCGTAGAGACCGCAGTGACGCTGCAACTCGCCCAGGGCGCCGTTGCCCATGTCGAGGAGCAGCCGGAAGCCGTCGGCCTCTACGAGGTAGCTCGAACAGGCCGATTCCGCGGACGGGAACGACCCCGAGCAGCCGACGACGGTGAGCTTCATGAAGCAGAAACCTCCGTTGGCGGAAACCCAGATGCGCTGGGAACTGGAGTCGGGAAAAAGGGCATGACGGGGGTCGTGCGGTTTGTCGAGCGTAAGGCGCAAAAGAGCCGGTCGCTCCTCCGCCAGGGGCCGTTGTGGGCGAACTCACCTGTGGTGTCACCGGTTCGGCTGGACCGGGGGCGCATAAGGATCGCGCAAGGGCGCGCATCGATTATCTCGCGCCGGTAACGTCGTCGTATGGACACGTCATGGTGGCTCGCACTCGCGGCAGTCGTCCTGCTGGCGCTGGTCGCCACGCTCGTCGACGGCTGGGGCAGAGGCCACCGGCCGCGCGGACACCGCACCCGCCCCCCGGGGCATCCGCGCGACACGCGCACGCAGACCGGACGGCCCCGTCCGGGGGACATCTGGTGGGCCAACGTGCCCTACGAGGACGGTCCCGGCACCAAGGACCGTCCGTGCCTGGTGCTGGCCGTGCACGGCAACCGGGCGACGATCGCGAAGATCACCAGCAAGTACCACGACGAGCGCGCCGGGGTGATCCCGCTGCCGCCGGGCTCGGTCGGGGACGCCCAGGGCCGGCCGAGCTTCCTGGAGACGGACGAGCTGCGCGAGATCGCGGTGTGGGAGTTCCGGCGCCGGGTGGGCGTGGTCGACCCGGTGCTGTGGGACCAGGTGCGGCACCTCGCCTAGGGCGGGCTCAGCTCACCCGCACGGTGACCCTCCACTCCTCGATCCCCTTGCAGGAGACCCCGCCGGGCGCGGTGGGCTGGGCGCACAGGGGGCGGGTGGAGGAGAGGGTGACGGTCCCGGCGGCCATCGCCCGGTAGGCGGATCCGGCGTCGCCGCCGCGGAGCATGATCCCGTAGTTGGTCTCCTGGAGGGCGGCCGTGTCCCCGGCCTCGGCGATCTTCTTCCAGGGGCGCTGCTCGGAGCCGGTCAGGGTGACCCGCAAGGTGCCGTCGTGGGCCAGGCAGAAGGTACGGCCGCTGTCGGCGGCGGTGAGTTCGGAGGTCAGGGGCGTGCAGCCGGCGGATGAGCCGCCGGCGGAGGGGCTCGGTGTCGAGGTGGGGGTCGGCGTCGGTTTCGGGGACACCGCGCCGCTGCCCTTGTCGTCGCCCCCGCTCTGCGAGCCGCAGGCCGCCAGCAGGAGCAGGCTCGCCGCGGCGAGCGACGTGCGGTGGAACGTCGTACGGCGCATGGGGTGTCCGCCTTTCCGTCGGGGAACGGACCCTTGGTGCCGATATGACGTATCTCCCGGTCATACGGATCCCGCACCCGGACGGCTTCCGGGTGCGGGATCCGGTCAGTTCAGGGGCGGGGTCAGCCGGTCGTGACGGCGGTGTCGTCGACGACGAAGCTGGTCTGGAGCGAGGAGTCCTCGACACCGCTGAACTTCAGGGTGACGGTCGAGCCCGCGTAGGACCCGAGGCTGAAGGACTTCTGCACGTACCCGGAGGCCGCGTTGAGGTTGGAGTACGTGGCCAGCGTGGTCGAACCGGCAGTGACCGTCAGCTTGTCGTACTGGGTGCTGGTGGTGGTCTCGGCCGTGTCGATGTGCAGGTAGAAGGTGAACGTGGTGGCGGTGCAGCCGGACGGGACCGTCACCGACTGGGACAGCGTGTCGGTGTGCGAGGAGCCGTAGCCGTCGAGCCACGCCTTGTACGAGCCCGCGTGGGCCGCCTCGCTGCTGGAGTTGGTGATGACACCGCTGGACGCCGTCCAGGTGGTGTTGCCCGACTCGAAGCCCGGGTTGCCCAGCAACTGCGTGGAGGTGCAGGTGCCGCCGCCGCTGGTGCTGACGGTCCAGGTGAAGGAGGCCGAGCCGGAGGCGCCGGTGGAGTCGGTCGCGGTGACGGTGGTGCTGTAGGTGCCCGCGGTGGACGCCGTACCGGAGATCAGGCCGGTGGAGCTGGAGATGGACAGGCCGGTCGGCAGGCCGGAGGCGCTGTAGGTGAGGGTCGCGCCCGCGCTGTCGGAGGCCGAGATCTGGAGGCTGACCGAGCTGCCGGTGGCGGTGGACTGGCTGCCGGGGTTGGTGACGGTCACCGTGTTGCCGGTGCTGGTGCCGGAGGCGAAGGCGGTGGTGCCGTTCGGGGTGCCCCAGCCGGTCGGGCCGTCGTAGCCGGTGCCGGCGGTGCAGAAGTACGACGTCGAGCAGGAGCCGTTGTTGCCGCTGGTGACGTCGTACAGGTTGCTGGTGTGCGAGTAGGGGTACTTCGCCGGGTAGTCGCTGGAGCCCGGGGTGCCCGCGAGGGCGTAGACGCCGGCGATGATCGGCGAGGAGGCACTGGTGCCGCCGTAGACCGCCCAGCCGGAGCCGCCGTAGGTGTCGTAGACCGCCACGCCGGTGGCCGGGTCGGCGACCGCGGAGACGTCGGACTCCATGCGCTTGGTGCAGCCGGTGTCGGTCTGCCAGCTCGGCTTCGCGTCGTAGGCGGAGCAGCCGGAGCCGGTGCCCTCGGAGGAGCTGGTCTTCCACACGGACTCGGTCCAGCCGCGGGTGCTGGAGGAGGTGGAGAGCGCGGTGCCGCCGACGGCGGTCACGTACTGGGAGGTCGCCGGGTACTCGGCGCCGTAGTCCTCGTCACCGGCGGAGACGGTGATCGCCACGCCCGGGTGCTTGAAGTAGGAGGTGTCCTCGCTGGTCTGGGAGGAGGACTCGGAGCCGCCCCAGCTGTTGGAGACGAACTTGGCGCCGAGCGCGACGGCCTCGTTCTCGGCGGTGCCGAGGTCGGAGTCGGTGGCGGAGTTGGCCTCGACGAGGATGATGTTGCAGTTCGGGCAGACGGCGCTGACCATGTCGATGTCGAGCGCTTCCTCGCCGGCCCAGCCGGAGTCGTTCGTGGGCAGCGAGGTCGTCGAACCGGTCTGGCTGACCTGCTTGAAGCAGCCGTTGGCGACGGTGCACGCCGACAGGCCGTACGTGGAGCGGTAGGTGGCGAGGTCCGAGGCGGCGTTCGGGTCGTTGTAGGCGTCGACCACGGCGACGGTCAGGCCGGAGCCGCCCGTGGAGGGCAGGTTGTAGGCGCTGTGCAGGTTGGTCGGGCTCAGGCCGGAGGGCGCGGCGGCGAGTGCCGAGGCCAGTTGCTGCTTGATGTCGGTGCGGCGCTGCGCGAAGCAGTTGACCTCACCGGGCTTGGCGGCGGTGGCGCACAGGTGCTTGGTGGGCACCTTCTGCCCGGCCTTGCCGGTGCTGTGCACGGCCTGCCGGGCGGGGTCGGTCAGGGCCTTGGCGTTCTGGGCGGCCCGGGTGGTCTGGGCGGTGGCCCGGGGGGAGACGGTGTGTGCCTGTGCCTGTGCGGCCGGTGCCGCGACGAATCCGGAGACGGCGAGGGCGAGGGCGGGGAACGCGAAGGCCAGAAGTCTTCGCAGGCTCCGTCGTGATTCACGCATGGGGGTACTGCCTCCATCGGTGGGGTTACAAGGCAGGCCCGTGACGCGCGTAGCGGCGGCAGAGTGCGGCGTCATGAGCATGACACTTCGAACACCCTGGGATGCCGATGAGCGTGGCATGACAGGACGGTGAGGAACCTAGCGGGGTTCACCGGGGACCGGTTCCCCCCGGCGAAGATCTTTGCTCCGTCATAGGCAGCGCTTAGCCCCCTCATAGAGGGGGGTTGGCGCGTGCATGATGAGCGCTATGCCCAGAGCTGACCCTGGAGGGTCTCGATGGCTTCCTCGGTCGTGGCGGCGGTGTACACGCCGGTCGACAGGTACTTCCAGCCGCCGTCGGCGACGACGAACACGATGTCCGCGCTCTCGCCGGCCTGTACGGCCTTCTTCCCGACGCCGATCGCCGCGTGCAGCGCGGCACCGGTGGAGATGCCCGCGAAGATGCCCTCCTGCTGGAGCAGGTCCCGGGTCCGGGTCACGGCGTCCGCGGAGCCGACCGAGTAGCGGGTGGTGAGCACGGAGGCGTCGTACAGCTCGGGCACGAAGCCCTCGTCGAGGTTCCTGAGCCCGTACACGAGGTCGTCGTACCGGGGTTCGGCGGCGACGATCTTCACGTCGGGCCTGTGCTCGCGCAGATACCGCCCGACACCCATCAGCGTGCCGGTCGTCCCGAGCCCCGCGACGAAGTGCGTGACGGACGGCAGGTCGGCGAGGATCTCCGGACCGGTGGTCGCGTAGTGCGCACCGGCGTTGTCCGGGTTGCCGTACTGGTAGAGCATCACCCAGTCGGGATGCTCGGCGGACAGCTCCTTGGCCACCCGTACGGCGGTGTTGGACCCGCCCGCGGCCGGGCTGGAGATGATCTCCGCGCCCCACATCCCGAGCAGGTCCCGGCGCTCCTGCGAGGTGTTCTCGGGCATCACGCACACCATGCGGTAGCCCTTGAGCTTGGCCGCCATGGCGAGCGAGATGCCGGTGTTGCCCGACGTCGGCTCCAGGATGGTGCAGCCGGGAGTGAGCCGGCCGTCCTTCTCCGCCTGCTCGATCATGTGCAGGGCGGGACGGTCCTTGACCGAGCCGGTCGGGTTGCGGTCCTCCAGCTTGGCCCAGATCCGGACCTCGGCGGACGGCGAGAGCCGCGGCAGGCGCACCAGGGGGGTGTTGCCGACCGCGGCCAACGGGGAGTCGTAGCGCATGCCGATCTCAGGCCATGCCGCCGGCGACCGCCGGCAGGATCGTCACGGTGTCGCCGTCGGTGAGCTTGGTGTTGATGCCGTCGACGAAACGGACGTCCTCGTCGTTCAGGTACACGTTCACGAAGCGGCGCAGCTTGCCGTCGTCCACGATGCGGGCGTGGATGCCGGCGTGCCGGGTCTCGAGGTCGTTGAAGAGGTCGGCGAGGGTGTCACCGCTGCCCTCCACCGCCTTCTGACCGTCGGTGTACTGGCGGAGGATGGTCGGGATGCGGACCTCGATGGCCATGGCTCAGGGCTCCTGTCGGAAAGTCTGGGTGGGTGGGCGCGCAGCGGCACGCCGCGGCTCACGGCCGTACGGCGGCAGGGGAACGTCAACAGATGGCGCTGTTCAGCCTGCACAGGTCGACGTGCAGCCGCGCCACGAGCAGCATGCCCGGCGCCTTGTCGCTCACGTCGTTCAGAACCATGGGCTCATCGTATCGATTCCCGGTACCGTTTCCGGAGTGTGATTCCACATACCGGACGAATTCTGACCGAACTTTGAGACGATGGTGGCAGCGGCCGACGTGAAGGGGCGCGGGGAACTGCGCGACCGGCCCCCACCGGCCCGCGGGTGCCCACCGGCCGGTCCGGCACCGCCGGAATCCGCCGTCGCGGCCGAGCGCCGCTGCGGCGGCGAACTTCTGGTCAGTACGCCTCGACGATCCTGACCTCCTCCTCCGTCACCTCGCCCTCCACGATGCGGTACGAGCGGAACTGGAAGTCGCCGAGGCCGTCGGTGTCGGCGGTGGAGACCAGGACGTAGTGGGCGCCGGGCTCGTTGGCGTAGGAGATGTCGGTGCGGGAGGGGTACGCCTCCGTCGCCGTGTGGGAGTGGTAGACGACCACCGGCTCCTCGTCGCGGTCGTCCATCTCCCGGTACAGCTTGAGAAGGTCACCGGAGTCGAACTCGTAGAACGTGGGGGACATCGCCGCGTTCAGCATGGGGATGAAGCGTTCGGGGCGGTCGGAGCCGGCCGGCCCGGCGACGACACCGCACGCCTCGTCCGGGTGGTCCTTGCGCGCGTGGGCGACGATCTGGTCGACGAGGGCCTGGGTGATGGTCAGCATGTTCGCCAGGATAAGCAAAGGGCCGCCCCGTACCGGTGGGTGGTACGGGACGGCCCGGATGCCGGACGCCCTGAGCGGCTGCCGCAGGGGGCGCCACGAGTGCTCCCCGCGGCGGGCGTCCCGGAGGGTGGTCAGTTCACCTTCTCCAGCGGTGCCGGCTCGCGGCGCTCGGCGACCTCGGGGTTGCGGTTCTTCAGGACCAGCCAGCCGACGCCGAGCGCGGCCGCCCAGCCGGCCATCACGTACAGGCAGACCCGGGAGTCGCCGTCGTACGCGATCAGGCAGGTGACGAAGAGGAGGAAGGCGATGGCGATCCAGCTGCACACCGCGCCGCCCGGCGCCGGGAAGGAGGACGCGGGCAGGCGGCCCGCGTCGACCGCGCGGCGGTAGAGGACGTGGCTGATCAGGATCATCAGCCAGGTCCAGATGCCGGCCGCGGTGGCCACCGAGGTGACGTAGCCGAACGCCTTCTCCGGGACGACGTAGTTGAGGACCACGCCGATGCCCATGAAGAGGACCGAGACGGTGATGCCGAACGCCGGGGTCTTCGACGCGGACAGCTTGCGGAAGGCGGCCGGGGCCTCGCCGCTGTCGGCCAGGTTCCGCAGCATGCGGCCCGTGGAGTACATGCCGGAGTTGCAGGAGGACAGGGCTGCGGTCAGTACGACGAAGTTGACGATGCCGGCGCCCGCCGGGATGCCGATCTTCGCGAAGGCGGCGACGAACGGGGAGACGCCGGGGGCGAACTCCGTCCACTTGACGACACACAGGATGACGGTGAGCGCGCCGACGTAGAAGAGGGCGATGCGCCAGGGGAGCGTGTTGATCGCCTTGGGGAGGGTCTTCTCCGGGTTCTCCGACTCGCCGGCGGTGACGCCGACCAGCTCGACCGCGAGGTAGGCGAACATGACGCCCTGAAGGGTCATCAGGGAGGAGCCGACGCCCTTGGGGAAGAAGCCGTCGAACTGGTAGAGGTTCGCGACCGACGCGGTGTCACCGGCGGAGCTGAAGCCGAAGGTGAGGACGCCGAGACCGATCACGATCATGCCGATCAGGGCGGTGACCTTGACCATGGAGAACCAGAACTCCAGCTCTCCGAAGACCTTCACGGAGATCAGGTTGACCCCGAAGAGGACCACCAGGAAGACCAGGGCCGTCACCCACTGCGGGACCTGCGGGAACCAGTAGTTCACGTAGATCGCGGCGGCCGTCAGCTCGGCCATGCCGGTGACGACCCACATCAGCCAGTACGTCCAGCCGGTGAAGTAGCCGAAGAACGGGCCGAGGAACTCCCGGGAGTACTCGGCGAAGGAGCCGGAGACCGGACGGTAGAGCAGGAGCTCGCCGAGGGCCCGCATGATGAAGAAGATGATGCCGCCGGCGAGGGCGTACATGAGGATGAGGCTGGGGCCGGCCTTGGCGATGTTCGCCCCGGCGCCCAGGAAGAGCCCGACGCCGATGGCGCCGCCGATGGCGATCATCTGGACCTGGCGGCTGCCGAGCCCGCGCTCGTACCCCTCTTCGGAGGCTTCCGGGGAATTCGCGGAATTCCCCGACGTGTCGACCTGAGCGGAGGTCATGTGTGGTGTGCGCCTTTCTCCATGCCGACCCGGGCCTCTCGTCGGCCTCGGATCGGGTTTCGATCCCCCCGGATTGCTGGAGCGGTGCCTGACCGGTGGTGGCCGGTTCGGTGGCGCACCCGGACGTACACGTGGGTGGTGTTCGCCGGGCGGTCGTGAAGATTTATCACGGCCGCAACGCTGATCACCGGATTCCACCGAGAGGGATTGTGGCGCACACCACAGGAAGAAGTGGACAAAGTGCGGCCGAAAAGGTCATAACAGGCCGCAACGGTGACGGGATCGTTATCCGGATTTGAGCGTCCTCTGAGCGAACGCGAAACCGGGAGGTAATCGGGACGGACTACGGCATAAGGGTTGCGACCAGGGTCTCCTGGAGGCCGCCGAGCCACAGGTACGCCATCACCATCGGCTTGCGCGGGTCCTCGTCCGGGAGCCGGTAGAGGAGGTCGGTGTCGTCCTCGTCGGTGATGTCGAGGCGGCAGCCGATCGCGAGGCGCAGGTCGGTGAGGGCGCCGAGCCACTGCCGGGACTCCTCGGGCGCCAGCTTGAGGACCGCCTCACCCTTCTCCCCCGGGGCGAGGGCGTCGAGGGAGCGGATCACCGCGAGGGCGCTCTCCCGCTTGCCGGCCCTGAGGTCGTTCTCGGTGTAGCGGCGGAACTCGGCGGAGTGCGCCTGCTGCTCCTCGGCCTCCTCCGGGGACTGCGGGAGCCGCTCGGGGTCGCTGTACGCGTCCGGGAAGAGCCGGCGCAGCACGGGGTCGGCGGGCGCCTCGCTCGGGCCCTCGGCGAACAGCTCGGCGAGCGGGTCGTCGGGGGCGTCCTCGGCGGGGCCGGGGCCGATGAGCTCCAGGAGCTGGACGGCCAGCGACCGGATGATGGAGATCTCGACGTCGTCGAGGGCGACGGCCGCGCCGCCGCCGGGGAGCGGTTCGAAGATTCCTGGCATGGAGTGGATTCGCTGCTTCCGGAGCTGATCGAGGAGGAGCCGGCCGGGGCCGGGCGGAGCGGGGTCGCTACTTCCGGTCCTGCTGGAGGGTGGCCCACAGGCCGTAGCCGTGCATCGCCTGTACGTCGCGCTCCATCTCCTCGCGGCTGCCGCTGGAGACGACCGCGCGGCCCTTGTGGTGGACGTCCAGCATGAGCTTGGTGGCCTTGTCCTTGGGATAGCCGAAGTACGTCTGGAAGACGTACGTCACGTAGCTCATGAGGTTGACGGGATCGTTGTGCACGAGCGTGATCCACGGGACGTCGGGCTCAGGGACGGCGAAGGTCTCCTCCGCCGACTCGGTGCGTTCGATCTCTACGGGAGCGGGTGACGTCACATGGCCCATGCTGCCACGCGGGCCCTAAATCGTCACACTGACGCGAAGGGGTGTAGCATCTGTCGCCATGAACACTGCGGACCTTGGGCTGCCGGTGCATGTCCCGTCGACGGCGCTCTTCACGGACCAGTACGAGCTGACGATGCTGCAGGCCGCCCTGAAGGCGGGTACGGCCGAGCGGCGGAGTGTCTTCGAGGTCTTCACCCGGCGGCTGCCGGAGGGGCGCCGCTACGGCGTCGTGGCGGGCACCGGACGCGTCCTGGACGCGGTCGAGAACTTCCGCTTCGACACGGACGTCCTCGACTTCCTGGCGGAACGGAACATCGTCGACGGGCCGACCCTGGAGTGGCTCGCCGGCTACCGCTTCAGCGGCGACATCTGGGGCTACCCCGAGGGCGAGGTCTACTTCCCGGGCTCGCCGATCATGCGGGTCGAGGGCTCCTTCGCCGAGTGCGTGCTCCTGGAGACCGTGATCCTCTCCATCCTCAACCACGACTCCGCGATCGCGGCCGCCGCCTCCCGGATGTCCTCGGCCGCCGGGGGCCGCCCGCTGATCGAGATGGGCGCCCGCCGCACCCACGAGCTGGCCGCCGTCGCCGCCTCCCGCGCCGCCTACGTCGGCGGTTTCGCCACCACCTCCGACCTCGCCGCCGGCTTCCGCTACGGCATCCCGACGGTGGGGACGAGCGCCCACGCCTTCACCCTGCTGCACGACCACGAGCGGGACGCCTTCCGGGCCCAGGTCGACTCGCTGGGCCGGGGCACCACCCTGCTGGTCGACACCTACGACGTCGCCGAGGCGGTGCGTACGGCCGTGGAGGTGGCCGGGCCCGAGCTGGGCGCCGTCCGCATCGACTCCGGCGACCTGCTGCTGGTCGCCCACCGGGTGCGCCAGCAGCTGGACGAGCTGGGCGCGACGCACACGAAGATCACCGTGACCTCCGACCTCGACGAGTACGCCATCGCCTCGCTCGCCGCCGCCCCCGTGGACGCGTACGGCGTCGGCACCCAGCTGGTCACCGGTTCCGGGCACCCCACCTGCTCCATGGTCTACAAGCTGGTCGCGCGGGCCGAGTCCGCCGACCCGCAGGCGCCGCTGGTGGCGGTCGCCAAGAAGTCGACCGGCGGCAAGACGTCCGTCGGCGGGCGCAAGTGGGCGGCGCGGCGGCTGGACGCCGACGGGGTGGCGGAGGCCGAGGTGGTCGGCACCGGCGAGGTCCCGGCCGGCCTGGCCGACCGGCAGCTGCTGGTCGAACTGGTGAAGTCCGGCGAGGTGGTCGCCCGTGAACCCCTGGACGCGCCGCGCGCCCGGCACCAGGCGGCCATGGCGAATCTGCCGCTCTCCGCGACCCAGCTCTCGCGCGGGGAACCGGTCATTCCGACGGAGTACGTACAGGGGCGTTCGGGTAGCTAGAGCGGGTGCCCGCGTACGCGCCCTGCAAGGCCCCCTCCCCTACGCCCCCGTAAGTCTCTACGCTCGGAGGTTCAGGCCGGGCCCGCACCCCTTCTTTCCGCGTCTCCCCCGTCGACGGACCCGCTATCGAAAAGCGAAGGACACCTATCATGCGCCGCGCCTTGATCGTCGTCGATGTGCAGAACGACTTCTGCGAGGGGGGCAGCCTCGCGGTGGCAGGGGGCGCCGATGTGGCCGCCGCCATCACGGAGCTGATCGGGCAGGCGCCCGCCGGCTACCGCCACGTGGTGGCGACCCGCGACCACCACATCGCGCCGGGCGGCCACTTCGCCGACAACCCCGACTACGTCCACAGCTGGCCGGCGCACTGTGTCGCCGGCACGGAGGGCGTGGGCTTCCATCCGAACTTCGCCCCTGCGGTCGCCTCCGGGGCGGTGGACGCGGTGTTCAGCAAGGGGGCTTACGCCGCGGCGTACAGCGGTTTCGAGGGGGTCGACGAGAACGGGGTCAAGCTGGCGGAGTGGTTGCGGGCCCGCAAGATCGACGAGGTGGACGTGGTGGGGATCGCGACCGACCACTGCGTGCGGGCCACCGCCCTGGACGCCGCGAAAGAGGGCTTCCACACCCAGGTCCTCCTCGCCCTCACGGCCGGCGTGGCCGAGGCCACCACGGAGCGCGCCCTGGAAGAACTCCGCGAAGCGGGCGTGGAACTCACCGGCAAGCCGGTGGTCTGACACTCGCCTCCGCCACCACGGCGGCTTCCGACGACACCGGACCGCCCGGTGGCCACCTGCGGGCCGGTGGGGGCCGATCGCGCAGTTCCCCGCGCCCCTGGGTTGGCTGCACCGCCCGGCATTGACAGTCAGCGTCGGCTGCCGTGGGGTGGCCGTCCCGACCGGCACTGGCCGTCAGCGTCGGCGCCCCTGGGGCTGCTGCTCTTCCCACGTTCAGTGTTCAGCCCTGATGGGCCGCCGGCCACCCTCTTTCCGCCGCCACGGCGCTCAGCCACAACAGTGGATTTCGGCGGTGCCGGACCGCCCGGTGGCCACCTGCAGGCCGGTGAGGGCCGATCGCGCAGTTCCCCGCGCCCCTGGGTTGGCCGCACCGCCCGGCACTGGGAGTCAGCGTCGGCGCCCCTGGGTTGGCCGCACCGCCCGGCACTGGGAGTCAGCGTCGGCGCCCCTGGGGTGGCTGCACCGCCCGGTACTGGCAGGCAGCGCTGGAGGGCCCGTGTCGGGAAGTGCTGGTCAGGCTGCTGTTGGTCGGCGGAGCAGGGATCTGATGGGTCTCCAGAGTTCCAGGGCCGTGACACCGTTGTCAGGGGCGGTTCGCCATATGAGGCCGTCGGGGTGGTGGAGGACGGCGGTGATCTCGTCCGGGGTCGGTGGGGCGGCGTTGCCCCGCAGGTAGACCGCTCGCATGCCCAGGTTGCGGAGCCTCGTCAGGGCTCGGGCGCGGTTCTGGGCGTGGACCAGTACGCGGACGGCGGACGAGCTGTCCGCGGTGGTCGGACTGGGCAGGTTCAGCGCCACCACCACTCTGCCGTTCGGCAGCTTGCAGAACCCTCCTGCGGCCATGCGGTCACACCCCCGTGCGTGTCGGTGTCAATAAGAAAGCCACAGGACGCACCTAAGCACGAGCGGCGGCGACCCGCCAAGGGGTCGCCGCCGATACGTGTCTGACCTGCGGTAATGCGGATTACTTCACCGCGGGGCCGACCTGGAGGGAGATCGTCGAGCCGTCCCGGGCCTCCGTGACGATGTTGATCTTCGTGTTGGTGTCAGTGATCTTGACGCCGCCGGTCGGGTTCGAGGCGTCGTAGTAGTCGCTCTTGTGGTCGTTGAAGACGGACACCCCGGAGGACTGCCTGATCTTCGTCGCCACGTCCGCCTTGTGGAGGGTGATGCCGTCGGTCGCGTAGAGGCTGAACGGCGAGTCGTAGGCCTGGATGCGGTTGCGCATCAGCGTGCCGTCGGACCACTTCAGCGCCGTCGGGTGCGAGTCGATCGGGAGGATCAGACCGGTACCGGGGTGGACGCTGGTGTTGTTGTCCGCCTCGGAGGTGTCCCACTTCCAGATCAACAGGCCGTTCTGGTACGGGTAGTGCTCCACCCAGTCCGGACGCGTCGTCGAGAAGCCGAAGTTGTACGGGCCGACCTCGAGGGTCCTGTCGTACGACACGTACTGGCGGTTCTCCGCGATGTAGTACTGCGCGTAGTCCTTGGTGAAGGACGCGCCGATGCGGGAGAAGCCGGAGGCGGTCCAAGCCGCGTCCGCGGACTCGGCGTTGTCGGAGAAGACCGCCGACCCGTCCGCGGTCAGAGTGATCTCGTCGGCCGCGAAGCCCTTGAGAGCGACCCCGCCGTCGGTCTGGTAGCGGAAGCGCAGCTGGATCTTCTGGCCCGCGTAGGCGTCCAGCGGGTACGACAGCTTGGTGTACGCGTCGACCGAACCGGTGAGCGCCGGCTTGTCGCTGCCGTCGCGCGGGATGGCCGCCCCGTTCACCGTGCCGTCCAGGGCGGTCCAGTTGGCGCCGCCGTCGGTGGAGACCTCGGTGTAGAGGTAGTCGTAGCCCGACTCGATGTCGTACCAGCCGTCCAGGTTCAGCGTCGCGGACGACTTGCCGGTCAGGTCGACGTCACGGGTCAGCGTGTTCTTGAGGTTGTCGCCGCTGCCGCTCCACCACTGGGTCGAGCCCTGGGCCGGGGTGACCACCGTGGTGGTGACCGCCTTGTCGGGCAGGGTGACCACCGTGGCCTGCTTGTCCTTCGTGTTGTACTCGGCGACGCCCAGCTTGTGGCTGGACTTCGCGCCGGTCTTGGCCACGTCGTAGTTCAGCCAGCCCAGCTGGAGCTTGTCCCAGGCGTTCATGTCACCGGGCAGGTCGCCGATGGCCTCCTTGCCGGTGCCCAGCCAGGAGCCGGAGGACATCAGGGTCCAGAAACCGGTGGAGTTGTCGCCGCCGTTGGTGTCGTACTCGTCCGGCAGGCCGAGGTCGTGAGCGTACTCGTGGGCGTAGACGCCGAGGCCGCCGTTCTCCGGCTGCATGGTGTAGTCGCCGACCCAGATGCCGGTGTCGCCGACCTGGGTGCCGCCGAGCTTGTTGTTGTCGGGGCCGGTGGCGCCGGCGTCGGTGCCGAAGGCGTACCAGCGGTGCGCCCAGATCGCGTCGGTGCCCTGCGCACCGCCGCCCGCGGACTCGTCCTCGCCGGCGTGCACGATCTGGAAGTGGTCGACGTAGCCGTCGGGCTCGTTGAAGTTGCCGTCGCCGTCGTAGTCGTAGCGGTCCCACTGGTCGTACTGGGCGAGGTCGGCCTTGATCGCGGCGTCGGACTCGCCGGCCGCCTTCTGGTCGGCGACCCAGGCGTTCAGGCCGTCGCGCACCAGGTTCCAGACGCTGGAGCAGGTGGTGGAGCCGCAGGCGTTGTTGCCGTAACGCGCCTCGTTGTAGGGGACCTTGACCCAGTCGGTGACCTCACCGTCGACCGAGTAGCGGCCCGAGGACTGCTTCTCGTAGTACTTCTTCAGCGACTCGGTGTTCTTGCCGGTGCCGAAGTAGAGATCCTGGAAGTGGGCCTGGTTGTAGTCCGCCTGCCACGCCGTGGAGTTGTCCTTGGTGCGGTCCGGCTCGGCTATCTGGTTGTGCAGCGGGCCGGCCGTGCCGCCGTAGCGCGGGTCCGTCTGGTCGCCGAACTCCACCAGGATCGTGAAGATCTTGTCCGTCTTCTCGCGGCCGAGCTCGACGTACTTGCTGTCGCCCTTCTTGCCCTCGAGCTGGACGACCTTCGAACCGTCACGCTCCTTGACCTGGGCCTTGCCGGATATGACCTGGTCGAGGGCCTCCTGGCGCTGGGCCTCCTGGGTCTTGCTCAGGGGGCCGTCGAGGTCGTGTTCCTCCTGCTTCGTCGACGGGTCGTGCCGGTCGACGGTGCCGGCGGTCGCCGCCGGGGCCGCGGTCTGCGCGACCGCGAAGGTGGTGAAGCCTACGGAGGCGGTCGCGAGCGTCACGCCGACGGCGAGCGCTCTGAACGTCCAGGGTCTGCTGGTCACTTGAGTTCCTCCCCCGCGCCGCGCGCACGGCAAGGAGGACCGGGTGATGGTTGGGGGTCCGTGCGCGCACGTTCAACGCGTCGATTCAAGTGACGACATTTGACTACTGGTTTACGAGAAAAGACAGACCTTGACTCGGACAGTTCAACTGCACTATGCGGAGCAGAAGTTCGCTTTACGGACACCGGACGCCGCGGTACCCCCGAAGCGCCCCGCCCAACCGGCGCGCATATGCCTCCGGTTGCCGTATGCCATGCGACCGTGCGCCCCCTGTGCACCGGTACCGTGGGTTAGGTCACGCTTACCGGACGTTCCTCTCGGGCATGCACGCGAATAGAGTCGAACGGTGGAACGTCCGGAAGCCGGTGGAAACCAAGGCCGGTTCCCCGTCTCACCCCCACATCTCCCGAGGACACGATTGCCATGCCTCGTCCGACCCCGGCACAGCTCGTCTACGGTTCGGCCACCGTGATCTGCTCGACGCTCGCCATGCTGCTGCTGTCACAGACGAGTTCGGGCATCGGGATCGCGGTCATCGCGCTCGCCGCGCTCGGTCTGGGACTGCTGGTGGCCATGACGGTCCCGCTCCCCCGCCCGCGCACGGTCGCCCAGTCCACGCCCGCCCCGCCCGAGGTGCGGCTCCCCGTGCACCGGGAGACCGTGGCCGCCGCCACGGCCGAGCCCGTGCGGGAGCCCACCGCGCCCTGACGCACGCACACGAGCGAAGTCGGCGGATCCGTGAGACTGACGGACCCGCCGACTGCTTGTGCGCCCCCGTACCGGCGGCCCCGCTATGAGCTCGTACTGACCACGACCGTCTTCGCGGCCTTGTCGTGCAGGCCCTGTCTGTACGGCCTGTCGAAGTAGCTCCAGCCGCCGCAGATCACCGTCCAGACACAGGCACAGCAGAAGGCGAACGGCACCCACAGCACCAGGGCGCGCAGCAGCGAGGTCTGGGCGGAGGGCGTGGCGCCGTCGGACAGGTTGGCGACCCGCATGCCGAGCCACTTCTTGCCGAGGGTCTGCCCCCACTTGGCGATCAGCACGGTGTCGTAGGCGACGAAGAGGACGGCGGCGACGAGCGACTGGGCGAAGGACCGGCCGGCCGAGATCTTGTCGCCGTCCATCTGGTACTCGCTCACCCGGAACGCCAGGGTGAGCAGGACGACCACGATGCCGACCAGGATCATGTCGATGATCCGCGCGAGGGTGCGCCTGCCGCTGTCGGCGAGCGGCGGCATCCCGGCGAGGGGATCGGCCGGGTAGCCGCCGGTTCCGCCGCCTCCGTAGGGGCCGCCGCCCGCGCCGTAAGGACCGCCGCCGTAGGAGGGCGGCGGGGGCTGCGAGCCGCCGTACGGGGTGTCGTAAGGCGAGCCCGGCCCCTGGCCCTCTCCCTGGCCCGGCGGGGGCTGCTTCCTGAACGGATCGTCCTCCGGCGGCTCTCCCGAGCCCGGGGGCGGGGGCGGTTCGGTGCTCATGGCCCGAGTGCACCGCGAAGCGGCCGGGCCCGCATCCGGCGAACGGCCGTACGGGGGACGACCGCCCGTGGACGACCGTCCGGGTACGACGGCCCGTCAGCCGGCGACGAAGGTGTGCGCCGCCTTGTCGTGCCAGCACTGGTGCCAGGGGCGGTCGAACAGGCACCAGGCGACGCCGACGATCCCGATGCCGAGCAGTCCGGGCACGGTGTACACCAGCCAGCGGCGCAGGGAGGCGCCGAAGGCGGGGGGCTCGTGGCCCTCGATGTCCCGTACCTCCAGGCCGAACAGCTTCTTGCCGAGCGTGCGGCCCCATCTGGCGGTGGGCAGCACCTCGTAGAGGACACCGGCGACGAGCAGGACCGCGAGCACGATGCCGAGGTACACGCCGGTCGTGCCGTCCAGCAGCCAGACGGTCTCGGTACGGCCGGAGAGCTTGGCCACGTCGATCTTGTCCTGCACGTGGTCGGCGGCCTTGGTCCCGAACGGTACGGCGGCGGCCGCGGTCACCGCGCCGACGACCAGGCTGTCGACGAGCCGCGCCGCGAACCGCTTGCCGAGGCCGGCGGGCCGGACCGCGGCCTGCCGCCGGGCGGCCGCCTGGAAGGGGTCCTCCACCGGCGGCTTCCAGGGGGCGACCTGCTGGTCGCCGGCGAGCTGGTGCACCTGCTGGGCCCAGGAGGACTGCCCGCCGCCGGCGCCGGAGGCCATCGGGGTGGCGGTGGCGGGCGCCATCGGGGACCGGGGCGGGGCGGACTGCTGCGGGGGGACGGCGGGGGCGGCGGCGTGAGGGGCCGCGGTGTGAGGGGCCGCGGGCTGGGCGGGTGCCGGGGGCTGGGCAGCGGGTGCCTGGGCCGCGGCGGCGCGGGCGGCGGCCGCCTTTCCGGCACCGAAGCCGGGGCGCGCGGGACCGGCGGTGCCGGGAGCGCCGACCGGGCCCTGCGCACCGGGACCGGCCGCGCCGCCGGGGCCGCCGGCGTTCGGCGTGCCCTCGCCCCGGATCGGCCGGAAGGTCAGCGTGCCGTCGTCCATGGGCGGCCGGGCCGCCGGCGGGGTCCCCGCCGGGCCGACCGTCGGCCTGCGGAAGATGAACGTGCCGCCGGAGTCGAGGTCTCCCTGGTCCGCCTGGTCCGCCTGGTCCGCCGGCGGGATCGACGCCGTGCCGTCGGTGCGGACCGACCGGCCGTCCGGCCGGGCCGGGGAGCCCGCCGCCCGCGGGTCGTCGCTCCAGGCGCTCCCCTCCGCCGTCCAGCCGGAGGCACCGCCCGGCTGCGGGTCCTCGTCGAAGAAGTGCGGGCCGGTCTCCTCGACCGCCGAGGCGGGCGGAGCGGCCGGGGCCGCGGGAGCAGCGGGAGCCGCCGGGTGCGAGCCGGGCGGCGCGACGAGCGGTTCGCCGTCGGACGGGGCCGGGCGGCTGGTGCCCGGCACCCACGCGGCGCCGTTCCAGTAACGGACGTAGCCGGGGATGGACGGGTCCGGGTAGTAGCCCTCGCGGGGCCGTTCGTCACCGGGTGCCGGGGTTGGGGCGGTCATGTCCGTCATCCCGTATCTGCTCGGGGGTCATGTGGGAGGCTCCACATCTATCAGACCCGGCTGCCCGCCACCGCCAGTCCCGCAGGACCCGCCCCTTTCCGGGCAGCCCTGTGCACCCCCTCCACCGCACCCGGAAAAATTTTCCCCGAATCCGCGTAATGCTCGCGGCCCCAGCCCCTCTCCACTCGTACGGGCCCACCCGAAGGCGCCCGTACGACTGACCGAGAGAGGAACCAGACGTCATGCAGCACACCGTGGTGGAGCGCGAACTGGAGCTGCGGCTCATCCTGTCCCCCGAGCGGAGCATCCCGGTCCCGGCCCGGCTGGGCTACCGCTCCGACGACCCGTACGCCGTCCACGTCAGCTTCCACATCCACTCCGAGCAGCCGGTCAACTGGACCTTCGCCCGCGACCTGCTCGTGGAGGGGGTGTTCCGGCCGTGCGGGCAGGGGGACGTGCGGGTGTGGCCGACGAAGGCGGAGGGCCGCAGCGTCGTGCTGATGGCGCTGAGTTCACCCGACGGGGACGCCCTGCTCGAAGCACCGGTCCCCCAGGTGTCCGCCTGGCTGGAGCGGACGCTGCGGGTGGTGCCCCCGGGGAGTGAGGGCGGGCAGCTGGGGATCGACGAGGCGCTCGACCAGCTGCTCGCCCAGTGAGGGCCCCGTCGGATGGGATCGGAACAACGGAGGTCGCGACAGCGGGGATCCGAACTGCTGGGATCCGAACAGCCGGGATCAGAACAGTTTGCCGGGATTGAGGATGCCCAGCGGGTCGAACACCTGCTTCACGGCCCGCTGCATCTCCACGCCCACCGGTCCGATCTCGCGGGCCAGCCACTCCTTCTTCAGGACGCCGACGCCGTGTTCGCCGGTGATGGTGCCGCCGAGTTCCAGGCCGAGGCCCATGATCTCGTCGAAGGACTCGCGGGCGCGGCGGCACTCGTCGTCGTCCTGGGCGTCGAAGCAGACCGTGGGGTGGGTGTTGCCGTCACCGGCGTGCGCGACGACCCCGATGGTCAGCCGGTGCTTCGCCGCGATGCGCTCGACGCCCTCGATCATGTCGCCGAGCCGGGAGCGGGGCACGCACACGTCGTCGATCATCGTCGTGCCCTTGACGGCCTCCAGGGCGACCAGCGAGGAACGGCGGGCCTGGAGGAGGAGTTCGGACTCGGCGGCGTCGTCGGCCGGGACCACCTGGGTGGCGCCCGCGGCCTCGCAGAGCTTGCCGACGGCGGCGAGGTCGGCGGCCGGGTCCGGGGTGTCGAAGGCGGCGAGCAGCAGCGCCTCGGTGGACTCCGGCAGACCCATGTGGGTGAGTTCGTTGACCGCCTTGACGGTCGTACGGTCCATCAGTTCGAGCAGGGACGGCACATGGCCGCCCTCCATGATCCGGCACACCGCCTCGCAGGCTGCGGCCGCGGAGCCGAACTCGGCGGCCAGCACCAGCTGCTGCGGCGGCTTGGGCCTGAGCGCGAGCACGGCCCGCACGACGATGCCGAGCGAGCCCTCGGAGCCGACGAAGAGGCGGGTGAGGTCGTACCCCGCGACCCCCTTCGCCGTACGGCGGCCGGTGGACATCAGGCGGCCGTCCGCGAGGACGACGTCCAGGCCGAGGACGTACTCGGCGGTCACCCCGTACTTCACGCAGCACAGGCCGCCCGAGGCGGTGCCGATGTTGCCGCCGATCGTGCACATCTCCCAGCTGGAGGGGTCCGGCGGGTAGTAGAGGCCGTGTTCCTCGACCGCGCGGGAGAAGGCGGCGTTGACGACGCCGGGCTCGACGACCGCGATGCGGTCCACCGGCGAGATCTCCAGGACGCGGTCCATCTTGGTCAGGGAGAGCACGATGCAGCCGTCGGTGGCGTTGGCGCCGCCGGACAGGCCGGTGCGGGCGCCCTGCGGGACGACCGGGACCCGCAGTTCGGTGGCGACCCGCATGACGTGCTGGACCTGCTCGGCCGTGCGCGGCAGCACGACGGCGGCCGGGGCGCCGGCCGGGCAGAAGCTCGCCATGTCGTTGGCGTAGGAGGCGGTCACGTCGGGGTCGACGAGGACCGCGTCGGCCGGCAGACCCGCGAGGAGCCGGTCGGTGAGGTTGCTGGTGGCCTCGTCCCGAGGCGCTTCGATACGGCTCATGATCACAGCGTCGCACCCGGGGCCATCGGTGTGAACCCCCACAGGTCCGTCCTTGGGCCGCCCGGATGCAGTGGTCGTATTGACGCACAGTGTCCGTCATGTGCGCGCTGGATAACCGACCGTCCCCACCTGCCACCTCCCTGCTCCCGGAACCGGCGCCGCCGCGCCGCCGCGGCCGGGCGCTGCGGCGGCTGCTGGTCGTCGCGCTGGCGGGCGGTGTGGCGGCCGGCGGCACGCTGATGCTGTGGCCGCGCGAGCCGCACCGCGCCGCGCCGGCCCCGGCGGCCGGGCCGCGGGCCCAGGCGGCCGCGCGGGCGGCGGCGGTCGCGGCGGCGCAGACGGCCGTCCTCGACGGGCTGCCCGCCGCCCTGCCCGACCTGACGACGCTGATCGGCGCCCGCGAGGCGCGGGTGCGGGCGCAGCCGAAGGACGCGGCGGCCTGGGCGGTGCTCGGGGCCGCGTACGTCGAGCGGGCGCGCCGGACCGCCGACACCGGCGACTATCCGCGGGCCGAGCGCGCGCTGCGGACCTCCCTCAAGGCGGCCGGCAAGAACAACACGGAGGCGCTGGGCGGACTGGCGGGCCTGGCCGTGGCGCGCCGGGACTTCCCGGAGGCCCGGCGGTTCGGCGAGGAGGCGCTGAAGGCGGCGCCGAAGCGGTGGTCGGCGTATCCGGTGCTGATCGACGCGTACAACGGGCTCGGCGACTACAAGGCGGCCCGGTCCGCGCTGGACAAGCTGATGGCGCTGAAGGTCGGGGCGGACGTGAAGCCGGCGGTGATGGCGCGGGCCTCCGCGGTGTACCGGGACCGGGGCTGGCGCGAGGACGCGGTGGCCCAGGTGACCGACGCGGCGGCGGCCGCCCGGACGCCCGTCGAACAGGCCGCGTACCTGTGCCAGGCCGGGCAGCTGGCCTGGGAGCGGGGCGACCGGGACGACGCGCTGCGGCACTTCACGGCGGCCGTACGCCTCGACCCCGACCAGCCGGCCGCGCGGGCCGGGCAGGGGCGGGCGCTGGCCGCGCTGGGGCGTACGCAGGAGGCGCTGACCGCCTACCAGGGGGCGCTCGCGCACCGGCCGACTCCGCAGGTCGCCCTGGAGCTGGGCGAGTTGTACGAGTCGCTGGGGATGGGACGGCAGGCGGACGCGCAGTACGAGCTGATGCGGACGCAGGTGCGGCGGGAGCTGGAGGCCGGGATCGACGACGATCTCGTGATCGGGCAGTACGAGGCGGACCACGGGGACGTCCAGGAGGCGGTGGAGCGGCTGACGGCCGAATGGGAGCGCCAGCCCGGCATCGAGGTCGCGGACGCCCTCGGCTGGGCCCTGCACCGGGCCGGCGACGACAAGGAGGCGCTGCGCTACGCCTCGATCGCGACCGACTCGACGAAGGGCGGCGGGGTGCGCAGCGCGCCGTACGCCTTCCACCGGGGCATGATCGAACGCGACCTGGACCTGGAGGCCCCGGCCCGCCGCCACCTCCAGGACGCCCTGCGGACCAACCCGTACTTCTCCCCCCTCCGGATCCCGGCGGCCCGCGCCGCCCTCACGGCTCTGGGCAACCAGCCGCCGGACGAGGAACTGCCGCAGTAGGACAGCGGCCACGGCAGCCGGGCACCGCCGGGACACGCCGTCGTGGCTGACCGCCGTCGCGGCGGAAGGGACGGGGTTGCGGGCGGACGCGCCCGGCCGCAGGGCCGGGCGGCGGTGGCGGGCCGGCGGGTCACAGGTTGCCGCGGCGGTCCTGCTCTCGTTCGATCGCTTCGAAGAGGGCCTTGAAGTTGCCCTTGCCGAAGCCCATGGAGCCGTGGCGTTCGATGATCTCGAAGAAGACCGTCGGGCGGTCCTGGACCGGCTTGGTGAAGATCTGCAGGAGGTAGCCGTCCTCGTCGCGGTCGGCGAGGATCCTCAGCTCGCGCAGGGTGTCGACCGGGACCCGGGTGTCGCCGACCCACTCGCCGAGGGTGTCGTAGTAGGAGCCGGGGGTGTCCAGGAACTCGACGCCGGCCGCGCGCATGGTCCGTACCGTCTCGACGATGTCGTTGGTGTTGAGCGCGATGTGCTGGACGCCCGCCCCGCCGTAGAACTCCAGGTACTCGTCGATCTGCGACTTCTTCTTCGCGATCGCCGGTTCGTTGATCGGGAACTTGACCTTGAGGGTGCCGTCGGCGACCACCTTCGACATCAGGGCGCTGTACTCGGTGGCGATGTCGTCGCCCACGAACTCCTTCATGTTCGTGAAGCCCATGACCCGGTGGTAGAAGTCGACCCATTCGTTCATCCGGCCGAGTTCGACGTTGCCGACGCAGTGGTCGACGGCCTGGAAGGTGCGGCGCGCGGGGGGCTCGACGATCGGGGCGGCGGCGACGAACCCCGGCAGGTACGGGCCGTCATAGCCGGTCCGCTCGACGAGGGTGTGGCGGGTCTCGCCGTACGTGGCGATCGCGGCGAGGACGACGGTGCCGTGCTCGTCCTTGAGTTCGTACGGCTCGGCCACCGGCCGCGCGCCGTGCTCGACCGCGTACGCGTACGCGGCGCGGGCGTCCGGGACCTCGATGGCGAGGTCGACGACCCCGTCGCCGTGCTCGGCCACGTGGCGGGAGAGGAAGTGGCCCCATTCGGTGTCCGGCCTGATGACGGAGGTCAGCACGAACCGGGCCGAGCCGTTCTCCAGGACGTAGCTCGCGGTCTCACGGCTCCCGGTCTCCGGACCGGAGTACGCGACCAGCCGCATGCCGAAGGCGGTGGAGTAGTAGTGGGCCGCCTGCTTGGCGTTGCCCACGGCGAAGACGACCGCGTCCATTCCCTTGACCGGGAAGGGGTCGCTCTGCCGGACGGTCGCAGTGGGGGTGTGCTGTGTGGTCTGCGTCATGTCCGAAGGGTGAACCGGCCCCGCAAGGTGCGCAATAGATGGCGTTTCTCCTGGGCAATATGCTCAGCGATACGGCCCTACCGGCGAACTTTCTGTACAGGGTGACCATCCGGAGGCGGGAATGGCGATCGATCATCTGGACGGGCGGATCCTGGTGCTGCTGGCCCGGGAGCCGCGCATCGGGGTCCTGGAGATGTCCCGGCGGCTGGGCGTGGCCCGCGGGACCGTGCAGGCGCGCCTGGACCGGCTTCAGTCGAGCGGCGTGATCCAGGGGTTCGGCCCCCAGGTGGACCCCGCGGCCCTCGGCTACCCGGTCACCGCGTTCGCCACCCTGCAGATCCGGCAGGGCCAGGGCCCGGACGTACGAGCGCACCTGGCGAGCGTGCCGGAGGTACTGGAACTCCACACCACGACCGGCACCGGCGACATGCAGTGCCGGCTGGTGGCCCGCTCCAACGCCGATCTCCAGCGGGTGATCGACCGGGTCGTGGGTTTCGACGGCATCGTCCGGGCCTCCACGGCGATCGTCATGGAGAACCCGGTTCCACTGCGGATCATCCCGCTGGTGGAACAGGCCGCGGCGGACAGTGAAGGGGCGTGACCTGCAAAGGAGTTGATACAAAGAGAAGGTTGCAAAGGATGCTTTGCACAGATACCTTTGTACGCATGACGGAGCACGAGGAACGGAAACCGCGCGTTCTGGACGCCCGTTCGCTGCGCGGGCTGGCACACCCGCTGCGGATGGCGATGCTGGACGCCCTGCGGCACGGCGGGCCGGCCACCGCGTCCCAACTGGCCGCGAAACTCGGCGAGTCCAGCGGGGCGACCAGCTACCACCTGCGCCAGCTCGCCGCCCACGGCTTCGTCGAGGACGCTCCAGAACAGGGCAAGGGCAGGGAGCGCTGGTGGAAAGCGTCCGATGAGGGGCTGGTCTTCGACAGCGACCAGTTCCAGGACGCCGGCCCGGAGATACGGGGCGCGATGGACACGTTCATGCACGAAGTCGCCAACACCCACACACGCGAGCTGTCGACATGGCTGGCCACCCGCAACGAGTGGTCACAGGCCTGGGCACGCTCCACCGACATGAGCGACATGACGCTACGGCTGACACCCGAGCTCGCTCAGGAACTGGTCGGCAGGATGCACGCCCTCATCGACGAATTCCGCACCACAGCCCCTGGCAAGGACACCCCGGAGGCGGAGACGGTGCGCATCCACACCCACCTGTTTCCCACGAGGACGGATTGAGAGGCACAGCGATGCATTTCCAGACCCAGCTCGCCGAGTACCGGATGACGGAACTGCACACCGAGGCGGAGAACCACCGCCTGGCCAAGGAGGCCAGGCCGGAGCGCGAACTCCGCACGCGCATCGGCTGGACACTCGTGGAAGTAGGCCTCCGCCTGGCAGCACCGGCCCCGGCAGCAGCGCCCCTTTAGGGGCGCGGGGCCGTGTCGATCTGCGGCTCCGCCGCGCGGGCGCGACCAGCCCCCACCGGCCCGCACCCGAAACTCAACAGGCGGGAACCTTCTCCCCCTTCTCCAACGCGACCAAGTCGGAAACCGCCCCCTTCAGCGTCGTCACCGGCACCAACCGCAACCCCTTCGGCAACTCCGCCTTCGCATCGGCGCACTCGTCCTTCGGCACGAGAAACACCGTCGCCCCGTCCCGCCGCGCGGCCTGCGTCTTCAGCGCGACCCCGCCCACGGCACCCACCGCACCGTCCGCACCGATGGTCCCCGTGCCGGCGATGTTCTTCCCCCCGGTGAGGTCGCCCCCGCTCCCGTTCCCGTCCAGCTTGTCGATGATCCCGAGCGAGAACAGCAACCCCGCGCTCGGCCCGCCCACATCCGCCAGCTTCAGGGTCACCTTGACCTTGCTCGCACTCAGGTCGAGGTACTTCAGCGCGGCCTGGGCCGCCGCGTCCTGCGACTGCTCCATCTGCTCGGTGTTGTGCTGCTCGATCTCCTTGACGCTGTTCCCGCTGGGGTAGACCGAGTCGCGCGGCATGACGGCCCGGTCCGTCCGGAACCAGCTGCCGATCACGTCGCCGAGCGAGACCCGCGCGTCCGGTCCGGTCGCCTCGATCGTCGTCATCCGCAACTGCCCGCTGGTCGTGCGGGTGGGCGCCCCGGAGACGGTGATCACCGGGGTGCCCTTGTTCTCGCCGAGCACGTTCGCCGTCATCCCGGGCTGCGCCACCGAGAACGGCAACGGCGCGAAGAGGGCCGTACCGATCAGAGCCACGACGGGAACGGCGCAGACGGCGACGGCCTGGAGACGCGTGAGACGTGAGAGCACGGAGTCAATCTAACGCGGCGGCCTGTTCAGGCCATCGCCCCGGTCAGCGCGTGAGCAGCTCGCGGCGCTCGCGGGTGAACCGGCGCAGCGCGTCCGGCAGCGGCTCGATCCCGATCCCGGGCCCCGTGGGCACCGGGAGGTGCCCGTCCTCCAGCACGAACGGTTCGGTGATGTCCTCCGCGAAGTACCGGCTTGACGCCGAGGTGTCGCCCGGCAGCGTGAACCCCGGCAGCGCCGCGAGCGCCAGGTTGGGCGCCCGCCCGATGCCGGTCTCCAGCATGCCGCCGCACCACACCGGCACCCCGTGGGCGCGGGCCACGTCGTGGATCCGGCGGGCCTCCAGGTAGCCGCCGACCCGTGCGGGCTTGACGTTCACCACCCGGCAGGCGTCCATGGCGATCGCGGCCGCCGTGTCCCGCGCGCCGTGCAGGGACTCGTCGAGGCAGACCGGCGTCGTGATCCGGCGCTGCAGCTGGGCGTGGCCGTGCAGGTTGTCCTCCTCCAGCGGCTCCTCGATGAGCAGCAGCCCGAACTCGTCGAGCCGCCGCAGGTGCTCCGCGTCGGCGAGGCCGTACGCGGTGTTCGCGTCGACCTGGAGCGGCAGCGCGTCGCCGAACCGGCGGCGCACCGCCCGTACCGGCTCGACGTCCCAGCCGGGCTCGATCTTCAGCTTGATCCGGACGTACCCCTCGGCCAGGTACCTCTCGACGTCGTCCAGCAGCTCGCCGACCGAGTCCTTGATGCCGACCGAGACACCCGCCGGCACCCGGTCCCGCACCGATCCCAGGAACACGGACAGCGGCATCCCGTAGGTCCGCAGCTCCGCGTCCAGCACCGCCGTCTCCAGTGTGGCCTTCGCGAGCTCGTGCCCCTTGACCTTCGCCGTCGCCGGGCCGACCGCGGCGGCGGTGAGGTCCCGTACCGCCGCCACCCGCGGCACCAGGAAGTCGCGCAGCACGATCTCCGCGCCGGCCACGAACTCCGAGCAGTACAGCGGCTCGGGATCGGCGGCGAACTCCGACCAGCCCTCGGCGGTGTCGGTGACGACATGGAGCAGGAAGGTGTCCTTCGTCGTCATGGTCCCGAAGGACGTACGGAAGGGCGTGACCAGCGGGATCGCCACCTGCACGAGTTCCACGCGCTCCAGCTTCACGCGCTCGCCCCCGTCGGGCGGGCGAGCGTGTACCAGCCGTCCCGGGACATCCCCACGGCCCGGAAGCCCTCGGCGAAGGCCGCGGTGAACACCTCGCGGACGGCGTACCGCCAGCGCAGGGCGAGCACCGGGTCCGCGGCCCGCAGCCGTACGACGTCCTCCGGCACCCGGCACCACACGGCCCGGTCGCCCAGGTCGCGGCGGGCGAGGACCTCGCCGTCGGGACCGCGGTGGCTGGCCGGGGCGTCCTCGCGGTCCCGGGCGCCGAACGGCGCGGCGGGGGGCGCGGGCGGCGCGGGGACGGCCGTCAGGTCCCAGGTCACCGTCAGCCGGTCGCTCTCGTCGCCGTCGTTCACGCCGTCGGCCATCGGGCCGTAGAAGTCGACGAGGTACTCGGTGCCGGTGGCGCCCAGCTTGACCAGGTTGAAGCGGGCGTTGCGGCCGACCAGCGGGTCGAAGGTCCAGCGCATGGTGCGGGCGCCGAGGCCCAGGGCCCAGTCGCGCTGGGCCCGCTTCACGGCGTGCCCGAGGCCCTGGTCGGCGGCGGCGACGAGGGAGTAGGTGTCGCGGTCCGGGCCGAACACGGCGACGGCCGCCCCGGCCAGCCGCGCGCCGTCGTAGGCGGCGTGCACGGCGCCTCCCGCGTGGACCAGGCTGTGCAGGACCTCGGCCGGGTAGGGCGGGGCGGTGCGGGGCGTCTGCCAGACGTCGCTGAAGTAGCCGGTGACGGCCGCGAGCCCGGCGACGTCGTGGACGGTGCGGATGCTGACTCCGGTCACGGTCAGGGTCATGATCCGAGTCTCCGAGCCGGCCCTCTTCCGCGTGTTGTGCGGACGGACAAGGAATGCATATCTTCATGAGGAGATCGGCCAAGCACCTGTTTCCCCAGAGGACTCACATGGACGCCTGCACCCTCGGCGACCTGCTCGACGTCGTCGGCGGTCCCTCCGTCCGGCTGCACACGGCCCCCGCCGGGCTGACCGTGCCGGTGACCGAGGCGCTGCTGTACGACGCCCACGCCCCGCTGCCCCGGCGGCCGGGGGCGCTGCTGCTGGCGGTCGGGGTGCGCGCGGCGGCGGCCGGGCCGCTGGTGCGGGCGGCGGCCGAGGCGGAGCTGACCGGGGTGGTGGTGCGCGGTGCGGACGGGCCGGTCGGGGAGGCGGAGACGCACGGGATCGCGCTGCTGTCGGTGGACGAGGACGCCGCCTGGCACCACGTCCACCTGCTGCTGGCGTCGGCGATCGGCGCCCGTCCGGCGGCCCCCGGGAGCGGGCTCGGGGATCTGTTCGCGCTGGCGGACGCGATCGCCGCGGGCATCGGCGGGGCCACCGCCATCGAGGACCCCCGGCAGCGGATCCTCGCCTACTCCACCGTCGCCGGCCAGCCGGTCGACGAGGACCGCCGGCAGGGCATCCTGGGCCTCCAGGTACCGGCCAGCGCCGAGAACACCGAGCAGTACCGGACCCTGTTCGCGGCCGAACGGCCGGTCAGGCTACCGGCGTTGAGCGATGCCGACCTGCCCCGGCTGGCGATGGCGGTGCGGGCCGGCGGCGAGACGCTCGGCTCGGTCTGGGTGGTCGACGGCGGCGCGCTCGCGCCGGACGCCGAGGAGACCCTCGCCCAGGGCGCCGCCACCGCCGCCCTGCTCCTGCTGCGCGCCCGCGCGGCGCAGGAACTGGCCCGCCACCAGAGCGGCGACCTGCTGCGCCGGCTCCTCGACGGCACGGCGGACGCCCCGGCCGCCGCGGCCCGCCTGGGGGTGGACGGCGAGGTACGGGTGGCCGCGTTCACGCTCGACGCCCCGGCCAACGTGCCGGACGCCGAACGCACCGCGCTGCGCCTGCTGGACGTCGTACGGCTGCAGTGCGAGGCGCGCTACGGGCGGCAGGCGTGTGTGCTGGTCGACGGGGTGGTGTACGCGCTGCTGCCCGGACCGGGGGCACGGCACCGGCCGCTGGCCGAGGACATCGTGCGGCGGGCCGGGCAGGCGCTGCGGGTACCGGTGCGGGCGGGTCTTGGCGAGCTGGTCCCGGACGTGAGCGAGGTGGCCGGCTCCCGGGCGGACGCGGACCTGGTGCTGAGGGTGCTGGACGCGCGGTCGCCGGTGGCCACGGTGGACGAGGTGCGTCCCCGGGTCACCCTGCTCCGGCTCGCCGAAGTACTCGGCGAGCGGCGGGAGTTGAGTGCGGGGGCCTGGCAGCGGGTGCTGGCGTACGACGCCGGGCACGGCACCGAGTACGCCCGCACCCTGGTCTGCTGGTTCGACGCGGGCTGCGACATGGCGGGCGCGGGCGAACTGCTGGCCGTCCACCCCAACACCTGCCGTTACCGGCTGCGCCAGCTCCGGCAGCACGTCGGGATCGACCTGGACGATCCCGACGAACGACTGGTGCTGTGGCTGCAGTTGCGGGTGCTGGCCGGGCTCAGCGCAGCAGCCACGCCCTGAGGCTCTCCTCACAGGCGCGCAACTGCCCGACCGGCACGTACTCCCCCGCCGTGTGCGCGAGAGAGGGGTCCCCGGGGCCGTAGTTGAAGGCGGGCACGCCAAGAGCCGCGAACCGGGCGACGTCGGTCCAGCCCAACTTGGGCCGGGGCACGGCCCCGAGCGCCTCGACGAGCCCGGCGACCCGGTCCAGGCGGGGCAGCGCACCGGCGACCGCCTCGGTGACCCGGACCTCGTACTCCGGGAACAGCCCTCGTACGTACGCCTCCGCGTCCGCCGCCGAACGGCTGGGCGCGAAGCGGTAGTTGACGCTGACGACACACTCGTCCGGTACGACGTTCCCGGCGACCCCCGCCCGCACGGCGACCGCACTCAGCCCCTCCCGGTACTCCAGCCCGTCGATCACGATCCGCTCGGCGGTGTGGTCGTCGAGCCGCTGGAGCACCCGGGCGGCCCGGTGGGCGGCGTTGACGCCCTGCCAGGCGCGGGCGGTGTGCGCTCGCCGGCCGCGCACGACGACGTCGGCGCTCAAGTACCCCTGGCAGCCGGCCTCCACCCCGGCGTCGGAGGGCTCCATGAGGACGGCGAGGTCGGCGGCGAGGAGTCCGGGGCCGAGCAGCCCGAGTCCGTTGCGCTCGCCCTCGACCTCCTCGCACTCGTAGAGGACGAAGGTGAGGTCGACGGCCGGTTCCGGAACGGTGGCGGCCAGCCGCAGCGCGACCGCCACCCCGCCCTTCATGTCACAGGCGCCGAGGCCGTGCACGCACCCGTCCGCCAGCCGGGAGGGCAGGTTCCCGGCGGCCGGGACGGTGTCCAGGTGACCGGCGATCAGGACCCGCCGGTCCCGGCCGAGGGCGGTGCGGGCGACCACGGTGTTGCCGACCCGGTCGACCTTGAGGTGCCCGAGGCCGCGCAGGGCGTGCTCCACCGCGTCCGCGATCCGGGCCTCCGCCCCGCTCTCGGAGGGGAGGTCGACGAGGGCCCGGGTGAGGTCGACGACGTCGGCGGTGAGGTCGAGGGCGGTCATGCGGGGCTGTCCTGCGCAGTGGTGGCGTGGGCGAGCTTGGAGTGGCGGATGCCGTAGCAGCCGTAGAGGACCAGGCCGACGGCCATCCACGCCCCGAAGGCGATCCAGGTGTCGGCGCCGAGGCTGAACAGCAGGTAGCCGCAGAAGCCGATGCCGAGGACGGGTACGACCGGGGAGAACGGCACCCGGAAGGAGCGGGGCGCCTCGGGGCTGCGCCGCCGCAGGATCACCACGGCCAGGTTGACCAGCATGAACGCGAAGAGGGTGCCGATGCTGGTGGCGTCCGCGAGGCTGCCGAGCGGCACCAGGGCGGCCAGGACGGCGATGAAGGAGGAGACGATCACGGTGTTGGCGCGGGGCACCCCGGTGCGCGGGTGGACCTTGGCGAACAGCGGTGGCACGAGCCCGTCCCGGGACATCACGTACAGGATCCGGATCTGCCCGTACTGCACGGTGAGGACGACGCTGGTGGTGGCGACCACGGCACCGACGGAGAGCAGGATCGGCCACAGGTCACCGCCGCCGACCGCCCGCACCAGCACCTCGCTGAGCGTCGCCTCGGTCCCCGCGAACTGCTTCCACGGCATCGCGCCGAGCGCGGCGACGGCCACCAGGACGTACAGGGCCGTGACGAGGACGAGGGAGAGGATGATCGCCCGCGGCAGGTCGCGCTGCGGGTTGCGGGCCTCCTCCCCCGCGGTGCTCGCGGCGTCGAAGCCGATGTAGGAGAAGAAGAGCGAGGCGGCCCCCGCGCTCATCCCGGCGGCGCCGAGCGGGAAGAGCGGCTGGAAGTTGCCGGCGTGGAAGGCGGTGAAGGCGACCGCGCAGAACATCACGAGGGCCGCGATCTTCACCCCGACCATGACGACGTTGGCGACGGCGCTCTCCTTGGCCCCGCGCAGCAGGACGACCATCGCGAGGACGACGATGAGCGCGGCCGGGACGTTGAGCGTGCCGCCGGCGCCGGGCGGGGCGCTGAGCGAGTCCGGCAGGGTGACGCCGAAGGTGAGGCCGAGCAGTTCGTTGACGTACTGCCCCCATCCGACGGCGACGGCGGCCACCGACACGCCGTACTCCAGGATCAGACACCACCCGCACACCCAGGCGACGAGTTCGCCGAGGGTGGCGTAGGCGTAGCTGTACGACGATCCCGAGCCGGGGATCATGCCGGCGAGCTCGGCGTACGACAGGGCCGAGAACAGGGCGGTGACACCGGCCAGCACGAAGGAGACCACGATCGCCGGGCCGGCCTCGGGCACGGCCTGCCCGAGCACCACGAAGATGCCGGTGCCGAGGGTCGCGCCGACGCTCAGCAGGGTGAGCTGGGTGACGCCCATCGTCCGCGTCAGCGGGCTGGCGCCGGCCTCACCGACGAGGGTGTCGACGGACTGCCGCCGGGTGAGCCGGCTCGCGGCGCCGACGGCCCGCTGCCCTGGCCGCGGCTGTGTCCCCACCGTCTCCATACTCCGGCTCCCTCCACCGTGGGCTCTTGTCTGGCCCTGATGATGCGGAGGGAGGGGGGTAGGGGTGGTGGGGGGATCGGCCAGAGGGCGGGGGTCGGGATTGGCGGATCGGCCAATGCGGGTGGGTGGGCGAAACAGAGGGGGGCTTTTCGGCGGTGTCCGGACCGCGGGTGGGTGGGGGCTGATCGCGCAGTTCCTCCCCCAGCCTTCGGCCGGGGGTACCCCCAGCGCCCCTTACGGGGCGCTGCAGTCGCGTCAGCTTCTCAGCTGCGGGCATGCGTGCCGCCTGGGGCGGCACAGGTGAGCGCTGGGGGTCCCCCGGCCGAAAGCCGGGGGAGGCACCCTGCCGGCGCCAGTATGCGGAACCCCGGCCCGCGGCCTACCGCAACGCCTCCGCGACCTCCCGCGCCGCGTCCATCACCCGCGTCCCGACCCGCTCCGGCACGGAATCCGCGAGCATCACGACCCCCACGCTGCCCTCGACACCGGTGACCCCGATCAGCGGCGCCGCGGCCCCGCTCGCCCCGGCCTCCAGTTCGCCGTGGGTCAGCGTGTACCCGGGGTCGTTGCGCGGCGAGTGCCGGGCGGCCAGGATCGCCTTGCCGGCGGCGCCCCGGTCCAGCGGGTGCCGGAACCCGGCCCGGTAGGCCACGTGATAGTCGGTCCAGGTCGGCTCGACGACCGCGACGGCGAGCGCCTCGGTCCCGTCGACCAGGGTCAGGTGCGCCGTCGCCCCGATGTCCTCGGCGAGCGACCGCAGCGCCGGCAGCGCTGCCTCCCGTACCAGCGGATGCACCTGCCGGCCGAGACGCAGCACCCCCAGCCCGACCCGGGCTCGCCCGCCCAGGTCGCGCCGTACCAGCGCATGCTGCTCCAGCGTGGCGAGCAACCGGTACACCACGGTCCGGTTCACGCCCAGTTTGTTGGAAAGCTCGGTGACGGTCAGCCCGTGGTCCGTGTCGGCCAGCAGTTTGAGGACCCTGAGTCCCCGGTCGAGCGTCTGAGAGGTCTCCGCGGTCACGACGCCCACTCCTTAAGTGGTGAGGCCGGCAACCTCCGACGCGGCGGATGCGTCGCCGAGTCCCGTCAGCGACGCGCTTCAGAGGCCGCCGATCGGCATGGCGGCCCGGCGGCTCCGGGCCCAGTCGCTTCACGGCTGCGCTCCGCGGCGGCGCTGCCACGGGGCGTGTGCGTAGCCGGACAGTAGCGGTGCGGGTTCGCTGAGCGGAAGCCTTCGTCCAGAATCCGGTCACGTACCGGTATGGACTACTTCGGTTTGTATCGGTATGCGTCCACCTGTGGCGCCCCAAAGGGGCGCTGGGGGTACCCCCGGCCGAAGGCTGGGGGAGGAGCTGCGCGACCAGCCCCCACCCAGCCGCACCCGACCGACTACCGCATCCGCGTAGCCCACTCCTGCACCTTGGCGATACGCTGCCGCAACTGCCCCGCCGTGGCCTCCGCACTCGGCGGCCCCCCGCAGACGCGCCGCAGCTCCGTGTGAATCACCCCGTGCGGCTTCCCGCTCTGGTGGACATACGCGCTGACCATCGTGTTCAGCTGCTTCCGCAGCTCCATCATCTCCTTGTGGGAGACGACGGGCCGCCGTTCCGCGGGCAGTTCGAGCAGGTCGGCCTCGTCGTCCGGCTTCTTCCGGCTGTGCGCGATCTGCCTCGCCTGCCGCTTCTGCAACAGCAGCTGCACCTGGTCGGGTTCGAGGAGCCCCGGGATGCCGAGGTAGTCCTGCTCCTCCTCGCTCCCCGGGTGGGCCTGCATGCCGAACTCGGCGCCGTCGTAGAGCACCCGGTCGAAGACGGCCTCGGACTCCAGGGCCTCGAAGGCGAACTGCTCCTGCTCGCCGGTGTCCTCGTCCTGCTCCTTGTTCGCCTCCTCCATCTCCTTCTCGGACTCGGCGTACGGGTCCTCCTCGCCGTCCTTCTTCGGCTTGTCGAGGGCGTGGTCGCGCTCGACCTCCATCTCGTTGGCGAAGGTCAGCAGGTCCGGGACGGTCGGCAGGAACACGGACGCGGTCTCGCCGCGCCGCCGGGACCGCACGAACCGGCCGACGGCCTGGGCGAAGAAGAGAGGAGTGGAGATGGTCGTCGCGTAGACCCCGACCGCCAGCCGGGGCACGTCGACGCCCTCGGACACCATCCGCACCGCGACCATCCACCGGTCGTCGCTGCCGCTGAAGTCGTCGATCCGCTTGGACGCGCCGGTGTCGTCGGAGAGGACCACGGTCGCCTTCGTCCCCGTGATCTCGCGGATCAGCTTGGCGTAGGCGCGGGCCGAGTCCTGGTCGGAGGCGATGACGAGGGCCCCGGCGTCCGGAATCCCCTTCCGAACCTCCGTCAGCCGCTGGTCGGCGGCGCGCAGCACGGCCGGCATCCACTCGCCGCGCGGGTCGAGCGCCGTACGCCAGGCCTGGCTGACCGCGTCCTTGGTCATCGGCTCGCCGAGCCGGGCGGCGATCTCGTCACCGGCCTTGGTGCGCCAGCGCATGTTGCCGCTGTAGGAGAGGAAGATGACCGGGCGGACGACGTGGTCGGCGAGCGCGTTGCCGTACCCGTAGGTGTAGTCGGCGGCGGAGCGCCGGATCCCGTCCTGCCCCTCCTCGTACGTCACGAAGGGGATGGGGTTGGTGTCCGACCGGAACGGGGTGCCGGTCAGGGCCAGCCGCCGGGTGGCCGGCTCGAACGCCTCCAGGCAGGCCTCGCCCCAGGACTTGGAGTCACCGGCGTGGTGGATCTCGTCGAGGATGACGAGGGTCTTCCGCTGCTCGGACCGGTTGCGGTGCAGCATCGGCCGGACGCCGACACCGGCGTACGTCACGGCGACCCCGTCGTACTCCCGGCTGAGCGGTCCGGCGCTGTACTCGGGATCCAGCTTGATGCCTATCCTCGCCGCGGCCTCCGCCCACTGCTTCTTCAGGTGCTCGGTGGGGGCGACGACGGTGACCTGCTGCACGACGTGGTGGTGCAGCAGCCAGGAGGCGAGCGTCAGCGCGAACGTCGTCTTCCCGGCGCCGGGCGTGGCCACGGCCAGGAAGTCGCGCGGCTGCTCCTGGACGTACTTCTCCATGGCCCCCTGCTGCCAGGCACGCAGCTTGCTGGCGGTGCCCCAGGGCGCCCGGCCGGGGAAGGCCGGCGAAAGGTGGTGGGAGGACGAGGAAGCAGAGGCGGCGGTGGTAGTCACGGTCTCCGTAGTAAAGGGGGTCGCGAGGTGTACGAGGGTCGGGTGGCTACGTATGACAACCGGGCCACCCTACCGGCGCCCCGTGACTGTCAACGCGCGGACAAGGCCGGGCCACCCCCGGGTGGGACTCACGTCACAGATCACGGAGCCGGGTGGTCACCCAGGCTCCGACGAGGGCCACCCCCGCCATCGGCAGGAACACCGCGGCGAAGGCGGCCGGATGGGAACCGGAGCCGGCCGCCCCCGTCATGCTGCCGCCACCGAGGGAGGCGAAGGCCGCACCGGCCACGGCGAGCAGGACGACGTTCGAGAGGGCGTCGGAGATCTGCAGGGCGGCGGAGTTGGCGCCGGCCTCGGCCGGGATGGAGAGCCGGAGCATCAGCACGCTGGCCGAGGCGATCACCAGGCCCATCCCGAAGCAGCCGAAGGCCCAGGCGACCGCGACGGTCCACACCGGCACGCCGGACACGAGCACCGTCGGCGCCGTGGCGACCGCCGCCGCCACCAGCACCATCCCGAGCGTCATCAGCCGCTCGCGGTACGGCTCCATCCGCGGCCGCGCCTGCACCCACGAGCCCACCGCCCAGGTCACGCCGCCCGCCGCCAGCGAGAACCCGGCGAGGGTGGGCGACAGGCCCCGTTGCGTCACCAGCATCAACGGGACGAAGGACTCGGCGGAGATGAAGCCCCCGGCCGCGACGCCACGCAGCAGCACGACGGAGGGCAGACCGCGGGCCGCCCGGTACGTACCGCGGGGCAGCAGCCCGAGCACGGCGGGCACCAGCAGCGCACCACCGAGCAGTCCGGGTATCACCGACACCCACCGCAGATCCTGGGCCGCGTACTGCAGCAGCCCCGCGCCGAGCGAGATACCGAGGGCGAGCCGGATCCGCCGCCGGTCGAAGGCCCCGTGACCCCCTTCTTTCGCCACCGGCCCGCCGGCCCGGCGCCGTATCTGCGGCAGCGCGAGCGCCACCGGGAAGACCACGAGCACCGGGATCCCGAGGAACACCCACCGCCACCCGAGCTGCTCGGTCACCGCGCCCGCGGCCAGCGGCCCGACGATGGACGGCACCACCCAGCCCGCGGCGAAGGCGGCCATGATCGCGGGCCGCAACCGCTCCGGGTAGGCCCGCCCCACCACGACGTACAGCGCGACGATGACCAGCCCGCCGCCGAACCCCTGCACGGCCCGCCCGGCGATGAACACCCACATGCCCTGCGCGGTCCCGGCCACCACCAGCCCGGCGGCGAAGGCCCCGATCCCCGTCGTCAGCGCCCCGAGCGGCCCCTTCCGGTCCGACCACTGCCCGGCCAGCACCATCCCGAACAGGCTGGTCGTGAAGTATCCGGAGAAGGCGAACGCGTACAGCGGCACCCCGTCCAGCTCCCGGGCCGCGACGGGCATCGCCGTCCCGACGGCCGTCGCCTCGAAGGCGATGAGCAGCACGACGGACACGATCCCGACGCTCAACGCCCGGTACGACCGCCCGAGCACCCCGCCCGTGTCGGCTCTGTCGGAGGTCTCGTCCGCGACAACGGCGTCGCTCGGCTCAAGTGCGGTCATGCCGACCACGGTAAGGCCCAATCCCCACTCTGACCCCTGTCGTAAGCCCCACCCCACCTCCGACCTTGGTCGTACACCCCCCGGCCCCCGGTCCCCCGGTCCCCCGGTTCATGAACGCCGTATGGCAGTCCCGTTGCAGCCCCGCCGATCCCCTTGAGTCCCTCCCCCGCACCCCCGTACTTTCAAGTCACGCACACGGCCGTGTGCCCGAGTGGTTTAGGGACTCGCCTGCAAAGCGAGTTACGTGGGTTCGATTCCCGCCACGGCCTCTGACCGCCCGACCGGGCAGGACGACAGGGCGGCGCCTCCGAAGGGTGCCGCCCTGTCGCCTGTCCGTCTCACTTTCCGTCTCAGTTGCACCGCCTGAGAGCACTGTGGACTGCCTGGTCGTGAAAGTCCTGTGTGAAATAGAAGAAAGTGCCTTGATGCCCGTCAGGCGTCTCTCCGGAGCCGTAGGCGATGCGGATTCCGCTGGTCTTGTGCGCAGGATTGAGGAGGTTCGCCTTGCGGTCCTGGTCATTCGTTTTCGGATCCGGGTGAGCCGACGGCTTTGATGATCCGGTCCGGAGGCGTGCTGCCGTCGGAACCCACATGTCCGGGCCAGCCGTTCCACTTCACTTCCCACTGACCAGGATGGTCAGCCAAGCCCTGGCTGTGAAAGCGAGCGGCGTCGACAAGCAAGCGTTCAATCTGCAGCGGCGGGCTCCCGTTCTGCTGCCGTGCCGCATTTACCAGCTCGAACGTTTGGAGTTCCTGAGCCTCCATGGCAACAGCAGGAGTGGGAACGAAGGGGCGTCCAGGGCCTCACCGAAAGCGGTGATCGCCGCCTCGATCTCCTCGAGCGCCGACTCATCACGTCCGCGCCACGGCCACAGTCGGCGCAGCCCCCCCGCCCACCCCTCCACGCATGGCCGCCATCATGCCGTACGACCCGGCAGGCACGGCCGACTGACGTACTCGATGGCTTCCCAATGGAGAAGTCGAGCCGTGTGGGGGCAGTCGTAAACCCCGTTGAGGACCTTCGTGATCTCTCCTAGGTTGGCCCGCGTGACGATCGAGGTGCCCTACCAGCCGCTTCCGATTCACCAGTCAGACGTGCGCTATGCCCATGGCCCCGACTCCGCCGTGCAGCCAGGCGTACCGGCTGGCGAGACGATCGGGTTCGACCGCAGCGACAGTGCGATCTACCCGGGGACGTCACGGAAGTTCTGGGTGCATGTGCCCGCGCGGTACCACCCCTCGGAGCCGGCGTCGCTGATGGTGTTCCAGGACGGATGGTGGTACCTGGACCCTGAAGGGGAGGTCCGCGGTGCGATCGTTCTGGACAATCTCGTCCATCGCGGTGACATCCCGGTCACCATCGGCGTGTTCGTCGACCCGGGTGTCTTCCCAGAGGCTGAGGACCCGAAGAACCGCAACACCGAGTACGACGCCTACGACGATCGGTACGTCAGCTTTCTCCTGACAGAGATCATTCCTGAGGTCACGAAGCGCTACTCGATCGCCGAGGACCCCGAGCGGTGGGGCATCTGTGGCGGCAGTAGCGGCGGGAACTGCGCCTTTACCGCAGCCTGGCTGCGCCCGGACACATTCCGCCGGGTTATCGGGTACTTGTCCAGCTTCACGCAGATGCCAGGCGGCAACCCATACCCCGAACTCATCCCCCGTGTCCCTCGCAAGCCGCTGCGCATCTTCATGCAAGCGGGCCATCGTGACCTGCGCTGGAACGAGCCCGAGGCAAACTGGCTCGCCAACAACCTGCGCGTCGCGGCCGCGCTCGCAGAAGCCGGCTACGACTTCCGCCTCGTCCTGGGCGATGGCGGCCACAGCCCCAACCACGGCGGTGTCCTGCTTCCCGATGCCCTCCGCTGGCTGTGGCGGTCGGACGATCACCCGGACTGACCGGTGGGCTGGAGGAGTTCCGATTCGTCGTTGGCGACGCGGCGAGACAGCAGCCTTTCGCCGCTCCCGCCAAATCGTCTCCGCAGGGTCCAAGCCACAGACGACGACGTGGGTTCGATTCCCGCCACGGCCCCCGATTGCCCGACCGGGCAGGACGGCAGTGCGACACCTCGGAAGGGGTGCCGCCCTTGTGGTTGTCCGGATGGCTACGGCTGCCGGGGGCGGGGGTCGGCTTCGGGGCGGCGGAGGCGTGTGTGGAGCCGGGTCAGGAGCCGGAGGGCCTGGGCGGCCGGGGGCGGGTCGGTGAGGTCGCCGGTCAGGGCCACTTCGACGCCGCCGCTGAAACGGGCGGTGTAGTTGTACATGAAGCCGCACAGGCAGGCCAGGACGGTGCCCAGGAGGATCTCCAGCGTGACGACGCCGGTGGCGACGACCAGCGTCTCCCATGGGGTCGGCCACTCGCCGGGGGCCACGATGTCCAGCAGCAGCGACGTGGCGAGCGCGGCGCCGAGGACGCACACGCCCAGGCCCGTCAGGAAGAAGAAGCTCATCACCGTGACCGACCACGGGTTGGTCCCGGATATGCGTATGCGGGTGGGGCGGCGCGGTGGGCCGTGCGGGAAGGCGTGGTCACGGGGTGGCGCCGGCTGCGGCGACCCGCGTTCGGGTGCCGTCGGAGTGGGCGCCGTCGGTGACGTCACCATGCGGGACGAGATCCTGGGCGCCCGCTTGCGGGCCGTGCTGCGGGTGCTGCTGCGCTTGGTTCGGCTCATGTCCGCTCCCTGGCTGGTCCTCACCTGCGACGTTAGGTGGAGGTGTGCGGCCCCGCATCCCCGGCGGTGACGGTGAGTGAGCGGGAGCGTGCCGGCCTGAGTGGTGACGGCCGTTCGGGTTGTCCCCCGTGCGAGCTACCAGCAGGTGTCCACTGAGCGGTGACGATTCCGGGGCGGCCGATCCGTGGCGTTCGGGCCAGTCGCGGCGCTCGGCCGCGGATCCTGTGAGGGAGTCATCATGAGGCTGGTCTGGCAGCTCCTGGCGGTCGCGGCGGTCGCCTTCGTCGGGGGGGCAGGGCGTCGCGGCGGCGGGAGGGGGCCCGGGCGGCGTTCGGGCGCGGGGCGCTCATAGGCGTGGCGACCGCTGGACGCCACCACCTCGGGGTCGCAGCTCGTCACCGGCGGGCAGTTCGGGCCGGAGGCGAGCCTGTACTCGGTACTGCTCGGGGTGCTGGTGACGGCCGCGTTCCTCTGGCTCGCCAAGCGGCGGGGGCATCTGATGCCGCGTCGGCGCCGGGACGTCCCGGCCGGTGCCGTCGCTACCGGAATTCATTCGTAGTGCATCGGCCTTTAGGCCGATGGTGAAGCGAATCTGATGGTGGCCGACGCGAAGCGTCGCGGAATCAGGTCCGGCGGAGCCGGGCACCGCAGTTCTTCGCCTGCGGTGCGGAGTGTCGCGAAACCGGGTGCACCCCGGTTCAAGTCCCGCAAGGATGCCCGGCAGTCGATCCGGTTCACCGCCAACGCCCGCTGGAAGATCACCGACCGCGGCCGGCTGGACCTGCCGAAGATCGGGGCGGTGAAGGTGAAGTGGTCCCGCACGCTGCCCGCCACCGACCAGAGCATCGGCATCGACCTTGGCCTCACCCACTTCGCGGTCCTGTCCACCGGCGAGAAGATCGACTCGCCGCGGTTCCTGCGTCGGGCGGAGAAGAAGCTGAAGAAGGCCCAGCGGGAGCTGTCCCGCAAACAGAAGGGATCCAAGAACCGTGAGAAGGCCCGCCTGAAGGTCGCCCGCGCCCACCCGGCCACGGCGTCCCCGGGCGGGAGCGGGCGGGGCCTGGCCGGTCTCCGGGAACGGGTGGCCGTGCTGGGCGGCGAGTTCAGCGCCGGGCGCGCGGAGGACGGCCGTTTCGTCGTCCGGGCCCGGATACCCGCGGGGAGTCCGGCGTGACCGGCGTGACCGCCGCCGGCGCCGGCGGTGGCGGTGGCGGTGGCGGTGGCGAGGTGCCGCACCCGGTGAAGGTGCTCGTGGTGACGACGTTCAACCTGGACGAGTACGTCTACGAGGCAGTACGTCTACGAGGCCCTGCGCGCCGGCGCCAGCGGCTTCCTGCTCAAGGACGCGCCGCCGGACCGGCTGCTGCACGGCATCCGGACCGTGGCCACGGGCGCGGCCCTGCTGGACCCGGAGGTGACCCGGCAGCTCGTGGGCCGCTGCGCCGCCCGGATCCGGCCCACCGACGGCGCCACCCCGCACGGTGTTCCGCTGACCCCGCGCGAGCTGGAGGTGCTGCGCCTGATCGCGGACGGCCTCTCCAACAGCGAGATCGCCGCGGCCCTCGTGCTCAGCCCGGAGACCGTCAAGACCTTCGTCTCCCGCATCCTCACCAAACTGGGCCTGCGCGACCGTGTCCAGGCCGTCGTCTACGCCTACCGTCAGGGCCTGGTGACCTGACCGGCCCGCCCCAGCCCCAAGCCCCCCTCCTCCCCCTGCCCCCTTACAGCACCCCGCCCGCCTCGTCCTGGAACAGCTCCGTCCAGTAGTGCCAGTCGGCGTCGGTCGTGACCGGGGTGGGGTCGATGGTCGCGAGGGTGTGGAGCATGGTCGCGGCGAGCTGGTCGTAGGCCTCGGTGGTGAGTTCGTGGCCCAGGTGCTCGTCGATGGTGCGCTCGTGGTGCAGGAGCCAGAGGGTGTAGGCGAGCGTGGAGATGTCCGTGTTGAGGGGGTAGAGGGTCGCCTCGGGCTCGGAGAAGTTGAGGATCGCGCCCGTGGAGCCGTCCACGACGAGGCTGTTGTCCTCGACCAGGTAGCCGAGGCGTATCAGCCGGTCGGCGTGGGGCGGGAGGTCCTCCACGGGGAAGCCGCCGGTGTGGATGTCGGTGAAGTACTCCCAGAGGGTGGGGAGCGGGGCGTCCGGGTCGAGGTGGAAGACGACCGCGTCCTCCGGGAGGCCGGTCTCGCGCAGGAAGCGGCGGGTCGGCTCGTGGGTGAGCGTGGGCGGGAAGTCGACCTCCTCGAAGCGGGCCACCCGGCCCTGCCCGAACTCCTGGTCCAGGAGCCGGGCCGGCAGGTCGACGGCCAGCCCGGAGTCCGTGCCGGGGCCCGCGATGAGGCTGAGGGGGCGGATCAGGGCCGTCGCCTTCCAGTACGGCGGGACGCGGCCGGCCGTGCCCTCCTCGAAGAGCTCCAGGAGCCTGCGGGAGGCCTCGGTCGCCGCCTTCGTGCCGTGCGTCCCGGCGAGGGAGGCGAAACGGCCGCGCAGGCCCGTCAGTTCCTCGGTGACCGCGGCGAAGCGCAGCAGGGTCTCCAGCGAGGGCGCCAGCGGGCGCGGGTCGGTGGGGTCGATCAGGTAGGCCGTGCTGATCTCGCCGGTGCCGCCGTCGAGGAGGATCGACTCCGTGTCCAGGCCGGCCGGGGCCAGCAGCTCGCCGATCACCAGGCGGTCCCGGAGCTCCTCCGCGAGCCGGGTCGGGCCGTCCGTGACATCCGCCAGGGTGCGCAGGCCGACCGTGCGCAGCGGTTCGAACGTCAGCAGGCCGCCGCTGTCGGGCAGTCCGGGGCCGGTGAGCCAGCTGCGGGTGGGTTCGTGCGTGATGTAACGGTCCAGTTCTGCCTCGGTCAGCGTGATCGCCGTCGCACCGCTGCCGGTCGTGCTGATCGTGCTCATCGCTGCCCCCGCGATCAAGAGTTCAAGACGTGCAAGTGGTTCGAGTGGTGCGTCGTGCACAGGTCGTCAGCAGGGCATGGCGGCCCGTCCGGGCTTCCCCTCGGAAACGGCCGTCCCCACTACGCAGAACACTACGCCGCGGCACTGACAACGCCCCGCAGAAGAGACGTCAGGCGACCCTCGACCGTTCCGTCCCGGCGAGAATCGCTTGCACCGTCTGTTCCACGGTGAGCGCCGACGTGTCCAGCCACAGTCCCAACGGCTCGGTGTGCAGGCGGAGTTCCGCGTCCAGATCGGCGATCGTCCACGCGGGTCCGTACCCGCTCTTCGACCGCCCGGCCTCCCGCTCCGCCACGGCCTCGGGGCTGGGGGCGAGGACGACGACGTGCAGGGGGCGGGTGCGGATCCGCTCGACGTACGACGTCAGTTCCGGGCCCAGCAGCACGTCCTGGACGATCGCCGTGAAGCCGGCCCCGGCGTAGGCGTCCGCCGTGGCGGCCGACAGGCGGTAGCGGAGGTGGAGTTGGGCGGTCGCCTCCGGCGAGGCCCCGGGCGTGTACTCCTCCCGCCCCGACACGATCATGCGGCGGAACACGTCGCCACGGACGTGCGCGGCCCGGGGCAGGTGCTCGGCCAGCGCCTGGGCGACGGTCGACTTGCCCGAGGCCATCACCCCCGCGACGACCACGACCCCGGACAGGCTCACTGGCCCGTGACCACCGCCGCCTGCGGGCGGATGGGGAGGCGGTTGACCGGGCGGCCGGTGGCCGCGCGGACGGCGGAGGCGATGGCGGCCGGGGACGTGACCACCGGTACCGCGCTGACCGACTTGGCGCCGAAGGGGGCGACCACGTCGCGTTCCTCGACGAGCTTGACGATCCGGATGTCGGGTGCGTCGAGGGCGGTCGGCAGGGCGTAGCCGGTGAGGTCGGGGTGGCGGATCAGGCCGCGGGGGGTGCGCAGGTTCTCCGTCAGGGCGATGCCGACGCCCTGCGTGACACCGGCCTCGATGCGGGCGTTGAGCTGCGCCGGGTTGAGGATCCGGCCGACGTCCTGGGCGACGGCCAGCTCCACCACCCGTACCGAGCCCAGCTCGATGTCGACGTCGACGACCGCGCGGATCGCGCAGAAGGCGAGGCCGACGAAGGCGTCGCCCTGGCCGTCGCCGTTCAGCGGCTCGGTCGGGTGCGGGCGGCACTGCGCGGTGGCCCACAGCTCCTTGCCGTCCAGTGCCTCGGTGACGGTGGTCGACAGGACGCCGTCGTACGACGTGATCTTGCCGTCGGTGATCTGGAGCAGCTCGGTGGACATGCCGAACTTGTGGGCGAGGGGCTGCAGGAGCTGGGTGCGGACCATCTTGGCCGCGCGTTCCACGGCGCCGCCGGAGACCCAGGTGTGGCGGCCGCGGCAGCCGGGGCCGGCCGGGGGCTGGTCGGTGTCGACGGGGGCCACGTGGACCTCGTCGACACCGAGTGTCTCCTGGACGATCTGGCGGGCCAGCGTGGTGAAGCCCTGGCCGGTCTCCACGGCCGCGCAGAGCACGGTCGCGACGCCGTCGTGGACCTTGACCGTGGCCGTCGAGACCTCGTCGGCGCCCTCCGCGCCGAGCATGTGCACCATGCCGAGGCCGTAGCCGACGCCCCGGCGCACCGCGCCCGGTTCGCCCGCGCCCTCGGGGCCGCCGGGCAGCAGCCACTCCTCCTCGGGCGTGTCCTTGGGGAGCTGCGGGAGCGGGAAGTCCCGTACCGCCTGGAGGAGTTCGGCCACCGGGGCCGGGCAGGTCACCGTCTGACCGATGGGCAGGAGGTCGCCGGTGGCCAGCGCGTTGCGCAGCCGGATCTCGGCCGGGTCGAGGCCGAGCTTCTTCGCCAGCTTGTCCATCTGCGCCTCGTAGGCGGCGCACACCTGCATGGCGCCCTCGCCGCGGACGTGGCCGGAGGGCGGGTTGTTGGTGCGGACGGCCCAGCCCTCGATGAAGGCGTTCGGGACGACGTAGGGGCCGCAGGCGAAGGAGACGGCGGCGGCGAGGGACTCGGCGGAGGTGTCGGCGTAGGCGCCGGCGTCGAGCAGGATCTGTGCCTCGACCTTGACCAGCTTGCCCTCGGCGTCGGCGTGGTGCCGGTAGCGCAGGAGGGTGGGGTGGCGGTGCGCGTGGCCGAGGAAGGACTCCTCGCGGGTCGCCGTGAGCTTGACCGGGCAGCCGGTCTTCAGGGCGAGCAGGCCTAGCGGGAGCTGGAAGCCCTGGTCCTCTCGGTCGGCGGTCGCGCCCGGCACGCCGGTGACGACGATCTTCACCTGTTCGAGGGACAGGCCGTAGCAGGCGGCGGCCGTGTTGCGGTCGGTGTGCGGGTCGGTGGAGGCCAGGTAGAGCTCGACGCCGCCGTCCGGGCGGGGCACGGCGAGTCCGGCCTCGGCGCCGATGGGGGCGGGGTCGGCGCGGCCGATGCGGTACTGGCCCTCGACCACGATCTCGCCGGTCGCGTCGGGGTCGCCGTGCTGGAGCGGGATGTGCCGGATCAGGTTGCCGTCGGGGTGCAGCGGCCCGGCCTCGAAGGACTGCTCGGGGTCGATGACCGGGTCGAGCACCTCGTACTCGACGATGACGGCGGCGGCGGCCATGCGGGCGGTGTCCGGGTGGTCGGCGGCGACGGCCGCGATGGGCTCGCCGTGGTGCCGTACGACCTCGGAGGCGAAGACCGGGCGGTCCGGGGTGCCCCGGCCGTGGCGCGGGGTGCCGGGGACGTCCTCGTGGGTGACGACGGCCCGTACGCCGGGCATCTCGCGCGCGTGGCTGGTGTCGATCGACACGATGCGCGCGTGCGGGTGCGGGGAGCGCAGGACGGCCGCCCACAGCAGGCCCTCGGCCCACAGGTCGGCCGCGTAGGGGAAGGTCCCCTCGGTCTTCGCGCCCGCGTCGGCGGCCGGCAGCGACACGCCGAGGCCGTGCGGCAGCGGTTCGGCGGCGGGGACGGGGGTCTCCGCGGCGGTGGTCGTGGTGACGGTCTCGTTGGTCACGCCTGGCCTCCGTCCGGGCCGTAGGGCTGCTCGTCGTAGCTCTGGCCCTGGTCGTCGAACGACTGGTCGCCGCCGAAGGTCTGGTTCCCGCCGTACGACTGGTCGCCGCCGAAGGTCTGGTTCCCGCCGTACGACTGGTCGCCGCCGAACGACTGGTTGCCACCGTACGACTGGTCGTACGCCTGCTCGTGCGGGATCTGGATTCCGGCCCCGAAGGTGCGTGGGGACTCGAACGCCGACGCGTTGACGCCGCCGGCGCCCGGTCCCGCCTGATGCGGAATACGGGCCTCGTCGCCGTCCGTCTCAGCGTCGGCCGCGGCGTGTGCCTCGCGTTCGGCGACGACCTCGCCGACGGCGTCCAGGACGCCCCGGTAGCCGGAGCAGCGGCAGAGGTTGCCGCACAGGGCCTGGCGGGTCTCCAGTTCGGTGGGGGCCGGGTTGCCTTCCAGCAGGTCATGGACGGTCATCGCCATGCCGGGGACGCAGAAGCCGCACTGGACGGCTCCGCAGCGGGCCAGGGCGCGCTGCACGTCCGAGGGGCGGCCGTCCTGGGCCAGGCCCTCGACCGTGCGGACCTCGCTGCCGGCCGCGGTCACGGCGGGGACCAGGCAGGAGGCGACCAGGCGGCCGTCGACCTGGACGTTGCAGGCACCGCATTCGCCTTGCGAGCAGCCGTCCTTGGCACCGGCGAGGCCGAGGCGTTCGCGGAGGACGTACAGGAGGGACTCGCCGATCCAGGCGTCGGTGACGGGGCGGTCGGCGCCGTTGACGCGCAGGACGTAGGAGGCGAGGGGGTGGTCGTCGACCGCCTCGGCCTCGTCTTCGTCTTCGGCGTGTTGGTTCCCACCCGCACCAGCCGTGGCGCTGTCGTCGTCGGGTGCGGGCGGCCCCTGCGGGGCGGACCCGTCGTCGGCGGCCCGCGGGTCGTGGGCGGGGTGCGAGCCGGGAGCGTCGTGGGGCGCGTCGGCCTCGCCGGCGTCGGCCGGACCGTCGAACGCGGCCGGCCGGCCGACCGTGTACGGTTCGCCGATCTCCGCCGCTTCGCCCCGTTCGCCCCGTTCGCCCCTCGTCGGCGCGTCGGCCGCAGGCGGCGCGCCGACGGCCCGGGAGGTGAGTCCGGGGGCCCGTGGGTCGCCGTGACCCGCGGGGGGCTCAGCGGGCGCCCCAGGGGCCTCCGCGGGGCGTTCCCACGCCTGGGCCTCGGTCGCCCATGGCGCGGCCGCCCCGCCGGGCAGGGTCGCCGGCGGCGTGCCGCCCCACTGCTCCATGAGCGCGGATGTGGTGAACTCGCCCGATTCGTCCGGAGAGTCACCGCTCGCGACCGGGATCGACCACTGCCCGGTCACATCGTGGCCGGGCGCGGGCGGCGGCTCCTCGTACGTCCACTGCTGCGTCGAGGCCGGGTTGTACGTGAACCGGTCGTCGGCGGGCCGCTCCCGCGGGACCGCGTTCGGGTCGGGCCACCGGGTGGCGTCGGCCGGCGCGCCCCAGGTGTCGGTGCCGGGGGCGGCCGCTATCTGCGGCGGCACATAGCCGTGCCCGGGTGCGGCCAGGGGGCTGTCGGCGGACAGCAGGGCCTCGATGCCGCCCTCGGGGAGCTTCACGAACGCGGTCGCACCGTCGTCGTAGTCGCCCTGGGGCAGCGGGTTCCAGCGGCCGCCTCCGCTCGCGGGCGCGCCCTCTCCGTGCTGGTCGTCGGTCATGACAGCGCCCTCCCCAGTGCTCGTCGGGCCAGCGCGGCGACGGTGCGCCGCAGGTGCAGTACGGCGGGCGGAAGCGCCGGCACCGAGCCGTCGGGCTCGGGGGCCGGGTCCGGGATGCAGGCGGCCGCGACGTACTCGCCGAAGGCGGTCAGCGCCTCCGGGACGAGCGCGCGGTCGTTGTCCCAGTCGATCAGCCGGGCCACCCACTGTTCGGCGTCCAGGGGCCTGAGCGGCATCGGCGCTATGGCGCCGACGGCGCATCTGACCCCGCGCCGCGCGGGGTCGAGGACGAGCGCCACGGAGGCCACCGAGCGGCCCGGTCCGGTGCGGCCGGTCGCCTTCAGGAAGACCTGCGGAGCGTGCAGCAGCGGTACCCGCACGAAGCCGATCAGCTCGCCCGCGCGGAGCATCTCCACGCCGGCGAGCAGGTGCGACACCGGGATCTCCCGGCGGGATCCGCCCGGCCCCGCGATGATCAGCGTCGCCTCCAGGGCGGCCAGCACCGGCAGCGCGTCGCCGGTGGGCGCGGCCGTGGCGATGTTGCCGCCCAGGGTGCCGGCGTTGCGGATGTGCGGCGGACCGGCGGCCCGCGCGGCGGCGGCGAGCGCCGGGATCAGGGCCGCGAAGTCGGGGCGGCCCATGCGCGCGTGCGTGAGACCGGCGCCGAGCAGTGCGTTGCCGTCCTGGTACTGCCAGCCGCGGATCTCGCTGATCCGGCCGAGACCGACCAGGGCGGCGGGCCTGAGCTGTCCGGAGTTGACGGCGGCCATCAGGTCGGTGCCGCCGGCCACCGGAACCGCGGCGGGCATGTCGGTGAGGGCCGCCACGGCCTCGTTCAGCGTCGTGGGCAGCGTGACGGACTGCCCCGCCTGCGGTGCGTGCGTGGTCAAAACCGGCTGCCCCTTCCCGCTGCCCCACCTGGTCCCACCTGTGTGGCCGTACGGTACGTGCTCACAGGGCGGACGTGGCAACTCTGGCACATCTTCGCAAGCCTCGAACGCACGGGTCCGCTAGGAGGCATTCGCCCACCTCATCGGCGACTTGATCCGTTTTCTTCCACCATCACCGGTGCGCACCGATTGACACTCTTCGGTGATCCTTGGGGTCTTTTTCCATTACGCGTTCGGAGCGGGGGAAGCGGGCGGGAAGCGGGCGGGGGGCGGGACCGGCGAGGGGGCGGGACGGGGTGGTCAGCGGTTCGGGGGCGGGCCGTCGAGGGGGCGGCCGAGGACGCCGGGACGCTGCTGCCAGGGCAGGGGGCCGGCCGGCGGGCGGTAGGCGACCCCCAGGGCGTCGAGCCGCCGGTAGTGCGCGGCCATACGGCCCTCGAAATCGGCGAAGTCCCGCTCCCCCGGCGCCGGGAGGGCGCTCCAGGCGACCTCGGCGAAGGCGGCCAGCCGGGGGAAGGCCTGGTAGTCCACGCGCGCGTGGTCCTCCATCACCTCGGTCCAGACGTTGGCCTGGGCGCCCAGGATCCGCCGCGCCTGGGATTCGTCCAGCCCCGGTGGAACGGGCTCGAACCGGTACACGTCCTCCAGGGTGCGGACGTATCCGATCGGCACCGGCTCGTCGGCGCCGTCGGCCTGGCGGTGGTCCAGGTACACGTACTGCTCGGGGCACATGACGACGTCGTGGCCGGCCCGCGCGGCCGCGATCCCGCCGCCGTAGCCGCGCCAGGACGAGACGGCCGCGCCCTCGGCGATCCCGCCCTCCAGGATCTCGTCCCATCCGATGAGCCGACGCCCGCGCGCGGAAAGCCACTTCGCGAAGTGCCCGATGAACCACGACTGCAACGCGTCCTCGTCGGCGAGCCCGAGTTCCTTCATGCGGGCCTGCGCGGCCGGCGAGGCCCGCCACTGGTCCTTCAGGCATTCGTCGCCGCCGACGTGAATGAACTCCGAGGGGAACAGCTCCAGCACTTCCTCGAACACCCCCTCGTAGAAGCGCAGCGTGTTGTCGGTGGGGGCGAGTACGTTCGGAGAGATCCCCCAGGAGTCCCAGACGGAGAGGGCGGTGGTGTCGATGACGTCGGTGTTGCCGAGTTCCGGATACGCGGCGATGGCGGCCTGCGAGTGGCCCGGTACGTCGATTTCGGGGACGACCGTGATATGCCGCTCGGCCGCGTACGCGACGATCTCCCGGATGTCGTCCTGGGTGTAGAAGCCACCGTGCGGCTTCTCCTCCCACCGCGGTGAGGCCCGGTGGCCGAATTTCGTGCGGGCCCGCCAGGAGCCGACCTCGGTGAGCCGGGGGTGGCGCTCGATCCGCACGCGCCAGCCCTGGTCGTCCGTCAGGTGGAAGTGGAAGACGTTGAGTTTGTGCGCCGCCATCAGATCGAGGTGGCGCAGGACGCCTTCCTTCGGCATGAAGTGCCGGGCGACGTCGAGCATGAAGCCGCGCCAGGGGAATCGGGGGGCGTCCTCGATCGTGAGATACGGCACGGCCCGGATGCGGTCGGGTTCGACGGCGGCCCTGCGGTACGCGGCGGGGCCCAGGAGTTGACGCAGCGTCTGGACACCCCAGAAGACACCCGCCGCGCTGCCGCCCTCGACGAGGACGCCGCCCGGGTCGCTGACGAGGCGGTACTCCTCGGGGCCGAGGCGCGGGTCGAGCAGCAGCCCGATGCCGTCGCCCTCGGTGTCGTCGAGCTCCCGCCCCTCGCGCAGCGGCAGACCGGTGGCCGCCCACAGAGCGGTGCGCAGCCAGCGGCCGACGCCCTCCGTCCCCGGACCGGCATGGAGCTGTGAGTGCGCCGTCAGCCGCACCTCGCCGGAACCGGCGACGACACTGCGCGGCGCGGGAATCAGATCCATCACCGAAATCACCTCAGTCCTTGACCGCTCCGCCCAGTCCCGAGACCAGGCGTCGCTGCACGAGTACGAAGAACACCAGCACCGGAATCGTCATCACCGTGGAGGCCGCCATCACCCCGCCCCAGTCGGGGTCGTCCGGCTTGAAGAACACCAGGAGCGCCATCGGCAGCGTCGACTGCGAGGTGTCGCTGATGATGAACGACTTGGCGAACAGGAAGTCGTTCCAGGCGGAGATGAAGGAAAACACGCTCGTGGCCACCAGGCCCGGCAGGACGAGCGGGAAAAGGATCTGCCAGAGAAAGCGCGACCGGCTCGCCCCGTCGATGTACGCCGCCTCCTCCAGGGCCTCCGGCACCCCTTTCACGAACCCCCGCAGCATCCAGATCGCGAAGGGCAGCGAGAAGGCGATGTGGGGCAGGATCAGCGAGCCCAGTGTGTTCAGCAGACCGAAGTCCCGCATCTGGAAGAAGAGGGGGATGGTGAGGGCCTCCACGGGCACCATCTGGGCCACCAGAAACATGATCAGCAAGGTGGTCCGGAAGCGGAACCGGAATCGGGTCACGGCGGTCGCCGCGAGAAAGGCGATCAGCGCCGAGACGACGACCACACTGCCCGCGACGACCAGACTGTTGACGAAGTAACGGCCGAATTCCTGCTGCCCGAAGACCCGCCGGAAGGAGTCCAGAGAGGGCGAGAGGGTCCACGGCCGGGGCCGGTCCGACTCGATCTCACCGGCCGGTTTGAAGGCGCCCAGCACCATCCAGTACAGCGGGAAGGCGACGAGTACGGCGATCGCCAGCGCCGCTCCCTCGGCGGCCAGCCGCCCCGGCCGCCGGACGAACCCGCGCACAAGATTCACGACGGTCACAGCTCCTCCCCCTGCCGGCGCAGCAGCCGCAGGTAGACCAGGGTGACGGCGAGCAGCACCAGCAGCGTGACGACACCGATGGCCGCGCCCAGCCCGTACTGCGAGGAGGCGAAGGCCTGCTGGTAGGCGTACACGTTGAGCACCAGGTTCTGCCCGGCGATGCCGCCCCCGCCGGTCATCACGTAGATCTGCGTGAAGATCTTGAAGTCCCAGATCACCGACTGGATGGTGACCACCATGAGGATCGGCCGGAGCATCGGCGCCAGCACCGACCGCCAGATCCGCCACTGCGAGGCCCCGTCCAGGGCGGCGGCCTCCAGCACCTCGGACGGTACGGCGCGGATCCCGGCGTACACGGTGACCATGACGAACGGGAAGGAGCACCACACCACTTCGAGCAGGACCAGGAAGAAGGCGGAGTAGCGCCCGTACGTCCAGGAGTGGTCGCCCAGCCCGAGCACCCTGTCGACCGGTCCGAAGTCCGGGTCGAAGAGGAACAGCCAGACCGTGGACCCGGTGACGGCCGGGGTCGCCCACGCCCCCAGCGCCGCCAGCATCAGCGCCAGCCGCGGCACCGCCCGCACCCGCGTGAGCAGCACGGCGAGCGCACACCCGACGGCAAGCGTCGACACGACACAGGCGGCGGCGAACCCGACGGTCGCCACCAGCACCGACCAGAACCGGTCGTCGGAGAAGACGTCCGCGTAGTTGCCGAGTCCGACGAAGGCGGTGGGTTCACCCCCACTGACCTGAGCCTGGGTGTACCGGAAGACGGAGATGAGCCCGAGCTGATAGATGGGGTAGCCGAGCAGCGCCCCGAGGATCACGAGAGCGGGGGCCAGATACAGCCAAGGGCTCCATCCAGCGCCCCGCAAGGGGCGCGGGGAACTGCGCGACAGTCCCCCACGCACCCGCACCCGCGAACGCACCGCGACCCCCACCCCGTTGGGCGTCATCCGGCGGAGCCGAACGCCGCGTCCATCTTCTTCGCCGCCTCCTGCGAAGCAGCCCCCACGCTCTTCCTGCCGCTGATGACCTCCTGGAACATCGTCGGCAGCACCAGCGAGGAGTCGATCTGCGACCACCCCGCCGAGGCAGGCACGAACCTCGTCCCGGCGGCCAGGGTCGCCACGAACGGCTTCACGAACGGCTCCTTCGCGGCCGCCTGGTCACGGACGTCCTTGAACGTCGGCAGAAAACCCATCGCGTCGAACATCGCCGCCTGCGTCTCCTTGGAGGTCAGCTCCTCCATCAGCGCGACGGCCAGCGACCGGTGCGTCGTGCTCCTCAGCACGCCGATGTTGTTGCCGCCCGCGAAGGCCGGCGCGATCGAGCCGGCCGTGGCCCCTGGCAGCGGCACCACCGCGTACTTGCCCTTGACGCTCCCCGCCTCCACGGCCGCATGGCTGAAGTCGCCCCCGATCGCCATGCCCGCCTTGCCCGCGGCGAACGCGGTGACCGTGTCGTTGCCGCCGAAGCCCGCGCACTTGGCGGCCGGGCAGTTGTCGTCGCCGAAGAGGGACGCGTACTCCTTGATGCCCTTCTGCGCGGCCGCACTGTCGATCGCCGAGGTGTACGCCCCTCCCTTGTCCGTGGCCAGCTCGCCGCCCTCGGCCCAGATGAAGGGCATCGCGCCGTAGGTGTAGGCGCCGCCGACGACGAGGCCGTACAGGCCGGGCTTCGCGGCGCGGATCTCACGAGCGGTGGCGGCCAGCTCGGCCATGGTGGCCGGCGGTTTCAGGCCGAGTTCCCTGAAGACGTCCGTGCGGTAGTAGAGGGCGCGGACGCCGACGTAGAAGGGGGCGCCGTAGACCTTGCCGCCGACGGTCACCGACCGCCGGGCCGTCGGGTCGGTGTCCTTCGCCTCGCTCCAGGCGCCGAAGTCCTTCGTGACGTCGAGGAGCCCGCCGTCGTGGACGTAACCGGCGGTGTCGGTGTTGCCGTACTCCATGACGTCGGGGGCCGAGGCCGGGTCGTTGAAGGCGGCCTTGACGCGCTGGGCGCGTGTGTCGACCGGGATGTACTCCACGTCGACCTTGGTGCCGGTGTGTGCCTTCTCGAAGGCGGCGACGACCGAGTCGACGACCTTCTGCTTCGGGTCGTTGCCGACCTCCTGGAAGAGCCACACCCGCAGGGTGCCGCTCTTGTCGTCCTTGTCGGAGGCGGAGTTGGAGGAGGTCTGCGGGGCGCACGCGGCGGCGAGGAACAGGGCGCCGACGAGGAGTGCGGGGACGGGGAGCTTCATGGAGTGACCCTCCGGGAGCGCGCTCAAGCATGGGGGGCGTTGCAAGATATGCAACGGCTATTTCGCTCTGCACAACACCACGGAGGCTAGGGACTACATGAACATGCCGACAAGAGGTCTCAACCACTCTGTGACCGCACGACGCACTCCGTGCAACGCACGGGTACGACAAAGGCCCCGGAGCACGCCAAAGCGCGCCCGGGGCCTCGGAGAGCCGAGCTGTCGGACCAGCGGGTTACTTGTCCTGGCCCTCGCCGCCGCCGCTGCCCATGGATTCGTAGATCTCCTTGCACATGGGGCACACGGGGTACTTCTTCGGGTCGCGCCCGGGCACCCACACCTTGCCGCACAGCGCCACGACGGGGGTGCCGTCGAGGGCGCTCGCCATGATCTTGTCCTTCTGGACGTAGTGGGCGAAGCGCTCGTGGTCGCCGTCACCGTGGGACACCTGCGGCGTCGGCTCTACGAGGGTCCCCGTACCAGTCCCGCGCTCGGGCTCAAGAGTGCTCATAAGTGCCAAGGGTACTGAAGCGCCCGGACAACGGTTGAGAGAAGGCCCACCGTCAGTTGAGGGACGGATCGTCCGGGTACGTGGCCACCATCGCGAGCTCGTTGCGCTGGCGGCGCAGGACCTCGCGCCAGAGTCTCTCCGGGGACGGGGAGGAGACGTCACCGGGTTCGGACTCGACGACGTACCAGGCGCCCTCGACCAGTTCGTCCTCCAGCTGGCCGGGGCCCCAGCCGGCGTAACCGGCGAAGATCCTCAGGGAGCCGAGGGCCGAGGCGAGCAGCTCCGGCGGGGCCTCCAGGTCGACCAGGCCGATCGCGCCGTGCACCCGGCGCCAGCCGAGCGGGGCGCGGTCGCCGTTGGCCCCGCCGGGGATGACCGCGACGCCGAGCGCGGAGTCCAGGGAGACCGGGCCGCCCTGGAAGACGACCCCCGGCTCGCCGGCGAGGGAGGCCCAGCCCTCCAGGATGTCGCCGACGTCCACCGGGGTGGGGCGGTTGAGGACGACACCGAGGGAGCCCTCCTCGTCGTGGTCGAGAAGGAGCACCACCGCACGGTCGAAGTTCGGGTCCGCCAGGGCGGGCGTGGCCACGAGCAGCCGCCCTGTGAGCGAGGACACCTCGGTCATGCCTGACATGATCCCGCATCTTCCCCTCGTGTGGGGAGCCAATCCGGGTCCGGGAGTGAATGCAGCGAAGGGCGGAAGGAAGCGTCACCGGCGCACACTCACACCGGTGACTCAGCGTCCCCGACAGGAACCGCTCGTGTTTTGAACCCTCCTCCGGCCGAAGCAGAAGGATTCCTGGCTCACGCCGCTCGGACGCTCAGCGAACGACCGAGTCCTACGCGATCAGCGCCAGCCGGGTTGGAACCAGCCCGGTTGACATGAACGTCAAGAGAAGTGCAGAGCTTGGTTCTCGCAGCACACGCCACGCAGCTTAGCCGATCCTGTGTTTGGCGATTACCCTTTCCCTCCTGGCCCCTGCCCGACTCATCGGAACGCGAGATTCATGACCGTCAACGACGATGTCCTGCTTGTCCACGGCGGCACCCCGCTGGAGGGCGAGATCCGTGTCCGCGGTGCGAAGAACCTCGTACCGAAGGCCATGGTCGCCGCCCTGCTGGGCAGTGCACCCAGTCGGCTGCGCAACGTTCCGGACATCCGTGACGTGCGTGTCGTACGCGGCCTGCTGCAGCTGCACGGGGTGACGGTACGTCCGGGCGAGGAGCCCGGTGAGCTGGTGCTCGATCCGACGTACGTGGAGAGCGCGAACGTCGCTGACATCGATGCCCACGCGGGGTCCAGCCGGATCCCGATCCTCTTCTGCGGCCCGCTGCTGCACCGCCTCGGCCACGCGTTCATCCCGGGTCTCGGCGGCTGTGACATCGGCGGCCGGCCGATCGACTTCCACTTCGACGTGCTGCGGCAGTTCGGCGCGACCATCGAGAAGCGTGCGGACGGCCAGTACCTGGAGGCGCCGAAGGGGCTGCGCGGCACGAAGATCCGGCTGCCGTACCCGTCCGTGGGCGCGACCGAGCAGGTGCTGCTGACGGCCGTACTCGCCGAGGGCGTCACGGAGTTGTCCAACGCGGCGGTCGAACCGGAGATCGAGGACCTCATCTGCGTGCTGCAGAAGATGGGCGCGATCATCGCGATCGACACCGACCGCACGATCAGCATCACCGGTGTGGACAAGCTCGGCGGCTACACCCACCGGGCCCTGTCGGACCGTCTGGAGGCCGCGTCCTGGGCGTCGGCGGCGCTGGCGACCGAGGGCGACATCTACGTCCGGGGCGCCCAGCAGCGCTCGATGATGACGTTCCTGAACACCTACCGGAAGGTGGGCGGCGCCTTCGAGATCGACGACGAGGGCATCCGCTTCTGGCACCCCGGCGGCCAGCTGAAGTCCATCGCGCTGGAGACGGACGTGCACCCGGGCTTCCAGACCGACTGGCAGCAGCCGCTCGTCGTGGCGCTGACCCAGGCGACGGGCCTGTCCATCGTCCACGAGACGGTCTACGAGTCCCGTCTCGGCTTCACCTCCGCGCTGAACCAGATGGGTGCTCACATCCAGCTCTACCGCGAGTGCCTGGGCGGCTCGGCCTGCCGCTTCGGCCAGCGCAACTTCCTGCACTCCGCGGTCGTCTCGGGCCCCACGAAGCTCCAGGGCGCCGATCTCGTGATCCCCGACCTCCGGGGCGGCTTCTCGTACCTGATCGCCGCGCTCGCCGCCCAGGGCACCTCCCGGGTCCACGGCATCGACCTCATCAACCGCGGCTACGAGAACTTCATGGAGAAGCTCGTGGAACTGGGCGCGAAGGTGGAACTGCCGGGCAAGGCGCTCGGATAACCGCAACCTCCCGGCCCCGGCCCGGGGCAGTTCCCTCCGGCTGGGGGTCCGGGGGTCATCCCCCGGGCAGACACAGCATGGAGAAGCTCGTGGAACTGGGCGCGAAGGAACTGCCGGGCAAGTCGCTCGGATAACCCCGCAGACACGACGATGGGGCGGCCCCTGGTGGAGGGGCCGCCCCGTCGTCATTTCCAGCCGCGTCAGCGGACGCGCCCCGTAGGGGGCGCTGGGGGTACCCCCGGCCGAAGGCTGGGGGAGGAACTGCGCGACCAGCCACGACGGGCCCGCAGTCACCCACGGCGCTCAAACGGAGCGCCTCGGCTCACTTGCCCTTGGCGGATTCCTTCAGCTTCGAGCCCGCGGAGACCTTCACGCTGTAGCCGGCGGGGATGTTGATCGGCTCGCCGGTCTGCGGGTTGCGCGCGGTGCGAGCGGCACGGTGGGTGCGCTCGAAGGTCAGGAAGCCGGGGATGGTGACCTTCTCGTCGCCCTTGGAGACGATGTCGCCGACGACATCGGCGAAAGCGGCCAGCACGGCGTCGGCGTCCTTGCGAGTCACCTCGGCACGGTCGGCCAGCGCGGCCACCAGCTCACTGCGGTTCATGTTGTTACTCCCGTGTTCTTCTTGCCATTGAGGCGTGCCACGCGGCGGAGCCGCATGTTGGGCCGGGACGCATCCTGCCCCCACCTGCGGCGGGAACGCCAATCCGGGTGCCGCCAATACCCTACGGGTGGGCCGAAGGGGGGGTTTCACGACGCGCCGATCGGATGGCGTGGCAAGTTTCACAAACGTTTGCCTGGGGGCGGCTGCCCCCAGACCCCTGCATCATGCACGTGCGTCGTGTTCCGGCTGTCGGCCGGTGGGGGTTGCTCGCGCAGTTCTTCCTCCCCCAGCCTTCGGCCGGGGGTACCCCCAGCGCCCCTTACGGGGCGCTACGCGCCCTTCGCCGCTTCCCTGACCGCGCCCGCCACCGCTCCCGCGACCTTCTCGTTGAAGACGCTGGGGATGATGTAGTTCGGGTTCAGCTCGTCCTCGGTCACGACGTCCGCGAGGGCCTTCGCGGCCGCGAGCATCATGTCGGTGTTCACCGTACGGGACTGGGCGTCCAGGAGGCCGCGGAAGACACCCGGGAAGACCAGCACGTTGTTGATCTGGTTCGGGAAGTCGGAGCGGCCGGTGGCCACGACGGCCGCCGTCTGACGGGCGATCGCCGGGTCGACCTCGGGGTCCGGGTTCGCGAGTGCGAACACGATCGCGCCCTCGGCCATGGCGGCCACGTCGTCGCCGTCGAGGACGTTCGGGGCGGAGACGCCGATGAAGACGTCGGCGCCGCGCACGGCCTCCTTGAGGGTGCCGGTCAGCGCCTCGGGGTTGGTGTTGTCGGCGATCCAGCGCAGCGGCGAGTCGGCGGGGGCGCCCACCAGATCCTCGCGGGCGGAGTGCACGACACCGCGGATGTCGGCGACGACGGCGTTCTTCACGCCGGCCGCGAGCAGCAGCTTGAGGATGGCCGTACCGGCCGCGCCCGCTCCGGACATGACGACCCGGATGTTCTCAATCGCCTTGCCGGTGCAGCGAAGTGCGTTCGTCAGGGCGGCGAGGACGACGATCGCGGTGCCGTGCTGGTCGTCGTGGAAGACGGGGATGTCGAGGGCCTCGCGCAGCCGCGCCTCGATCTCGAAGCAGCGGGGGGCGGAGATGTCCTCCAGGTTGATGCCGGCGAACCCGGGGGCGATCGCCTTGACGATCTCGACGATCGCGTCGGTGTCCTGGGTGTCGAGGCACAGCGGCCAGGCGTCGATGCCGGCGAACCGCTTGAAGAGGGCCGCCTTGCCCTCCATGACCGGGAGGGCGGCCTTCGGGCCGATGTTGCCGAGGCCCAGGACCGCGGAGCCGTCCGTCACGACCGCAACGGAGTTGCGCTTGATGGTGAGGCGGCGCGCGTCCTCGGGGTTCTCCGCGATCGCCATGCACACGCGGGCCACGCCCGGGGTGTAGATCATGGAGAGGTCGTCACGGTTGCGGATGGGGTGCTTGGACTGCATCTCGATCTTGCCGCCGAGGTGCATCAGGAACGTACGGTCGGAGACCTTGCCGAGGGTGACGCCCTCGATGTGGCGGAGCTGCTCGACGATCTGGTCGGCGTGCGCGGTCGAGGTGGCCGCGATGGTGACGTCGATACGGAGCTTCTCGTGGCCGGACGCGGTGACGTCGAGGCCGGTCACCGAGCCTCCGGAGGACTCCACGGCGGTGGTGAGCTGCGAGACGGCGGTTCCGCTCGCGGGCACCTCCAGCCGGATGGTCATCGAGTAGGAGACGCTGGGCGCCGTTGCCATGGCCGACTTCCTTCGTTGTTTCACCGTGTCGCTGGTTTTGCCGTCCGATCGTCGCACCTACCGCCGGGTAGGCGTTAGCCGGGCCTGATTACGTACGTATTGTTCGCACAAAAAAGAGGCCCACGTCACAAGCGACGTGGGCCTCTTCCTACGTTCATGACACCGACCCGCCATGCTCGCCTCGCGGCAAGTGGTCGCTCGTAGCGACGAAGGTTGGGCCCGGGGGCTTGGATCGAGCCGGTGTCACGACAAGGCTAACAAACAGATCCCGCACGGCCATTCCCGTCCGCGGACTTCACAGGAAAACCCCAGCCGAACGGGTCTACGGGCGCTCCCCGCATCACTCCCTGAGCAGGTCCGGCACCCCCGCCGCGTCCGGCGCGTCCCGCTCGCCGGAGACCACCGTCAGCTGCTGCGTCGCCCGGGTGAGGGCCACGTACAGCACGCGCAGCCCGGCCGGGGACTCGTCGGCGATCTCCGCGGGCGAGACGACGACCGTGGCGTCGTACTCCAGGCCCTTGGCCTCCAGGCTGCCGAGGGCCACCACACGGTCGCCGAGCCCGGCCAGCCAGCGGGCGGCCTCGGCGCGCCGGTCCATGGCGACGACCACGCCGACCGTGCCGTCGACCAGGTCGAGGAGCCGCTCGGCCTCGGCGCGCACGGTCTTCTCGAGCGAGTCGCGGAGGACGGAGAAGCGGGGTTCGACGCCGGTGGAGCGGACGGCCGAGGGGGCCTTGGAGCCGGGCATGGCGAGGGCCAGGACCTTGGCCGCGAGCTCGGCGATCTCGGACGGGTTGCGGTAGTTCACGGTGAGCTCGAAGCGGCGCCGCGGGCGGGTGCCCAGGGCCTCGTCGCGGGCCTCGGCGGCCTCGTCGGGGTCGGACCAGGAGGACTGGGCCGGGTCGCCGACGACCGTCCAGGTGGCGTGCCGGCCGCGGCGGCCGACCATCCGCCACTGCATCGGGGTGAGGTCCTGGGCCTCGTCGACGATGACGTGGGCGTACTCGACCCGTTCCTGGGCGAGTCGCTCGGCGCGCTCGCGCTGCGACTCCTCGCGCACCGGCATCAGCTCCTCCAGGCCGGTGAGCTGGTCCAGCGGGTCCGCCTCGCGCTTCTTCCGGGGGCGGGCGGGGGTGCCGAGGATGGCCTGGAGCTCGTCCAGCATGGCGATGTCGTGGACGGTGTGGCCGTCCCGCTTCAGGGAGCGGGCCACCCGGCGGACCTCGCCGGGGTTGAGGATGCGGCGGGCCCAGCGGCCGAGGCGTCTCTCGTCGGCCATGGCCGCGAGGACGGTCTGCGGGGTCAGCTCGGGCCACCAGGCGTCGAGGAACTCGATGAAGGGGTCCTCGGTGAGGATGTCCTCGTCGAAGGAGGAGCGCAGTTCGGCGGCGAGCTCCGGGTCGGTGTGCCGGCCGGCCGCGCCGGAGCGGGCCCACAGGGCGTCCAGGAGGAGCTTGCGGGCGCGGGGGCGGAGCAGGTTGACCGGGGCGGTGCCGCCCAGCGCGTTGTGCCGGATGCGGTCGAGTTCCTCGGCCTCCAGCTCCAGGCGGCGGTTGAAGGCGACGACCCTGAGCCGGGTCGGTGAGTCGTTCAGCTCCAGGGCTCCGCGGGCGGCCTTGCGCAGCACCCGGAGCATCCGGGAGGAGCCCTTGGCGCGGGCGGTGGCCGGGGTGTCGTACAGGGTGGCCTCGGCGCCGTCGACGAGGGAGCCGATAGCGCGGATGGCGACCTGGCCCTCCTCGCCGAGGGACGGGAGCACGCCCTCGGTGTACGCGACCAGCAGCGGGGTCGGGGAGACGATCAGGATGCCGCCCGCGTACCGGCGCCGGTCCTGGTAGAGCAGGTAGGCGGCGCGGTGCAGGGCGACGGCCGTCTTGCCGGTGCCCGGGCCGCCCTCGACGTAGGTGACGGAGGCGGCGGGGGCGCGGATGACCAGGTCCTGCTCGGCCTGGATGGAGGCGACGATGTCCCGCATGGTGTGGCTGCGGGCCTGGCCGAGGGCGGCCATCAGGGCGCCGTCGCCGATGACGGGCAGCGTGTCGCCGTCGAGGAAGGCGGTCAGCTCGGGGCGCATCAGGTCGTCCTCGACCCCGAGGACCCGGCGGCCCTTGGAGCGGATGACCCGGCGTCGTACGACACGCCCGGGATCGACCGGGGTGGACCGGTAGAAGGGCGCGGCGGCCGGGGCCCGCCAGTCGATGACCAGGGGGGCGTAGTCCTGGTCGAGGACGCCGATGCGGCCGATGTGCAGGGTCTCGGCGATGTCGGCGGTGTTGTCGCCGCGGACCGCGCCCTCGGCGGGTTCCACGGCGGTGTAGGCGCCGTCGGGCCCCTTCTTGCCGTCCTTGCCGAGGAGCAGGTCGATGCGGCCGAAGAGGAAGTCCTCGAACTCGTTGTTGAGCCGGTTCAGGTGGACGCCCGCCCGGAAGACCTGCGCGTCGCGTTCGGCGAGCGCACCGGGTGTGCCTACCTGACCGCGCTTGGCCGCGTCGTTCATCAGGAACTCCGCCTCGTGGATCTTCTCCTCGAGACGGCGGTACACCCGGTCGAGGTGTACCTGTTCGACGCTGATCTCACGGTCTCGGACGGAGTCCTGGAGCGAGTCCCGGACTGAATCCCGATCCGAGCCGTGAGAGCCGACCGCGGATTGCTGAGCCTGAGCGGCCACCGGGCCCCCTTCTGACGTGCTGGGCAGCCGTCAACCGTACGCGAAGGGGGCCCGCCGAAGCTACGCGCTGACCGAGACGAGCTTCTTCCCGTCGAAGGTCATGACCTCGAAGTGGTCGATCTGATTGGGGGTGAAGGCGGCCCCGCCGTGCACGTAGAGGGGCTCCTTGGCCTTCGCCGACTTGGCGTCGGTGATGCCGTATCCCCAGGTCGGGACGGACCAAGAGGTCACCGTCTCGCGCTCGCCGTTCTTGCCGACGGCGATCAGCGAGCACTTCTTCGGGCCGGTGACGTTCTTGAGCTGGAGGACCGCGTGGGTGCCCCAGTCCTTCTTCTCCACGGCGACGGTCGCGGTGACGTGGGTCGTCGGGTCCGTGGCCGACTTCTTGTCGGTCATGGTCTGGAAGGCCGCCTGGGCGGGCCCCATGGCCATGTCCGCGGTGCCGTTGTCCGAGCCGCCGCTCAGGGTCACGCCGGCCGCGGTGCCGCCGGCGATCAGCACGACCGAGGCGGCCAGTGCGAAGATGTTCCGCCTGCTGCGGACCTTCCGCTTCTCGGAGACCTCGACGACGAGTTTCTCGACCATCCGCGGGCTGGGCCTCGCGGACAGCGACTCGCCGATGGACGGGGTACTTCCGGAGCCCGGCAGATCCGCCAGGGCCGCGAGCATGGGCTCCATTCCGGCCAGCTCGTCGAGCTGCTGGGCGCACCACTCGCACCCGGCCAGATGGGCCTCGAAAGCGGTTGCCTCGGCGTCGTCGAGAATCCCGAGCGCATACGCGCCGACAGTCTCGTGCTCATTGGGCACCGGAGATTCCTGCATAGCACCAGACATACCCGAACCACCTGTGCCGAACCCGCCGTGCCCCCCGTACACACTCATCACGCCGTCACCCCCCGCTCCTCCAGTGCCAGCTTCATCGACCTGAGGGCATAGAACACCCGCGAACGGACGGTGCCGCTGGGTATACCCAGCGTTTCGGCCGCCTCGTTGACGGTACGCCCCTTGAAGTACGTCTCGACGAGCACCTCCCGGTGGGCCGGGGTCAGGTCGTCGAGCGCGTCCGACAGCGTCATCAGCCACAGCGCCTTGTCGATCTCGTCCTCCGCGGGGATGACCTCCAGCGGCGACGGATCGACCTCCTGCGGCCGGGCCTGCCGGCTGCGGTGACCATCGATGACGATGCGGCGAGCGACCGTCACCAGCCAGGGGCGTACAGATCCGGTCGCCCGATTGAGCTGGCCGGCGTTCTTCCAGGCACGGATGAGTGTCTCTTGCACGACGTCCTCGGCGCGTTGCCGATCACCGGCGACCAGCCGAAGGACATACGCAAGGAGAGGTCCGGCGTGCTCTCGGTAGAGGGCACGCATCAGCTCCTCATCAGGCTCCGAGGGCTGGGACATGCGATGTCGGGCCCTCGATCCACGTTCATTGGCCACGGCCGCATCCTTGCGCACGCCCACCTCCGGTGTCCGGGGGTTCCCCCAGTCGGTCGCTCCCCCACCGGTACGGAAGTGACTCGCGAGGTGTTCAACAAGACCCCACATTTTTCTGCGAGGTGACATGACGAGCGGGACATGACCCCACATTCCCACCGCGTGATCTTTACATTTCCGACACAACGTCGAAGGCGGCCGAGTTGCCCGTACTCACCCGTCGCCAAACGGAGTGTTGCCGAAATCACTTTCGCGGAGCTTCGATGAAGATCCGGCAGAAGCCGCGAATGGGGCGGGAGTTGAGATACGCAGTGACGGCGGTCACGGGCGTGAACACGCGTCCGCGCGCGTTCACGCGCAGGCGAGGGCGGTGGCACGCGCGGGGCGAGAGCGGTGCCACGCGCGGCCCAGGGTGGTGTCAGGCGCGGGCGAGGGCGGCGCGGCGGCGGTGCCGGGCCACCCGCTCGCGGTTCCCGCAGACCTCGCTGGAGCACCAGCGGCGCCTGCGTCCCCGGGAGGTGTCCAGGTACACCAGGGGGCAGTTGTCGCCCTCGCACTCCCTGACCGCCGCCCGCGCGACGGGGTCGGTGAGCAGTTCCACGGCATCCCGGGCGACGGCGGCGAGCAGGGCCGCGCACCCCGGCGGACCGGCCAACTCCCTCACCAGGAATCCGTCTTCGCCGGGCACGGCGCGCGGGGCCGGAGGCGCGGCGGCGCGGGCGACCTCGTTGACGCGGGCGAGCGAGAGGTCGTACGACCGGACCCCCGGGGTGTTCCGGCCGCGCACCAACTGCCCGACATGTCCCCGCAGTTCGCGGAAGCCGACGAGCCAGCCGGGGGCGGCGTGGGCCAGCGGGGTGCCCGGCGGGACGAGTCCGGAGCCGGTGATCCAGGCCCGCAACGGTGCGAGCCCGTCGAGCCGTTCGCCGGGATGCGTGGTCGCGAGCAGATCGAGACAGATCCGCCCGGCGTCGAAGCGCAGCTCGTACGCGGACGCGGTCGCGGCCGTACCCAGTGCCATGTGCCTGTCACCGCCTAGGACAGGAGAACCGTTCTGTTCACAGTGCCCGGTGCGGCGGGCGGCCGGAAGCCCTCGTACCGGGGTTCCGCCTTTCCGCGGGGTTCCCGTGCGACCCCGCGCCGGGCGGGGACGCCGGAGCCCGGGACGCGGGCCGTCCCCGTTCGGCCCGGATACCCCGACAGGCCTCGCCGCCCCCCGCTCCGGGCCGTGACCCTGGGTCCTGCGAACGCACAGCGAGCCGCCCCAGGGGGGACCCGTGAGGGACGGCGGTTCAGGAGAGGACACGTTCATGAGCATGCGCACCCGGGTCGTCGCGATGGCGACGGCCGTACTGCTGGGCGTCGGCGGCCTGGCCCTGGCTCCGGCCGCGGCCGCCGCCGCGCCCTACCACGGCATCGACGGCGGCGGCGCCGTCACCGACGACTGGCAGGACGAGGAGAACCTCGGCGTCGACGACTACGCGGAGAGCAACGCCACGGCGCTGTGGGAGACCGTGCTGTGGGCGGACGGCGCCCAGTACCAGGACGACGACGGCGACTCGCACCCGTTCGAGAAGAGCAAGATCGACGGCTCGTTCGGCCCCGAGACGGAATCGGCCACCCAGTGGTGGCAGGAGCACTTCGGCCTGTCGGACAACGACGGCGTGGTCACCGAGCAGAGCTGGACCTTCGCCCAGCAGCGGCTCACCGGCCCGGCCGCGGGCAGCGCCGTCACCTTCCACGGCACCGCGCACAACGCCACGCTCAAGCGGATCAGCAACAAGTACCGGGTGCGTATCAAGGGCACCGGTTCCTGGAAGATCGCGTACTACGACCAGCGCGGCTGAGCACACCACGGGGGCGGGCGACGACGGTGTCGCCCGCCCTGCGGGGCAGCGCCCACAGCAGCCCGGCGGCCAGCGCCCCGGCGAGGACGGACGCGACGACAGCGGCGATCCGCCACCGCCGCTGCCCTGGGGAGACCTCGGGCGGCCCGGCGGACTCCGGAGGCCGGGCCGCCGCGTCCGCCACCGCGTCCGCCGCCGGCTCCGCCGCGCCCTGCGGCCACGCCTGTTCGGCCAGCTCCCACAGCGCCAGCAGCCGCGCCTGGTCCCCGCCGGCCAGCCGGCACAGCACCTGCGCCGCGCTCCTCGGCGGCAGTCTGTCCCCGCTCAGATAGCGCTGCCAGGACGACTTGCTGTACGCGGTGCGCCGGGCCAGTCCGGCGAGGCTGAGTCCGGTACGGCCCTTCAGGAGCCGCAGTTGCTCGACCAGATGCCGGGCCTCCCGCGGCAGTGTGGCCGGCAAGGGCTGCCAGCGTGTCATGTTCCGTCCCCGTCCCCCGTGTGCCGTGGTCCGGCGCCAGCGTGCCGCCCACCGGCCGGGATCCGGCAGAGCGCACGCCCGCGGAGCGGGGCACGGCCCGTCGCACGCGCGCGGCCGCACGGGACGGCCCGGCGCGCCCGGGGAGGAACGGACCGGAGTGACGGGCAACGGGCGGCCTGCTACGGCCCGTTGTCGCCAGGCGGTCCCCAGAACGTCGTACACCGGTCAGCCGGTCCGCTCATCACCCGTGGCGAAGAACCGCTGTACGTACTCCCCCGGCGGCAGCCCGCTCTCCCGCATGAGGGAGAAGACCTCGGCCCCCTCCCCCGGCGTCCCGTCGACACGGAACCCCTCGGCGAAGCCCGCGTACTCGACCTCGTCGAGCGCTTCGCAGTACTCGACCGCCTCGGCCTCGGCACGGCCGATCGCCTCGTCCGCCGAACGGGCGGTCCACAGCGTGACCCGCTCCTCGTACACGCCGAGGCCGCGGTGCCGGAAGACGCATCGCACTCCGTACCAGGACGACGGGCCCACGGTCACGTAGCCGTCCGTCCACTCCGGCTCGTCCATGGCCGCCTCCTCGATGTGGAAGCAGTCGGGCTCGTCCCGGAAGCCCGGCAACTGCCTGGCCTGGATGATGCGTTCCTGCGCCAGTTCGCGGGTCGAGTAGACGCCGAGGTGTTTGACGTCGTCCCCGGCCTCCTCGTCGGACCAGTAGTCGTCGGGAGCGGCGAAGTGCCGGATCTCTCCGTCCTCGTCCTCGGCACGGTGGTGTACGTGCCACAGCAGGAAGACCCTGTCGACGCGTGCCATGGCGCTCCGTTCGCTGTGCCGGCGCTCATGGCCTCGCGCACGGTGCCGATGCGGAGGAAGCCCCCGGAGCGGGCATCGTACAGACGAACGCCCACCAGGATCACGCCGGACAGCGCCGGGCAGCGGGGAACCGGTGCGTGGTCTCCCGGCCGGTGTCTCCTCGGTGTCTCACACGTCCGCTCACACGTCCGCGTACTTCGTGTCCGCCGCCGGGTCCAGCGCCAGCCGGTACCCCCGCTTGACCACGGTCTGGATCAACTTCGGCGCGCCCAGGGCCGTACGCAGGCGGGCCATCGCCGTCTCCACCGCGTGTTCGTCGCGGCCCGCGCCCGGCAGGGCCCGCAGGAGTTCGGCGCGGGCCACCACCCAGCCCGGCCGTCGCGACAGCGCCCGCAGCAGGGACATCCCGGCGGGCGGTACCGGCTTCAGCGCGCCGTCGACGAGGACCGCGTGCCCCCGGATCTCGACACGGTGGCCGGCGATGGGCAACGCCCGCGCGCGGGAGGGGAGTTCCTGGCAGAGCAGCTGGACGAGGGGGCCGAGCCGGAAGCGTTCCGGCTGGACCGTGTCGACGCCGAGGGCCTGGAGCGGCAGCGCCGTCACCGGTCCGACGCAGGCGGGGACGACGTCGTGGCCCAGGGCGGCGAGCAGGTCGCCGAGCAGCCCGCGGTGCTCGGCGCGGGAGACGAGGGAGGCCGCGGCGGGGGCGCTGGTGAAGGTGATCGCGTCGACCGAGCGGGAGACGACGGCGTCCAGGAGCCGGTCCACCGGGCCCAGGTCCTCCGGCGGCATCCACCGGTACACCGGCACCGGCAGCACCTCCGCGCCCGCCGCCCGCAGCGACTCCACGAACCCCGGCAGCGGCTCCCCGTGCAGCTGTACGGCGATCCGGCGGCCGTCCACGCCCTCCTCCAGGAGCCGGTCGAGCACCTCGGCCATGGACTCGGAGGACGGCGACCACTCCTCGGTCAGCCCGGCGGCCCGGATCGCCCCCTTGACCTTGGGCCCGCGGGCGAGCAGCTCGACGTTCCGCAGCCTCTGCAGCAACTGCTCGCCGAAACCCCACCCGTCCGCGGCCTCGACCCACCCCCGGAACCCGATCGCGGTGGTCGCCACGACGATGTCCGGCGCCTGGTCGATGATCTCCTTCGTGGCGGCGAGCAGCTCGCCGTCGTCCGCGAGCGGCACGATGCGCAGGGCGGGGGCGTGCAGCACAGCGGCACCGCGCCGCTGCAGCAGTGCCCCGAGCTCGTCGGCGCGGCGCGCGGCCGTGACCCCCACGGTGAACCCCGCGAGAGGGCCGTGCTGACCGGCCTCCGGTCGCTGCTGCTGTTCCTCGTCCATGGCTGCTCTCCTAGCTGACCCGCATGCCGAACGAGCCTGTCAACGGTGCGTGACAGGCTCGGTTCGGGTTCATGTCACCAGTGTTACGTCACACCTCGGCGTAGCTGAGCTGCGCCTTTGCCTCGGTGGCGGCTGTGGCCTGCGCCCGCGCGGCCGGCCGGCGAAGGTATACGGCCCAGGTGATGGCGAAGCACAGGCCGTAGTAGGCCAGGAAGGCGACGAACGCGCCGGTGCCGGAGCCGTAGGAGAGGAAGGACTGCCGGAAGGCGAGGTTGATGCCGACGCCGCCGAGCGCGCCGACCGCGCCGATGAGACCCATGGAGGCACCGGAGAGCCGACGTCCGTACTTGACCGCTTCCTCACCCTCCAGCCCCTTGGCGAGGGCCTTGGTCTGGAAGATGCCGGGGATCATTTTGAACGTGGAACCATTGCCGATCCCGGTGAGCGAGAACAGCACCACGAACGCGACGACGAACAGCGGCAGCGACTTCTGCATGCTGGCGACGACCAGGACAGCGGTGGCGGCGGCCATGGCGGTGTAGTTGTAGAGGGTGATCTTCGCGCCGCCGTACTTGTCGGCGAGCCAGCCGCCCACGGGCCGGATCAGCGAGCCGAGCAGCGGGCCCATGAAGGTCAGATACGTGGCCTGCAGCGGCGTACGGCCGAACTGGTTGGTCAGCACCTGGCCGAAGGCGAAGCTGTAGCCGATGAAGGAGCCGAACGTCCCGATGTAGAGGAGGGACATGATCCAGGTGTGGGCGTCCTTCGCGGCGTCCTTGGCGGCACCGGTGTCGTTCTTGACGTTCTCGATGTTGTCCATGAAGAGCGCGGCGAGGACCGCGGCGACGACGATGAGCGGGATGTAGATCCCCAGCAGCACGCGCGGCCCGCCGCCCGCGCCGATGACGGCGAGGGCCACCAGCTGGATCGCCGCCACGCCGATGTTGCCGCCGCCCGCGTTGAGCCCGAGCGCCCATCCCTTCTTCCGCAGCGGGAAGAAGGCGTTGATGTTGGTCATGGAGGAGGCGAAGTTGCCCCCGCCGATGCCGGCCAGGAGCCCGATCCACAGGAAGGTGTCGAACGACGTCCCCGGCTTCATGACGGCGAACGCGGCGACACTCGGGATGAGCAGCAGGCTGGCCGAGATGATCGTCCAGTTCCGCCCGCCGAAGATCGCGACGGCGAAGGTGTAGGGCACGCGCACGACGGCACCGACCAGGGTCACCATCGACGTCAGCAGGAACTTGTCGGCCGGGGTCAGCCCGTACTCCGGCCCCATGAAGAGCACCAGCACGGACCACAGGGTCCAGATCGAGAACCCGATGTGCTCGGAGAGCACGGAGAAGAACAGATTGCGGCGGGCGATCTTCTCCCCGGTCTCTTTCCAGAAGGTCTCGTCCTCCGGATCCCACTCCTGGATCCAGCGACTACGGGAAGTAGGGGCTGGGGCTGTCATGACGCCTCCACGGTGCTCCGCGTGCTCGGTCTGCTACGAGTGACTAGGCCACGAAGGTAGGGAGGCGTCGTTTCCGCGCTGTGGCTGTGGGTGACCGGAAGGGAACGTTGCTCTCACCCCGGAGAGAGGGCGGGTGAGAGGTCCGGGCCGGGCGCCGGGTCAGCGAGAGGGGTACGGCGGCTGCGGGGGCTGCGGGGGCTGCTGCTGGTAGGGGCCGGGGGCGTAGGGGCCGGCAGGCTGCGGGGGCGGGGCGTAGGGGCCGGGGGTGTAGGGGGTGGGGGGCTGCTGACCGTAACCGGCGGGGGTGGGTGCGGGTGCGGGTGCGGCGGGGGGCTGGCCGCCGTAGGGGCCGTAGCCGGGCTGGCCGCCTTGGCCGCCCTGGCCGCCTTGGCCGGGCTGGCCGCCTTGGCCGGGCTGGCCGCCGTACGGGCCGTAGGGGCCGGGCTGCTGCGGGGGCTGCGGGGGCTGGTACTGGGGCTGGGGTTGGTACTGGGGGTGCTGCATGGGGCCCTGTTGCATGGGCATGGGCGTGCCCGGCGGCAGATACCGCACCCGCCCGCCCTCCCCCGTCACCGGCATGAACCCGGCGGCCTGGAGCCGTTGCGCGAACTTGGCGTTGCGTCCGCGCGTGACGAAGAACCCGAGCCCCATGACCGCCATGAGGAGAACCCATACGACCCCGGAGACGACGAAGGCCCCCGCACTCCCGCCGGCGCGCGCCGCGGCCAGCACCAGCCCGAGCGTGATACCACCGGCCCCGAGCAGCATGCGCTTCTCGGCGTTCTTCCCGGTGAGGTCGAACTGGATCCGGGCCTTGAGGAGTTCGACGGCGTCGGGGACGAGGGGCGGCAGCGAGACACCGTCGGCGGCGTTCGGGTACTGCGCCCAGTTCTGCGCGGCGCGCGCCTGCCCCTGCGGGCTGTGATCCGGCACGATCAGGAGCTTGAGCACGTTGTTGCGGGAGCCGGTGTGGCGGGCGTCGGCGTACTCGTACCCGAACTGCTGGGCGATGAAGGCGAGCCGGGCGAGCTTCTTCACGGAGGCCCAGGCGTTGGTGAGCTCGACGGGCTCACCACTGGCCATCAACTGGAACATCTTCCGTACTTGCCGCGCGCTCATCGCATCCGCTCCCCGTCGGCCGAGCCACTCTTTTCACTTCTGCAACCCAGGAAGTGTTCCATGTGGCGTGCACCGAGAGAACGGCCACCGGGCGGATTGACCCGAGCTTGACCCGCCGTCAGCACTCGCCGACCTCGAACCACAGCAGCTTCCCGGCACCGCGGTCGAGCGGACCGCCGTCCCCGACGGACAGGCCGCCCCACGAGTCCGCGTACTCCTGCACGAGTCGCAGGCCGCGCCCCCGCTCGGCTTCCGCCGGGACGTACGGCACGCGGTCCCTGGGAGGCTCCCCGAAGGGAGCGGGGATACGCGGGTGGCTGTCCCAGACCCCGACCCGCAGCCGTCCGTCCGCGAGAGCGGTGAGCCGGAGGGAGGCGGGGCCGCGGGTGTGCCGGTAGGCGTTGGTGACGAGCTCCGAGGCCAACAACTCGACGGCGTCGAGAGCCTCGCCTCTGCCGTGACCGCTGAGCACCGCTCGTACGGTCATACGTGCGACGCGTGCCGCGCGGGGATCACGGGGCAGGCGAAGGGCGTACGTCCAGGTGTCGGGCAGGAATACGGTGTCCACGAGGACCTCCGACGAGAGACGGGACTCGGGTTCGCTCAACGACCGCGCCGGGCGGTGGCTCTGCCTGGGGGTGCGCTTCCGGCTTACCGAAGCGGCTGGTTGAGCGGTGCGTTCTCACCGTAGAGCAGATGGTTAGATGGATCTAACTAAATGCCGTGAATGCATCCATGCTTCACTCATGTGAGGGTGCACTGGGCCGCCTCATGCCAGAAGGGAGACGGTGTGCCGTCCACCGAAAGCCCCACGCTCCGACAGCGACGGCTGGGCGCGGAGCTGCGGAAACTCCGGGAACGGGCCGGGCTCACCGCCACGAGCGCCGGTGAACTTCTCGGCGTCAACCAAGCGCGCGTCAGCATGATCGAGACAGGCCGCACGCCGGTCAGCGCGGACCGGTTGCGCTCCATGGCACGTGCTTACGACTGCTCCGACGAGGAACTCATGGACGCGCTGGCCTCCATGACAGGCCGACGCAGTCGGGGTTGGTGGGAGGAGTACCGCGAACACGTACCCGTGGCGCTGGTCGATCTGGCCGAGCTGGAGCACCACGCCTCCGCGCTGCGGGTGGCGCTACTCATTCACATCCCCGCGTTGCTGCAGACAACAGATCACGCCCGCGAGCTCTTCCGGTCGGTGGTGCCGCCGATGCGTCAGCACGAGATCGAGCACCGTCTCACTCACCGGATCAAGCGGCAAGGCATCCTGCACCGGGCAGCACCACCCCCGTACACCGCGATCATCCATGAGGCCGCACTCCGCATGTGCTTCGGCGGCCCGGCCGTCGCCCGCGGCCAGCTCAAGCACCTGCTCGAAATGAGTGAACTCCCGCACGTCGTCGTCCGAGTGATCCCCTTCGAGGCTGACAACTTCCCGACCACCGGTCAGTCCTTCGACTACGTGGAGGGTCCCGTGCCGCAGCTCGACACGGTTCAGCTGGACTCCCATCACGGTGCCTGCGAGTTCCTCGACGCCGAGGCCCAGCTGAGCAAGTACCGAGCCGTACTGGGCCGCATGGAATCCTGCTCGCTCTCACCAGCCAAAACCCGCGACTTCATCAACCAACGGGTCCTGGACCTCTGACCTCTGAGGAGGCACCTGTGCACATACTCCACTGGCGCAAGTCGACCCACAGCGGCGACGGCTCGAACTGCGTCGAGATGGCCCCCACACCCCACGCCGTCCACATCCGCGACTCGAAGAACCCCACCGGCCCCCACCTCACCGTCGCAACCTCCACCTGGGCTCACTTCGTCTCCCTCGTGGCACCGCCACGGCCCCAATGACCGCATGGGAACGGACATCCACGGCTGGATCGAGTGCCGCACCTGGCGGGAGGGCCTGAACCACGACGAGACGGCATGGTCCCCGGCCATCAGCCTGTCGATGCTGGGGATGCCGAGGGACTACGACGGCTTCGCCTGCCTCTTCGGAGTACGCGACTTCGCCGCCACCTGGCGCCCGGTGGCGCCGGACCGAGGCCTACCGCCGGACACGTCCCCCGAGGTCCGCCAGGAGCACTCCACCTGGGCGGCCGCGGCCTTCGCCGAGACCTGGCTGACGTGGCCGGAGGCGAGGGCGATCAACTGGACGGAACCGGCGATCCCCCGAACCACCCACATCACCCGCTACCACCGCACCCCGGACGGCACCCTCCGCCTTGTCCACCACCGCGACTGGAGCAAAGGCTTCGCCCGAGCGAGCGGCATCAACACGCTGACGACGTCCCCGGCAGACCTGGCCGGCCTCCACCCCGAGGGCACCCAATGGACCACCGGCACCACGCTCTACCGAGCCGAACGCCTCCGCCGCCGCGACGCGGTCCCGGAGGACGGCCCGTGGGCCCCGGTGTGGACGGTGATGGAGGCCCTGGCGGGGGTGCACAGCGAGGAGAACGTGCGGTTGGTGGCGTGGTTCGACGAGTGACCACGTGCGCCGACGTCCCGGTGGTCCGGACGCTTTGCTCGGCGGTCGGGCGGGCTGCTCTGGAACCCGAGCAGTCGGAGTGACAGTCACTTCCAGTGCAGCGACTTGGCGACTGCCTCGAACAGGTCGACCAGGGCGTCGGCGAACATGTCCAGGGATGTCGAGAAGGTGAGCAGGAGAACGGCTTCGGTGCCCGGGACACTGACGGCGTAGTCGACCACGGTCACAGGCAGCCGGTTACCGGAGGAGTCATCGGCAACCGGAACCGTACGGGTGCGTCGCATGGTCGCCGGGCCGGCAAAGGGGAGTTCGACGGCGGTGATCTGCTGAGAGCTCCCGCGGGCGTCCAGGCGGAACCCCTGGCCTGGAGGGACGACGGTTACCAGGAGCGAGGAGGACAGGGGCACCGGGCCGATGGAAGTCGTGGAGATGTAGAACTCGACACCGCCGTTGTCGTAGCCCTCTTCTGCACGAGCGCGAAGTGCCTTGCTGAATTCTCGCTTGAGCAGTACGGCATCGTCCTGACCGTCGAAGACCCGCTCGGTCAGTGCTTTGATCGGCCCTTTCCAGCCATCGGGCTCAAGCGGAATCCGGAACCAGCCGTCCGGAACGACGAGGCCGTAGTCGGTGGGCGGGAGTCCGCCATCGGTGAAGCCGCCGGCGACGGCGTCTGGCATTCCTCAGCCTTCCTTGATCTCGGCGAGCTCCAGCGACTCGGCCAGCATCTGCGCCAACTCCAGAAGCGCCTCGCCGAAGACGAGATTGGTCCACGACATCCGGAAAACGAGGATGTTGTCGACCTGCGGCGGAAGCAGCGCGTAGGTAACCGTCTCCATCATCGTCTTCTTCTTGAAGAGCGAGCCGGTCTCGACCGAGTGGAGTTCCTGGACCCGTACACCGGGCCCGGCCGGAAGATTCACCTCGGTCACGCTCCGGCGCTCGGGTGACGTCGGGAGGACAGCTTCCAGGAGCTCGGGAAGACGGTCAGTGGACCGGTATCCGTCGCCGTCGTAGTCGTGCACCTCGTAGACGGCGGTCAGCGCTTTTGCCGCGTCGATCACATAGGCATAGGCGAACGTGGGGTCGCCCAGATCAGCCGTGGCCGCCACCCGGGCCAGCACAGAGGCAAGTTCACGAGTCTCGCTTCGCGGAGCATCTGTGCCCAGATACTGCCGGGCCGCGCGCTTGGCCCACTCACCGAGCTCCGCGTTCTCTCCGACGGGGAGTCGGATACTGCCCTCGGGCTCGGAGATCAGGCACTGCCACATCGCGTCGTCACTCACTCGGAATTCCTCCTGGCCGTCACGAACCCACCGTCCAAGCGGTCTTCCACTTGTTGTACGGATTATCCCATTCCGTGAGGCCGTGGAGCTTGTCATTCCCGTCGATGGCGGTCGCCGCGGCAGTGTAGCCAAGCCACCTCTGCCCAGCGGATCGCACATAGTCGGTGAACTTCACACCGCCCATGCTTTCGAACTTTCCGAGGATCGGCACCTCTTTGAGTGCCTTGCTGGACTCCACCCATTCCGGATTGCCGAAGGGCCGGGCTCCTCGCCAAGCATCCCTTCCGAAGAGTTTCCCCACGTCCTTGAAGTCCTTGAGGCCCTTCACGGCGTCCACCGTGTCCTGGTAGATCACCTTGGGGTTCAGGACGTGCTTGAACTCACCGAGCTTCCCGAAAGCACCTGGCAAGTCACCCGCGAGCCTCTGTGACGCCTCTTCGGCGGCTTGGTTCGCAGCTTTGGTGGCCTTGCCCTTCAGCGTGTTGGCCGCCTTCACCGATCTGCCGGAGATCGAGTTGGCTGCGAGGAAGTCCGCCCGGGCGGAGCGGCTCGCCGTCTGTACCCCCCGCACGCCGGCCGCGGCCGCCTTGCCCGCACTCAGCGCGGCGCGGCCCAGCCCGAGCGTGAGCAGGGCCACGCCGTCCAGAACCAGGTCGGCGATACTCGCGTCTCCCGAAAAGACGAGCACCAGATGACAGGCGAAAGACACCACGGTCGCGAGCAGGGCGATCGCGTCCAGGACACCCGCCAGCGCCCAGCCGATCACCGGGATCCAGCCGACCAGCAGCGAGGCGAGAGCACAGGCTGTCGCCACCCAGCCGGCGATGTCCGCAATGCTCTTGAGCGCTCCCTTGATGTTCTCCCAGGTGGAGTCCTTCAGCTTGTCGTGGTCAATGAGCGCCTCCAGAGCGCGAGCCGCCTTCTCACCGGCTCGGTTGCGGGCGTTCTTGGCAGCGTGCACCCGCCTGATGGCGTCCTTGACACGACCGTCGACCTCGTCCCGCTTCGTGGTGAGGTCGTGCTTCTTCTGCTCATAGTCACCCGCGGACTTGTCCAGGGCGTCGAGCGACTTGTCGAGACGCTCCCGCTCCTCACGGTCGCGCTCGGCATCGTTACGGGCCTTGTCCGCCGCCTGCTGGGAGGACGCCAGGACAGAGGCGTACTTCTCATCAGGTTGGTCCGTCTGCTCGCCCAGGAGGTCGGCAGCGGTCTCGAAACGGTCCAGGACCTTCTTCAGGCGGCCGACGGTCCCCTCGGCCGCCTTGCGGAACTCGTTCGCGGCATCGCTCTGCCAGCCGTCCACCCCGCAGAGGGCTTCGATGTTGCCGGTCTGCCTTCTGATGGCATCCGCCACTGAGCGGAATCGCCGACCCAACTTCGCCACGGCCTCTGGATCACCGGACACCGGGTCGGAGTCCAGCTCGACCGGAGACCAGTCCTTCGGTCGGGACATCATTCCCCTTGCCTCTAGGGCTTCTCCTGCTTGCGGACCGCGTCGGCGAGGTCTGTGTCTATCTGCTCGTAGGCCTGGGCCGCAGCCTTCGTGATTGCCGCGAGCTTGCCCAACTCGCCCTCGAGTTTCCCCCGCTTGTAGTCCCAGTTGTCAGCGAAGTCGTCAAGCCGGTCCGTGAGCTCCTCGTGCCCTACGACCTCCCGGCTCCAGCCGTACTTGTTCTTGTCGTCGAGCCCCTGCAACTCCTCGACGATCTTCTCGATGCCTGTGGACACGCTCTTGAGCACATCGAGATCGTCGATTCTGGTCCTGTCGCCCAAGGCCCCTCCTAGGCCGGAAAGCTCCGGGCCGACTCTCGCTCACCTGTTGACGGACTGGATCTCCTGGACGATGACATCCTGGGTGGCCCCGAAGACGCCGTCATCGAGGGGCCCGCCTGGCGTTCCGGTACCCTTCCATCTGATCTTCCAGGTGATCGTGGCCTTGAGTGGGTACGAGCCCGTGCCCGAGGAGTGCAGGTATTTCACCCCACAGGGTGGCGTCTCACCGGCCTTTCCCTTGGCGTAGGCCTCACCAATGCTGCCGTTCTTGAACTCGCAGACGCCCGAGGCCGGATACGTGACCGCGTCCGAGGTACCGGGGTCGATCTTGAGAGAGTACGGCGTGGCGGTGGTCGTCGCGCTGATGCCCAGCACGGGAACGGACGCGGTGACGGAGACCGGCTTGAACTCGGCACCGTCCAGCCAGGCCCAGGTGGGAAGGTTGACCTTCGTCCTGTCCGCCGGGGCCAGGGTCACCTTCGTGCTGGGGACGCGGATCTGGTTGTAGGCGAGCTGGGCGAGGATCTCCGGGGTGACCGCCTGTGGTACGTCGGCCGGCGGGTCCTCACCCGTGTCCACCCAGAAGATGGGCTTCGTGCAGTCGAGCGCGCCGGGGTCTCCCTCACGGCCCGGGGTGACGTACGAGTCCCACCAGTAGCCCTTGCCCGCCTTGTCCTTGTTGAAGTCCTTGTACGGCTTCCCGTTGACGTAGCGGTCGCGCTGCGTGGCATCCCACTCGTAGCCCGTCGAGTCGGCCTCCCAGATCGGCGTCAGGTAGGCCTCAAGCGCGTCAGGTGAGTACTTGGGCGCGTAGTAACAGGCGGGCGGGGTCCAGGTCGTGGTCGGCGTCACCGCACCGGTCGATGCGCCGGAGCCGTTGTTGGAGAGGTCGTAGACGACGGCACCGGCGGTCGCGGAGATCTCGCCGTTCTTCTGGTTACCGTTTACCTGGCTGTTGGTGCCAGAGCCCCCGCCGGGAGTGATGGTGGCCCAGGCCGCTGGCCCGGAGCTCCACATCACAATGCCAACCAGGAATGCGCATGTTCCTCTGGCTACGGCTGACACTGAGCTGCCCCCCTGATGGAAATAATCTGCGATGTCTGCCAAACGCCGTCGGAGTTCTTGTCGAGCCTGGTGTTGTACGAGACGTAGCTGTCCTTGTTGACAGGTGTTTTATTGATCTTTCCGGTCTTCTTGTTCTTGCTGAAGCCCTTGCTCTCATCGCCACAGAACGTGAGGATGGCCGACGTCTTGCTCTTGAGTGTCACCTTGCGGTCGTAGTACCGGACAACGCCGGTGATCGTGACGTTAGCCTTCTTGAACTGGGCGACCCAGGACAGTGTGGCCTCAAGAGCCTTGCCCGTGTTGTAGTAGGCGAGTCCCTCGCCTTTGGGATCAGTTCCGGTGATAGCAGCGTCCTCCGCCCGCGCCCTTTCCGCTCCGTCCGCGAGCACGGCGTCCTTCACCGCATCACCGGTCTGGCCACCTTCGAAGGTCAACGTCACATCCGACGGCAATGTGATCTTCGGCCGCCCCGATTCAGCTGCCGAAGCCGAAGGGCTAGGGGAAGCCGAAGCCGACGCCCCCGTGTCCGCCCCCGCGATCTTGCCGTTCGAGTTGTCCTTGCCTCCGTCACCTCCACCGCATCCGGCAAGCAGCAGTGCGGCCGTCACACCGGCGGTGGCTGTCGTGAGCAGGCGGGAACGGCGGGTCACGGTGGGCTCCTGGTGGGGCGGTTGGGGTCTGCGAAGCAGCGAATACGCTATCGGGGTCCATCCGGAACGCACCAGAGCGATTTGCTGCGACCCGGTCGAACGAAGCGTGCATGCCGGATCATAGTTGGACAACTCGCTGCCCCGGCCTCGGCTTTGGTGCTGTCCCGTGACATCGCCGCGACCGTCAGTTGGCCTCCGCAAAGGCTGTTGGCCAGATCGGGCACCGGAAGGCGAGATGCCCCACACACCCAGACGGGGCGCGTATCCGAGCCCGCATCACCGAACGGCCTTCACCTCAAACCGACCGGACCTGTAACTTCACGTGTGCACAGGCTTGTTGACGAGGCGTACGCGACGGGGGTTGCGGGATCATGGCGGGTTACCGACCGGCGGACTGGCATCCACTCGACCTGGACAAGGACCCCACCCCCGGTGACCCGCAGCGCGTCCGCACTCTCGCCACGCAACTCCACGCCTTCGCCGACGACGTCTCCGACGCCCTGCGCCTGGTCAAGGGCATGGCCGGCGAGGACACGCTCCTGCAGTGGGCGGGCAAGTCGGCCGAGGTGTTCAAGGAGCAGTTCAAGGACGTCCCGAAGAACCTGAAGAAGCTGAAGAAGTCCTACGAGATGTGCGGCGACGCCCTCGCGGACTACTGGCCCAAGCTGGAGCGGGCCCAGGCCCTGGCCGACAAGGCCCTCGCCAAGGCGAAGGAGGCCCAGTCGGACCTGTCCTCCGCCAAGTCCCGTCTCTCCTCGGCCGATTCGTGGGTGACGCGGGCGACGAAGGAAGCGGACAAGTACAAGGACGATCCCACCGGCAGCAAATCGGACGCCGACAAGCCGGACGAGGGCAAGGTGCGGGCGGCCACCCGGGACGTGCAGAGCGCCAAGTCCGCCCACACCAAAGCCCAGTCGGACGTCACCACCGCGCAGAACGCCCTCGACGCCGCGAAGAAGATGGCCGAGGACGCCCGCAAGATGCGCGACGACGCGGCCGGGGAGGCGAAGCGGAAGATCGACGAGGCGTCCGACGCCGGGATACCGAACCGGCACTGGTGGCAGGACGTCGGCCACTGGTTCGAGGACAACTGGGACACCATCGTCACCGTCTGCAAGGTCGTCGTCGCGGTCGTCGGGATCATCGCGATGATCATCGGCGGGCCGATCCTCGGCGCCATCGTCCTCGTCGCCGCCCTCGTCGTCCTCGCCGACACCCTCTACAAATACTCCCAAGGGCAAGCCTCACTATGGGACGTGGCGTTCGCCGCCCTGGACTGCATACCCGGCGGCAAGGGCATCACCAGCCTCGGCAAAATCGCCAAGGGCCTCAAGGAGATGAAGAACCTCCGCGGCGGCATGAAGGCCATGAGCCTCGCCGTCCGCGGGCTGGGCAAGAATGCCCGAGGCATGCTGGCCGAGGGGGCGGAAGGGGCATTCAACCGGCTCAAGAGCGTCGTCCGATCCAAGGGCAGTGACCCCGTCGACATGGCCACCGGCGCCATGTATCTCCCGCAGAACGACATCGAACTGCCTGGCCTGCTGCCGCTGGCCTTCACCCGCCGTGTCGCCTCCGACTACCGCTGCGGGTGGTGGTTCGGCCCGAGCTGGGCGTCCACCCTCGATGAGCGTCTGGAAGTTGACGAACAAGGCGTCGTCCACGTCACCGAGGACGGCCTGCTCCTCGCCTACCCCCACCCCGCCGCGTCCCACACCCCGGTCATGCCGGAGGCCGGCCCCCGCCGCCCCCTGACCCGCCACGACGACGGCGGCTACCGCATCACCGACCCCCTCACCGGCCGGACCCGGCACTTCACGCGCCCCACCGCCGACGGGACCGCCCTGCTCACGCAGATATCCGACCGCAACCAGCACACCATCGCCTTCGAGTACGACGAGCACGGCACCCCGCTCGCCATCCACCACTCCGGCGGCTACCACCTCAAGTTCACCTCCGACGACGGCCGTGTCACCGCGCTCGCTCTGGCCGGAGCCGCCGAGGACGGCTCGGACGTCGTCGTCAAGCGCTACGGCTACACCGACGGCAACCTCACCGAGACGGTCAACTCCTCCGGCCTGCCCCTTCGCTTCACCTACGACGACCGGCTGCGTGTCACCTCCTGGACCGACACCAACAACAGCCGCTACGCCTACACCTACGACGACCACGACCGCTGCATCGCCGAGGGCGGCGAAGCCGGTCACATCACCATCACCCTCGACTACGACGGCACCGACCCCGCCTGGCCCGACTGCCGCATCACCACTCTCACAACCGCCGAAGGCGCCGTCACCCGCTTCACCGTAAACGACAACTGCCAGGTCATCGCCGAGAGAGATCCGCTGGGGGCGGTCACCAGGACCGAGTACGACGAACACCACCGGCTGTTGTCCTGGACCGACGCCCTCGGCCGCACCACATGGTTCACGAACAACGAGCACGACCAGCCCCTCAGGGTCGTACGCCCGGACGGCTACGAGACCCGGGTGGAATACAACGAACATTCCCTCCCCGTGACAGTGACGACCCCTGACGGACTGGTCCACCGTCTCACCTACGACGACCGCGGCAACCGCTCTTCTGTCACCGACCCGGCGGGCAACACCACGCGCTTCACCTACGACGAGGGGGGCCGCCTCTCCTCAGTCGTCGATCCCCTGGGCCAGGTCACGGCGGTGCATTGCGACCCGGCCGGGTTGCCGCTGTCGACCATGGATCCCGCGGGCGCGGTGACGAGCTGTGTACGGGACGCCTTCGGCAGGCCGGCCGCGGTCACCGACGCAACGGGATCCGTGACGCGGCTCAGGTGGACAGTAGAAGGGCGTCTGACCGAGCGGGTCGCTCCGGACGGCTCGGCCGAGCTCTGGGAGTTCGACGGAGAGGGCAACCGAACCGCCCACATCGACCGCAACGGCGCGGTCTCCCGCTACGAGTACACGCATTTCGACCTCCTCGCCGCGCGCACCGGCCCCGACGGAGCACGGTACGAATTCTCGTACGACGCCGGGCTGCGTCTGAGGAAGGTCGGCAGCCCCCAGGGCCTGCAGTGGATCTACGACTACGACGCAGCCGGACGACTCGTGTCGGAGAAGGATTTCGACGACCGGGTCCTCACCTACACCCATGATGTCGCGGGCCGTCTTTCGTCCCGTACAGACGCCTTGGGCCGGACGACCCATTACGAGCGGGACGTCATGGGAAGGGTCACTCGCAAGAACGCCCACGGCCGGGTGACCACGTTCGTCTACGACGCCGTCGGCGAACTCGTCGAGGCGGCAGGCCCTGAGGCGACGGTCGAGCTGCGCCGGGACGCGCTCGGCCGCCTGGTCTCCGAAAGCATCAACGGACGCACGGTCGCCCATGCCCACGACGGGCTGGGGCGGCGCACTCGCCGTACAACACCCGGGGGCGCCGTAAGTTCATGGAGCTACGACGAAGCCGGCCGACCCGCACGGCTCACATCCTCGGGCCGGAGCGTGGACTTCGGATATGACGAAGTCGGACGCGAGACCATCAGACGGTTCGGATGCGAGCTCACACTGACGCATGCCTTCGATCCCTTGGGACGTCTCACCGCCCAGTCGGTCACCGGCCGAGACGGCGCGTCGGTGCAGCGGCGTTCGTACAGCTACCGTGCCGACGGTGCGCTGGCCGGTGTCGACGAGCAACTCGCCGGTCAGCAACGGTTCGATCTGGACCCCCTGGGCCGGGTCCTAGCCGTGCACGCACCCGCCTGGTCCGAGTCGTACGCCTATGACCAGGCAGGAAACCAGACTCGCGCCGATTGGCCGGACACACATCCGGGGCACGAGGCGACCGGCGAACGGGTCTACGACGGAACGAGGATCACTCGCGCGGGCCGTGTGCGGTACGAACACGACGCCCTCGGCCGCGTCGTCCTGCGGCAGCGGATCCGCCTCTCCCGCAAACCCGACACCTGGCACTACACATGGGACGCGGAGGACCGCCTGACAGCGGTGCGCACGCCCGACGGCACACTGTGGCGCTACGCCTACGACCCGCTCGGACGCCGCATCGCCAAGGTGCGCATGGACGCGGACGGTGAACGGGTGGTCGAGCGGACGGACTTCGCGTGGGACGGTACGACCCTCTGTGAACAGACCACCATCGGCGACGACGTGCCGCAGACGGTCACGCTCACCTGGGATCACCAGGGTCGCCGACCAGTGTGTCAAACCGAGCAGGTCACCGCGCCGACGACGAACGAGAGCCCGCAGGAGAGCGTCGATCTGCGCTTCTTCGCCATCGTCACCGATCTCGTCGGTGCGCCGCGCGAACTCGTCGACGAGTGCGGCGAGATCGTGTGGCAGACACGCACGACCGTGTGGGGAAGCACGGCCTGGACCGCCGACAGCACCGCATACACACCGCTTCGTTTCCCGGGACAGTACTTCGACCCGGAGTCGGGACTGCACTACAACTACTTCCGGCACTACGACCCGGAGAGCGCCCGGTATCTGTCTCCCGATCCGCTGGGCCTCGAACCCGCACCGAACCCGATCGCCTACGTACCCACCCCGCACACCCACTCCGACAGCCTCGGACTGGCCCCCGACTACCATGAGTTCTTCACCGTCCAAGATGCGGAAAACGCCAGACGTCTCCGCGGTGACGGAACACCGTGGCCCACGGCCGAGAATCGCGGTCATTACGGGGAGGGGGTTTACTCGTGGGAGTCCCGAGCCGACGCCGAACGTTACGCAGAACGGCTTCGGGGGCGTGGCGCCGAAGTGGAGGTCATGCCGTTCAGAGTCAGTGCCGGCGATTTCGACAATATGAAGAAGATCGACCTGCACGAAATCGGCGAGGACGCGGCAACCGAATTCGCCGACAAGCACAGCAGACTCTGGGGTGATGGCCTTCCGCACGACTATGACTATGTGCGGGCACCCACCGGCATGGGCCAAGCGGAGAACATCTTCAGCAAGTCAGTCTTCCATCTCCTGAAGTTCTAGGATCAATCCAACGTGAGCAGCACCTTCAAGTACCGCTTCCGGAGCCCGCTCGGCGGGCTCGCTGCCGACCTGACCGCCGAGTGCGCTCCCACGGGTGCCGAGGGCGAGTTCTTCCTGCAGATCGACCGGCAGGTGCGCCTGGCACTGCCCGCGGGGGTTCATTGGCGGGACGCGTCGTGGCTGGCCTACGGCCTGGCGGCACACGCCCCGGCCCTGGTGGCACGGCATCCCGACGGCGTGACCGTGAGGGTGGCATCGTTCACCTATCCTCTCGCCCACTTCCGGTCGGAAGTCGCGGCCCTGGCCATGGACGGCTGGCTCAGGCAACAGTTCGACCTACCGGACCGTGGCCTGCGGGTGGCCTTCGACGCCGAGCAAGGCGGCTACACGTTCCGGTGGGGAGACGACACCGCCCCCTTCTCGGACGACCTCGCGGCACACTGACCGGATGGCGAAGGACCCGGGACGGCTGAAAGCGCCCTCACGTCCACGGATTTCACGGGTGATCCGGTTCGGGTTCTCCGTTGCCGAGAACGAGGCACCCCCGCCCTCGGGATTCGACCTGGGGCACATGGACGTCCGGGGCGACCAGGGAGAGGCGAGTTCGCGGTACCGCACCCCGGACCAGGCGATGATGATCTATCTCTCGCTGCCCCTCCTCATGGACGGCCTGCGCCGTTTCCTGCCGGGCCGGGGCCGATCCTTCACGACGGCCGCCGTCGACTCGTCCTTCTCGCTGACGTTCCGGCGCGGAAAGGACGGCTCGATCGAGACCCTCCACGACGGTACGGTCATCGACCGCTCGTCCGCCGAGGACCTCGCGAGCGCCGTGCACACGGGGGCCGAGCGCTTCGCCGCGCCCCGGCTCCCCCTCCTGCCCGAGGACGACGCAGGGCGAGAGGATCTGGAGAAGTCCCTGGACGAGTTCGGGCACTTCGTGGCACAGCTGCGTCGGGGGGAACGCCGGTGAGCAGCGGTGCACCCGACCCCCTGGTGGTCCTTGGTCCGGAGGAGTCCGCCGAGATCCGGCGGCAGGCCGCGCCGTAGATCGCAGCCCCGAGGAATGGCACTGAGGCCGGCTGCTGCCTCTCACGACGCCCGTCGGCGCCCCCTTCCCCGTCGCCCCCCCGTCCGGCCACACCCACGCCCCTCGTTGTAGGCGGGGACGAGCACCGAGACCGGTTCGGTCACCGCGCGGCGGCCCCAGCGGAAGCCCCTGCGGCGGACCTTGCGGGTGTGCAGGCACGAGAGCAGGAGCATCAGGGCGAAGCGGGCCAGCACCGACGCGCCGATCACCGCCAGGCCGACCACCAGGACGTCCGTGATTCCGTCGGCCGCCTGGACCAGGAGGATCCAGGCCTGGCCCTGCCAGAGGTCGGGGCCGGCGACCGGGGTGTGGGCGCTCGGGGCGCGCAGGGCCTCGGTGAGGTTGTAGAAGCGGTAGCCGCGCTTTTCCAGCTGGGGCAGCAGGCGGTCCAGGGCCTGGACGGTCTGGTGGCGGTCGCCGCCCGAGTCGTGCATCAGGACGATCGCGCCCTTGCCGCCGCGCGGGGTGGCGTTGCGGATGATCCGGTCGACGCCCGGCTTGCGCCAGTCCCCGCCGTCCCTGTCGTTGACGACGGTGATGTAGCCGCGGGTGCCGATGTACCAGGTCACCGGTCAGGAGAGTCCATCGCGTCGGCGGAGGAGGAGTACGGCGGGCGGAAGAGGGAGGTACGGATGCCGGCCGCGCCGGTGATCGCCGGCTGGGTCTGGGACAGCTCCCAGTCGATGCGCTTCTTCGACTGGTACGACAGGTCGGGGTGGCTGAAGGTGTGCACGCCGACCTCGTGGCCCTCGGCCACCATGCGCCGGACCAGCTGGGGATGGCGGGAGGTCATGGTGCCGGTGACGAAGAAGACGGCGTGCGCGTGGTGCTTCTTCAGGACGTCCAGGACCTTCGGGGTCCAGGTCGGGTCGGGGCCGTCGTCGAAGGTGAGGACCAGGTGGTGGTCGGGGATGCGCAGTGACGTCGTACGGCCGTTCCGGGTGTCGATGACCGGGCCGCCGTCCAGGATCTTCTCCGGGACCTCGCCGGCGGCGGCCTCGGGGCGGATGCGGTGGTCCGCGAGGATCTCGCTGTGCACGTAGCCGCGCAGCATCAGCATCGCCGTCAGGGCGACGAGGAGGAGGACGGGCAGCGTCAGACGCATGGGGAGGCGGCGGCGCCGGGAAGCGGGGCGGCGGTCGGGCGGCGGCGGGACGCGTAGGCGACGGCCGAGCGGCGCCGGGTACGGGACGGCATCAGAGGACGGGGGCGGGAGCGGAGGCGCCGCCGGTGCGGGTGTGCCTGGGCGCGCCCTGGGCGACCGGGCCGCCGGTGGGGGCGGCCGACTCGCTGGGCGAGACCGGCGGCGGCGACGAGGCGGGAGAGGAGGGCCCGTCGGAGGTGGGCGGGACCGTGGACGGCGCGGCGGAGGCGGACGACGACCCCGGCTTCGGCGAGGTGACCGTCACCCCGGAGGACGCGGTCGGCCGCGCGGAGGCCGACGCGCTCGGCCGCTCGGTCCCCTTTCCGGTTCCGGACGCCCGGGAGGAGGTACCGGCCGACGGGGTGGTACCGCCGCTCACGGCCGGGCCGGCCACCGAGGCGCCGTCGTCCGAGGACCGGGGCGACCGCGCGGGCCGCGGCGAGTCGTCGACCTTGCCGGCAGGCCTGTCGGCGTTCTGTCCGGGCACCGGCAGCCAGGGCGCGGCGGAACTCCCGGACAGCAGGGTGACGACGATGACCACCGCGTAGACCGCACAGGCTAGGCCGACGGCCGCCCCGAGCCTGCGGAGCCGGCGGCTGCGACGCCCCGACGCGTCGACGAAGACGGGGACGGGGACGTCGGGAGCGCCTGAGCCCTCGGAAGAACCGGGGGCCCCGGAGGCCCCGGAAGCCCCGGAAGCCCCGGAAGCCCCGGAAGCCCTGGAGACCCCCGCAGCGGCGGACCGTACCGGCCCCGTCGGCCCGGTCGGCCGTATTCGTACGGCACCGACGTCGTTCTGGACGGTCACCTCGTCTGGGTCGTGGACGGGGTCCGGGACCGGGTCGCGCAGAAACACCGGGATCGGCGGCTCGACCACGCTCCACGGGTCCCGTGACGACCCGGCCCGTAACACCTCGGTCGCACCCGCGGCCCCGGCGACTCCCGCGGCCCGAGCCGCCTCGCCACCGTCGGCGGCCGCAACGCCCGTCTCCGCCCCGCCGGCGTCAGCAACGCCCGCTTCCACCCCGTCGTCGCCCGTCACGGGCACATCCCGGGCATCCAGGACGACCTGCGGCATTTCGGGTTGGGTTTCTTCTCGCCAGTTTTTCACGCGCGCACGTCCCCCCACGGGAGTGTTCCGGGCGCACTGACGGACCCGAGCACACGTCAACGGAACGGGCCCCCACCCGCTCCGAGCGCCCCCTTGCAGCTCTCCGCGCTCGGGCCCATGAAGCTAGCGCACGGGGGAGATCCGCGTTCCCGATGTGTCATTTGCGGTCGTCCATCACCTCTTGATCACTGGCTGGAATCCATCCGTCGGCCGGTCGCTGAAGCCACCGTTCCGCCCGCCCGATCTCGGTGGCCGCCCGGCGCAACGCGTCGACTCCCGGATGGACCAGCCCCTTTCGCCACACGAGCGACACAGGCGACAACGGGACCGGATCGACCAGCGGCCGCGACACGCTTCCAGGTATGGCCGGAAATCCCACTACCGCGAGGATGGGATACCGGTCCTTGGCCATGACTCGCTGGAACTCCTCCTCCCCGACGGCCAGCGGCAGCGGCGGCGCGACCACGGTGCCGCGCCCCTCGAAGAGGTGAAAGGCCAGGTCAGTCCATTCCAGGGTGCGCTCGTTCCCGGCACCGGCGTATACCGTCTCGCCCGCGAGCGCGGTCAGCGGCACCGCGTCCAGGGCCGCGAGCCGGTGATCGGAGGGGAGAATTACGGCCATGGGTTCGAACCGCACGGGCTGGTGTTCGAGTCCGGAGCGCAGCGCCGGATCCAGTCCCGCGAACCGTCCGAAGGACGCGTCGAGCCGCCCCGCGAGGAGTTCGGCCGCCGCTCCGGTGAGCCCGCTCTCGTAGCGGGCCATCAGCTCGCAGTCGGGGGCGAGTTCGCGGGCCCGGTACAGGACGCGGCGGGCGGTCTCCAGGCCCGGGGAGTTGAGGTCCACCAGCAGCGGCCGGGCCTGCCCGAACGCGGCGAGCAGGGCGTCCTGGGCGGCCAGCACCCGGCGGGCGTACGGCAGCAGCCGGGTGCCGTCGGCGGTGAGAGTGACCTGTCGCGTGCTGCGAAGGAACAGCTCGGCGCCCAACTCCCGTTCCAGCCGCCGTACATCACGGCTGAGCGCCTGCTGGGCGACGTACAGCCGGGCGGCGGCGCGGGTGAAGTGGAGCTCCTCGGCGACGGCGACGAAGACGCGCAGGAGCCGGGGGTCGATGTGGGCGGGAGAAGCGGCCATCGGGCGAACCTACCTGTACCGCGCCGGGCAGCCGGCCGATGCCCCCATGTCCTGTCGGGCAGTCACCGATGCACCGACGGGGACCTCACCCGGTGCACCATCAGGGACTTCACCGGTGCACCGACAGGCACCGTCACCGGCCGTCCGGCAGGAAACGGCAACTGGACCAATCCGCCAGCGAGTTGACAACAACGAGACAACGCGCCGCGGCCCGGATCCCTATCCGGCGCCAGTACCATCGGCGCCCTGGCGCCGCCGGACGCGTTCGCCACCGCTCTCCTGGAAGGACGCGACAACAGTGCAGTCTCCGCTGCCCCGGCGACCGAAGGGGCCGTCGGCCATCGCCGCGGCGTCCGCCTCCCACACCGGACCCGGACCCGGCTCCGGCTCCGGCTCCGAGGACGGATCCACCCCCCGGCAGCAGCCCGACGACCCCAGCGCGCCGCCCATGTCCGCGGCGGCGGCCGCGTTCGCGGCGGAGAGTCCAGGCACCCCGCAGCACACGGCCGCCACGCCTCACGCCCGCACCTCCAAAGCCCGCACCACCGAAGCCGCCACCGGACGACCGGGGACCGGACCCGCTCCACGACCCGCCGCCGGTACCTCCGCCCGGCGCCGGTTGCCACGGGCGGTGCTCCTGACCGGGGTGTCCGTGGTGGTGGCCGCGCTGGTCGGCGGCGCCTTCCTCCTCGGCGGCGGCGCCGACGGCACGCGGTCGTCGGACGCGGCGCCCGGCGCCGAGCCGGGCGCCGCGGGAGACGGCGGGGCGTACGACAGCACGCCGAGCCTGCTCGGCCCGCCCCCGCCGTCCGGGTCGGTGTCCTCCTCGCTGTCGGCCACACCGTCCGCGGCACCGTCGGCGGCCGCCACCGGCGCTTCGTCTCGGTCGCCGGCCAAGAGGTCCGCCAAGGACGGCGGCACCTCCGCCCGCACGCAGACCGCGCCGTCCACCGCCCCGGCGGCGGACGCCGGCCAGGCCCGGACCGGCTCGGGCAGCGGCGACGACGACTCCTGCACCTCCGCCGCGGGCTCGGGCGCCCTCACCGACTACTCCGTCTGCGTGGCGTCCGGGACGGTCACCTTCCGGGTCACCTTCCACGCCTCGCAGTCCTACTACCACGTCTTCTTCGACACCGACGGCAGCACCGCGACCGGTTACCAGCTCCCCTACCCGTCACCCTCGGCCCTCGGCGCCGACTACATGATCGAGAACGGCGGCCTCTACCGGAGCCGGTCGACCGACTGGAGCTGGACCGAGACCGCGGCCCACCCGAAGCGGACGGTCGACGGCCCGACGCAGACCTGGACCCTGCCGCTGAGCGCGCTCGGCTCACCGGCCGGCACCCGACGGATCGAGTTCAACGCCGGATCGGACTACACCCCGGTGATCACCTTCAGCCCGAAGTAGCCCGAAGTAGCCCGAAGAAGCCCGAGGTAGGCCGGGCGATGTAGCCCGAGCGATCCGGACGCGCCGCTACGGCCGCCGACCACGCCGGACTCACAACAGCAGTGCGTGAATCGGCGCCGAGCAGGTGTTGGACCCCTTGATCGGCCCCGCGCGACGGTAGTGCGCATGCCGCAACCGACCGAACCCGCACCCCCGCGCCTGCACGCCGTCACCGCCGACACCCTCGTCACCGTCGACTTCAGCCCCCGGTTCCAGCGCCGCGCCGATCCCCGCCGCACCCCTCACTCCCGCTCCCGCCCGCCCGGCCCCTACCGCCGCCTCTTCGCCCTCCCCGGCACCCGGGCCTTCACCGCCGGGAACCTGCTGGCCCGGCTCCCCATGGGCATGTTCAGCGTCAGCGCGGTCGTGATGATCGCCGGGTCGCGCGGCTCGTACGCCCTCGCCGGCGCCGTCACCGCGACCGGCCTCGCCGCCACCGGTCTCGTCGGGCCCTGGATCGCACGGCTCGTCGACCGGTACGGGCAGGCCCGGGTCGCCGTACCCGCGACCGTCACCGCCGTGCTCGGCAGCCTCGCCCTGCTGCTCTGCGTCCGCTACGGCGCCCCGGACTGGACCCTGTTCGCCGCCTACGCGGCCACCGCCACCACCCCCAACCTCGGCGGCATGTCCCGCGCCCGCTGGGCCCACCTGCTGCGCGAGGACCCGGCCGCCCTGCACACCGCGAACTCCTTCGAACAGGCCGCCGACGAGCTGTGCTTCATGCTCGGCCCGGTCCTCGCCTCCTTCCTGACCGGCACGCTCTTCCCGGAGGCCGGCACACTGGCCGGCGCGGTGCTGCTGCTCACCGGCGCGCTGCTGTTCGCCGCCCAGCGGGCCACCGAGCCACCGCCCCGGCCCGGGTCGGCGACCGCACGGACACCGCTGCGCATCGGCACCCTCCTGGTCTGCTTCGTCGCCACCGGTGCGGTGTTCGGCTCGATGGAGGTCGTCACCATCGCCTACGCCGACGCCCAGGGCCACCGCTCGGCGGCCGGTGCCGTGCTCGCCCTCCAGGCCGCCGGCTCCTGCGCGGCGGGCCTGCTGTACGGGGCGCTCCGGCCGACCGGTCCGGCCGAACGCAGGCTACCCGTCTGCCTGTTGTCGATGGCGGCCCTGATGTCCCTGCCGCTGCTCGCCGTGCGCGCGTTCGACAGCCTCTGGGCCCTGGCCCCCGCCCTGCTCGCGGCCGGCATGGCGACCGCCCCGACCATGGTGACCGCGATGACCCTGGTCCAGGACCGGGCCCCCGCGGACCGCCTCAACGAGGGGATGAGCCTGGTCGTCACCGCCCTGCTGACCGGCATCGCCTGCGGCTCCGCGCTCGGCGGCTGGGCGGCGGACCACGTCCCGCCGACGGCCGCCTTCGTCACCCCGGCCGCGGCCGCCGTCGCAGCCCTGGCCGTCAACGCGGTCAGTCGAATCGCTTCGCCCAATTCCCGCCGCACCCATTGACGCACTCAAGGCCCGCACCTACCGTCCTCCGTCGAAGCGCTTCGACGTTCCCCATCGAACCGATTCGACGCGGGACGAGCACCATCCATCCGACTCCCCCGGAGGCATTGGATGTTGACGGCACGAAGGCGAATGACGACCGCGGCGGCGATCCTCGCCGGATCGCTGCTCCTCACCTCCTGCGGCGGCTCGGGCGGCAGCACGTCCGACGCGAAGACGCTGCGGCTGTGGCACTACGAGGGTCCCACCAGCGCGATGGGCGTGGCCTGGAACGAGGCCATCAAGGAGTTCGAGGCGACTCACCCGGGCGTGAAGGTGAAGTACGAGGAGAAGAGCTTCGAGCAGATCCAGAAGACCGCCCAGATGGTCCTGAACTCCTCCGACGCCCCCGACATCATGGAGTACAACAAGGGCAACGCGACGGCGGGGCTGCTCTCCAAGCAGGGGCTCCTCACCGACCTGACCGCCGAGGCGGCCAAGCGCGGCTGGGACAAGGAGCTCAGCGCGGGTGTACGCACCACCAGCCAGTACGACGCGGACGGCGTGATGGGTTCCGGCAAGTGGTACGGGGTGCCCAACTACGCCGAGTACACCATGGTTTATTACAACAAGGACCTGTTCGAGAAGTACGGGATCGCGGAACCGAAGACGTTCGACGACCTGACGGCGGCGATGGACAAGTTCGTCGCGAAGGGGGTCACCCCGCTCGCGAACGCCGGTTCCGAGTACATGGCCCAGCAGTACCTCTACCAGCTGGCGCTCTCGAAGGCCGACCGCTCGTGGGTCGACGCCTACGAGCTGTACAAGGGCAAGGTCGACTTCCACGACCAGGCCTGGACGTACGCGGCGACCACCTTCGCCGACTGGGTGAAGACGGGCTACATCGCGAAGACGTCGTCCGGTACGACCGCCGAGCAGGCCGGGGTCTCCTTCATCCAGGGCAAGTCGCCGATCCTGTTCTCCGGCAGCTGGTGGTACGGCCGTTTCCAGTCGGAGGCCAAGTTCGGCTGGGGCAGCTTCCTGTGGCCCGGCTCGAACCTCACCCTCGGCTCCGGCGGAAACCTCTGGGTCGTACCGAAGAACTCCGCGAACAAGGATCTCGCCTACGACTTCATCGACATCACCATGTCGAAGAAGATCCAGAACCTGCTCGGCAACAAGGGCGGAGTCCCGGTCGCCGCCGACGCGAGCGCCATCACCGACCCCAAGTCGAAGCAGCTCATCGCCGATTTCAACACCGTCAGCAAGCGGGACGGCCTCGCCTTCTACCCCGACTGGCCGGTCGCCGGCTTCTACGACACCCTCGTCTCCGAGACCCAGAAGCTGATCACCGGCAGCGAGAAACCGGATGCCTACCTGAGCAACCTGCAGACGGCGTACGACAAGGGCACCAAGTGAGGGTGCGCCGGGACTCGTACGCCCTCTTCCTCCTCCCCGGCGCCCTCGCCTTCCTCGCGGTCGTCATCGTCCCGTTCCTCATGAACACGGGCGCCGGCTTCACCGACTGGCAGGGCGTGGGCAGCCCGCACTGGTCCGGGCTCGCCAACTACCGCGAGCTGCTGCACGACTCGGAGTTCTGGGCGTCCTTCCGGCACAGCCTCTTCATGGTCGTGGCGATGGCCGCGATCCCGACCGCGCTCGGACTGGTGCTGGCCGCCGCCCTGTTCGACTACGTCGGCAAGCACTTCGGCACCCGGGTCGCGGCCGTCCTGCGCGCCTGCTTCTACCTCCCCCAGGTGCTGCCGGTCGCGGTCGCCGGCATCGTCTGGAGCTGGATCCTGGCCCCGGACAACGGCTCCCTCAACGCCCTCCTGAAGGCGGCCGGCCTCGGCAGCTGGCAGCAGGACTGGCTCGGCGACCCCGACCTCGCCCTCTACACGGTCATGGGCGTGCTGGTCTGGGTGCAGATCGGGTTCCCGCTGGTCGTCTTCATGGCCGGACTCGGCCGCGTCGACCCCCAGCTGTACGAGGCGGCCGAGCTGGACGGCGCCGGCTGGTGGCGGCGCTTCTGGCACGTCACGCTGCCGCAGATCCGCCCCGAGGTGTACGTCGTCCTGACCTGGTGCACGATCGCCGCGCTCAAGGTCTTCGGCGCGGTGTACGTCCTGACCAAGGGCGGCCCGGGCGGCGCCACCGACGTCCCCTCCTACTTCTCCTTCACCACGTTCTTCGAGAAGACCCAGGTCGGCTACGGCTCGGCGATCTCCACGGTCCTCACGGTGATCATCCTGGCCCTGGCCGTGCTGGGCCTGAAGCTGCAGAGTCGGGTGGAGGACTCATGACCGCCCTGCGCCGCTACCCGGTCCTCCTCGCCCTCTGCCTCGCCGCCCTCTTCATGGTCGTGCCGTTCCTGATCGTGGCGGTCAACGCGGTGAAGTCCCCGGCGGAGTACTCCCGGAACGGCCCGCTGAGCCTCCCGCACGGCCTGTACCTGGACGGCCTCAAGGACTTCTGGCAGCGCGTCGACTACACGCAGAAACTCGTCAACTCGGTCCTGATCAGCGGCTCGGTGGCGCTGCTCGCCACCGCCCTGTCCGTCCTCAACGCCTACGCCATCGGCATCGGCCGGATCCGCGGCCGCACCTGGGTGCTGGCCTTCTTCGTCCTCGCCAACCTGCTGCCGCAGGAGGCGCTGGTCTACCCGCTCTACTACCTGAGCAAGGAGGCGGGCCTCTACGACACCCGGCTCAGCGTGATCATCGTGTTCACGGTGATCCAGTCGGCGTTCGGGACGTACCTCCTCTCCGCCGTCCTCGGGCAGTTCCCGCGCGAGATCGTCGAGGCGGCCCGGATCGACGGCGCGAACAAGTGGCAGATCCTGGTCCGGATCGTCGTACCCGTGAGCCGCCCGACCCTGGGCGTGCTCCTGGTCTTCTTCTTCATCTGGACCTGGAACGAGTTCCTGCTGCCGCTGGTCATGCTGATCTCCAACGACAACCAGACGGTGTCCGTCGCCCTCGGCGTCCTCCAGGGCCAGCGCCTGATGGACGCCACGATGACCAACGCGGCCGCGCTGCTCGGCGTGCTCCCGGCCCTCGTCTTCTTCCTCGTCTTCCAGCGGACGCTCACCCGGGGGATCGCCGTGGGAGCCGTCAAATAGGAGGTTCGTGCGTGAAGTTCACCGACGGCTACTGGCTGCTGCGCGACGGCGTCACCGCGGCCCACCCGGTCGAGGTCCTCGACGTCACGGCGAACGAAGGCGCCCTGGAGATCCACGCGCCGACCCAGCCCATCCGCCACCGCGGAGACCTGCTGAAGGGACCGGTCCTGACGATCAGCGCGCACACCCCGATGCCCGACGTCATCGGCGTCACCTTCACCCACTTCGAGGGCGAGCGGCCACGCGGCCCGCAGTTCGAGCTGCACCGGGCCGACTTCGCGTCGCAGGTGTCGTACGACGACGAGTACGCGACCCTGACCTCCGGCTCGCTGACGCTGCGGCTGAGCCGTACGGCTCCCTGGCGGCTCGACTTCCTCTCCGGCGGCCGCACCCTCACCTCCAGCGGCCCCAAGGGCATGGGCATCATGCGGGACGCCGCCACGGGCGCCCACTACCTGCGGGAGCAGCTGGGCCTCGGGGTCGGCACGTCCGTCTACGGCCTCGGCGAACGCTTCGGCCCGCTGGTCAAGAACGGCCAGGTCGTCGACATCTGGAACGCCGACGGCGGCACCGCCACCGAACAGGCCTACAAGAACGCCCCGTTCTACCTGACCGACGCGGGGTACGGCGTCTTCGTCGACCACCCGGGGAAGGTGTCGTTCGAGGTCGGCTCGGAGGCGGTGTCGCGGGTCCAGTTCAGCGTGGAGTCGCAGCAGCTGACGTACTACGTCATCCACGGCCCGACCCCGAAGGACATCCTGCGCAAGTACACGGCCCTGACCGGCCGCCCGGCGCTGCCGCCCGCATGGTCCTTCGGGCTCTGGCTGTCCACGTCCTTCACGACGTCGTACGACGAGAAGACGGTGACGTCCTTCATCGAGGGCATGCGGGAGCGCGAACTGCCGCTCTCCGTCTTCCACTTCGACTGCTTCTGGATGCGGGAGTTCAACTGGTGCGACTTCCGGTGGGATCCGCGGGTGTTCCCGGATCCGGAGGGGATGCTGGGGCGGCTGCACGAGCGCGGGCTGCGGGTGTGCGTCTGGATCAATCCCTACATCGCGCAGCGGTCGCCGCTGTTCGCCGAGGGGAAGGAGCTGGGGCACCTGCTGCGGCGACCGGACGGGAGCGTGTGGCAGTGGGACCTGTGGCAGCCGGGCATGGCGCTGGTGGACTTCACGTCCCCGGCGGCGCGTGACTGGTACGCGGGCAAGCTGGAGGCCCTGCTCGCCCAGGGGGTCGACTGCTTCAAGACCGACTTCGGGGAGCGCGTCCCGGTGGACGTGGCCTGGTCCGACGGCTCGGACCCCGAGCGGATGCACAACTACTACACCTACCTCTACAACCGGACCGTCTTCGAGGTGCTGCGCAAGCACCGGGGCGAAGGGGAGGCGGTCGTGTTCGCGCGGTCGGCGACGGCCGGGAGCCAGAAGTTCCCCGTGCACTGGGGCGGGGACTGCGAGGCGACCTACGAGTCGATGGCCGAGTCGCTGCGCGGCGGGCTCTCGCTGGGCCTGTCCGGCTTCGGCTTCTGGAGCCACGACATCGGCGGCTTCGAGGGCACCCCGACGCCGGCGCTGTTCAAGCGGTGGCTGGCCTTCGGGCTGCTGTCCTCGCACAGCAGGCTGCACGGGTCGTCGTCGTACCGGGTGCCGTGGCTGTTCGACGAGGAGTCGGTGGACGTGCTGCGGCACTTCACGCGGCTGAAGCTGAGCCTGATGCCGTACCTGTACGAGGCCGCGCGCACCGCCTCGGCGGAGGGGGTGCCGGTGATGCGGGCGATGGTGCTGGAGTTCCCGGACGATCCGGGGTGTGCGCATCTGGAGCGGCAGTACATGCTGGGGGCGGATCTGCTGGTGGCGCCCGTCTTCGACGACGGGGGGTATGTGACATATTACTGTCCGCGAGGCACCTGGACCCACTTCCTGACCGGCCGGACGGTCGCCGGCCCCGGCTGGGTCCGCGAGCACCACGACTTCCTCGGCGTCCCCCTCCTGGTCCGTCCCGGCGCGGTGATCCCGGTCGGCGCGGTGGCCGACCGCCCCGACTACGACCACGCCGACGGGGTGACCCTGCGGGCCTACGGCCTGGAGCGCGGCGCGCAGGTCACGGTGCCCGTCGGGGACGTCACCTTCACCGTCGTACGGGAAGGGGACACCCTGCGGGCCTCGTGCAGCGATCCGGCGGCGGCCTGGAACCTGGCGGCCGGGGAGCGCACGGCACACGCGCAGGCCGGGACCGGGTTCCTCTCCCTGGAGCTGGGCTGATGGTGAAGATCACCGACGTGGCCCGGCACGCCGGGGTCTCCCCCAGCACGGTGTCCTACGCGCTCAGCGGCAAGCGCCCGATCTCCGACGAGACCCGGCGCCGTATCGAGGCGTCCATCCGCGAACTGGGCTACCGCCCGCACGCCGGCGCCCGCGCCCTGGCCAGCAGCCGCGCCAACGTCCTCGCCCTGGTCGTCCCGCTGCGCACCGGCATCCACGTCCCGGTGGTGATGCAGTTCGCGGTGTCGGTGGTGACGACGGCCCGCCGGTACGACCACGACGTGCTGCTGCTGACCCAGGAGGAGGGCGAGGAGGGCCTGCACCGGGTCGCCGACACGGCACTGGTCGACGCCCTGATCGTGATGGACGTCCAGCTCCACGACCCCCGGCTGCCCCTGCTGCGTGCCCTGGAGCGGCCGTCGGTGCTGATCGGCTTCCCGGCCGCCGCCGAGGGCCTGACCTGCGTCGACCTGGACTTCCGGGCGGCCGGTGAGCTGTGCGTGGAGCGGCTGGCGGGGCTGGGTCACCGGGTGGTCGCGCTGGTCGGCTCGCCGCCGGAGGTGTACGTCCGCGAGACCGCGTTCGCCCAGCGGGTCGTCCAGGGCTTCACGGCCGCCGCCGACCGCAACGGCATGGCGTCCTCCGTCCACCCGTGCGAGGCGACGCCGGCGGCGGCGCGCCGGGTCGCGGAGCAGCTGCTGCGGGAGCAGCCCGCGTTGACGGGGGTCGTCGTCCACAACGAGGCGGCCCTGGAGCCCCTGATCGACGCCTTCGAACAGCTCGGCCTGCGTGTCCCGACCGACCTGTCGCTCACCGCGATCTGCCCGGACGAACTGGCGGCGGGGCTGCGCGTCCCGGTGACCTCGGTGGCTCTCCCGGCCGCGGAACTCGGCGAGCGGGCAGCGGAGTTGCTGATGCGGAAGCTGGGCGGGGAGGGGGAGGTGCCGGAGGCTACGCTGCTGGCGCCCCGGCTGACGGAGCGGGCGAGCACTGCGCCGCGGACTCTGGCGTGAGGTGATGAACTGCTGTTCGCGATGCCGAGCGGGGGCCGCTGTGCTGTATTGGGGGTGGGCGTCGCGCTGAGGTCCGGATGTTTTAGTCGGGCGGATGCCCAAGCTCATCGGAAGCTTGTCGAATGTCCCCAGGCCCTGTGGGGACATCCGGCCAGCTGCTGAGCCACCAGAGCAACCACCTCCTCGCGTGCCTTGCAGCCCGCTCCGGCAGAAACCGGATCAGCCGCATGACGAGAGTCGGTTTCTGCTCCTCGTGTTCTGCTCCTCGTGCGAGCCCATGTGGAGGCGTCCCCCCTTCGACGTGAGGCGGCCTGTCTCGGCCCCGGTGCCGCTCTCGTCGGGCCGGGTCCCGAGGGGACGGGACCCGGAGTGAAGGGAGGACGCGCCCATAGAGCGCGTCACGGGGCAAACGCCAGTGATGCGGACGCCCCTGCTGAGCCGTAATCCGCAGACGCCGCCCATATGAGTGAATGGCCCTCCGGGCATGACAAAGGCCCCGGTCTCCTTCGAGAGTGCCGGGGCCTGTGCCCACATGGGACTGAGGAGCTGGGCTCCTCTGATCGTGGAGATGGCGGGAATCGAACCCGCGTCCAACGGTGCAGAACCAGGGCTTCTCCGTGTGCAGTTCGCTGTGATTTTCTCGGCCCCGGCGATCACGCGAACAAGTCGCCGACGGGCCCAGTCACTGTTTGATTTCCCTCTTCACCCCGTGACCGGGATCAAGGTTTAGTCCCCTAGCTGATGCCAGGATCCGGGTCGGGAACAGCCCCGGGCTGACACTCCCATTAAGGAGCTATTCGATCACTACCTAATTAGGCAGCGAGAGCGAAGAGCTCGGGAGAATCGCTCTTGGAATTGGCGATTATTTGTTTCGGCCTGTGGTTTACGAGATCATGGCCGCTTTCTCGACACGCTTCCCCTGCCTCGACATCCGCTGTCGAAACCGATCATCCCCATGTTGATTTTTCAATCTTCACACCAGCTTCCGCCGGTGTTGGTGCCATCGTACGTGACCAACGCACGCCGATGCCACTACATTCCCGCGCCCCTACGCGCCCCGCTGCCGCCGCTTCGCCGCCGCGATCGCGCGGTCGCTCTCCCGGCGGTCCTGCTGCTCGCGCAGGGTCTGCCGCTTGTCGTACTCCTTCTTGCCCCGGGCGAGCGCGATCTCCGCCTTGGCCCGGCCGTCCTTGAAGTACAGGGCGAGGGGCACGATCGTGTGACCGGTCTCCTGGGCCTTGGCCTCCAGCTTGTCGATCTCCTCGCGGTGCAGCAGCAGCTTGCGCTTGCGGCGCACCGAGTGGTTGGTCCAGGTGCCCTGGCTGTACTCCGGGATGTGCGCGTTGTGCAGCCACGCCTCGTTGCCGTCGATCTGGACGAAGCCGTCGACCAGCGAGGCCCGGCCCTGCCGCAGCGACTTCACCTCGGTGCCGGACAGGACGAGACCGGCCTCGTAGGTGTCGATGATCGCGTAGTCGTGCCGCGCCTTCTTGTTCTGCGCGACGATCTTGCGCTTGCCGCCCTTCTCGCCGTCCCTGGCTTTGGCGGCCGTCCCCTGCTGCTTCTGCTGGGACTCTTTCGGTACGTACATTCCCTTGGCCATAGTGCCGTCCATTTTCGCACTACGGAGGGGGTGCGGGGGAAGCCGATTTGCAGGGTTCCGCGGGTTACGACGGGTCGCCGAGGCCGCTCAGGACCGTCTCCGCCCGCTCCAGCGCCCCGGAGGACACGTCCAGGTCGGGGGTGATGCCCCGGCCGTCGACGGTGTGACCGGACGGGGTGCGGTAGTGGCCGACGGTGAGCTCGGCGACCGAGCCGTCGGGGAGGCGGGTGGGCATCTGGATGGAGCCCTTGCCGAAGGTGCGGGAGCCGAGGACGACCGCGCGGCCGCGGTCCTGGAGGGCGCCGGTGAGCATCTCGGCCGCGCTCATCGTGCCGCCGTCGACGAGCGCGACCAGGGGTCTCGCGGTGTCGCCGCCGGGCTCGGCGTGCAGGGAGCGCTCGGCGCCGTCGACGTCGTAGGTGGCGACCAGGCCGCCGTCGAGGAAGGCGGAGGCGGCGGTGACGGCCTCGCTGACCAGGCCGCCGGAGTTGCCGCGCAGATCGAGGACGATGCCGCCGTCAGCCGGGGCCTGCCGGACGGCGGTGCGCACCAGCTCCCCGGAGCCCCTGGTGAAGGCGGAGACCTTGATGACGGTGATACCGGCGGTCAGCTTGCGGACGGTCACCGAGTCCGTCGACAGCAGCGCCCGGCGCAGGGTCTCGCTCCACGCGCGCGTGCCGCGTTCGAGACCGAGGGTGACGGTCGTACCGGCGCGGGCGTCGGTGGCGTCACCGCGCAGTAACGAGACGACGTCGGTGACGGGCCGCCCGTCGACGTCCTCGCCGTCGATGCTGCGCAGCCGGTCGCCCTTCCTGATCCCCGCGGCGGCCGCGGGCGACCCGGCCTGCACCTTGGTCACGTCGATCCGCCCGTCCGCCGTCCGCCGGGTCCACAGCCCCACGCCCGTGTACTGGCCGTCGAGCGCTTCCTCGAACTCCTGGTACTCGCCCTCGGAGTAGACCGCGGCCCACCGGTCCCCACTGCGGCTCACGGCCCGCTCGGCCGCCTCCACGGGGGACTTGCCGTCGGCCATCGCCTCGGCGGCGGCCTTCGCGACGTCCTCGTGCCCGGTGGCCGGACGGGCGGCCCCGGTGGGCGTCTTCCGGTCGGACTGCCCGGGGTCCGGAAACGCCCCGGTGGCCGCCCCGGTCACCAACAGCCCTGCAAACACCAACGTCAGAGCCGCCCCCCGGCGAACCCGGCGGGGCTGACAGAACAGCTCTCGGCCTGACATGCCGGTGAGTCTAGGACAACGCAAGAGGGCCGCACGGGCTGTTGCCCGTACGGCCCTCTTGGCATGCGTCACACCTTCAGGTACTTGCGCAGCGCGAAGAACGCGGCAAGCGCGGGCATCAGAAGGCTCGTTGCGAGGATGAGCGGGAGCTTGGTCAACACCGCGTCCCAGCCGATGAAGTTGATCAAGTTCAGCTTGTGGGACAGGTCCAGGCCGTGATCGATGATGAAGTACCGCGCGATCACCAGGAATCCGCAGGCGACCGTGCCGCCGATCAGGCCGGCGACGGCGGCCTCCGCGATGAACGGGGCCTGGATGTAGAAGCCCGAGGCGCCGACCAGGCGCATGATGCCGGTCTCGCGCCGACGGCTGAACGCGGAGACGCGCACCGTGTTGACGATCAGCATCAGGGCGACCACCAGCATCAGGGCCATGACCATGCGGGCCGCCCAGTTCATGCCGTTGAGCAGGCCGAAGAGGTTGTCGAGGATGCCCTTCTGGTCCTGGACCGACTGGACCCCGTCACGGCCGTCGAAGGCGGTCGCGACGACCTGGTACTTCTCCGGGTCCTTGAGCTTGATCCGGTACGACTCCTGCATCTGGTCCGGCGTGAGGGAGTCGGCGAGCGGCGAGTCGCCGAACTGCTCCTTGTAGTGCTTGTACGCCTCGTCCTGGGACTCGTAGGTGACCTTCTCGACCACCGACATCTTGCCGAGGTCGGCCTGGATCTGCTTCTTCTGGTCCTCGGTCACCGCGCCCTTGGCGCAGTTGGGGTCGGACTCGGCGTCGCTCTTGTTGCAGAGGAAGATCGAGACGTTGACCTTGTCGTACCAGTAGCCCTTCATGGTGTTGACCTGGTCGCTCATCAGGAGCGAGCCGCCGAAGAGCGCCAGGGACAGGGCGACCGAGACGACGACCGCGAAGGTCATCGTCAGATTGCGGCGGAGACCGACTCCGATCTCCGACATTACGAACGAGGCACGCATGGCGTCGGGTTAAGCCTTTCCGTCAGTGCTGGTAGCCGTAGACGCCGCGGGCCTGGTCGCGGACGAGTCGGCCCTTCTCCAGCTCGATGACGCGCTTGCGCATCTGGTCGACGATGTTCTGGTCGTGGGTGGCCATGATCACGGTGGTGCCGGTCCGGTTGATGCGGTCCAGCAGCTTCATGATGCCGACCGAGGTCTGCGGGTCGAGGTTGCCCGTGGGCTCGTCCGCGATCAGCAGCTTGGGCCGGTTCACGAAGGCACGCGCGATGGCCACGCGCTGCTGCTCGCCGCCGGACAGCTCGCCGGGCCTGCGGTCCTCCTTGCCGCCGAGCCCGACGAGGTCGAGGACCTGGGGCACGGACTTGCGGATCTCGCCCTTCGACTTGCCGATGACCTCCTGGGCGAAGGCCACGTTCTCGGCGACCGTCTTGTTGGGCAGCAGGCGGAAGTCCTGGAAGACCGTCCCGAGCTGGCGGCGCATCTGCGGCACCTTCCAGTTGGACAGCCGGGCGAGGTCCTTGCCGAGGACGTGCACCTGGCCGTGGCTGCACCGCTCCTCGCGGAGGATCAGCCGCAGGAAGGTGGACTTTCCGGAGCCGGAGGACCCCACGAGGAAGACGAACTCGCCCTTCTCCACTTCCAGGGACACTTCCCTGAGTGCGGGGCGGGTCTGCTTGGGGTAGACCTTGGAGACATTGTCGAATCGGATCACGGATGCACCACGGGTCGCCGGGGGTAGATGAGCGTGACCATACGCGAGTCGAGTGAGGTAGCGCAGGCGCCGGTCACGGTTGGGTGAGGCTTGTGCAGTTTTGTTCCGGGGCAGTCTCTCCGGAACGCCCAGGAGTGCCGGGCCGAGGTCTGCGGACGGCCGCGCTCTTTCCGGGGGAACCTGGCACAGTGGGAGGGGAACGTTCTCGTTCCGCGGAGCGTTGTGTGGGTAATGGCGGGTGCAAGGAGGGCGAGCGCATGACGTACGACCGGTTGGTGTGCGCGAACTGCGCGGCGCCCGTGAGCGAAGGCCGGTGCCCCGTGTGCCGCGCGAATCGCGAGCGTCTTCAGCAGGAGAGTTTCCTCGGCGGTCTGAACCCGATGGCGCTCATCGGGCTGCTGGCGGTACTGATCGCCGCGGTGGCGCTGCTGGCGGCCCACCAGACCGCGTAACGAAGCTCACACGCGAAGCTCACCCAAGAGCGACCGAAGGGCCCTGAGCCGCTGCTCAGGGCCCTTCGTCCGTTGCGCTACGGATACGCTCCGTGAGCGGTTGCCTACCGTCAGGCGGCGGCGCCGCCGCGGCCGCCCACGAGGCGCGGCAGGATGCGGAAGCCGATACCGCCGGCGATCATCGTGGCCGCGCCGACGAGGAGGAACGCCGTCTGCCCGGCACCCGTCTCGGCGAGCTGCTTGCCGCCACCCTGGGCCTCGGTGTTCGAGGACCCGGTGTCGGTGAGCGCAGAGGTGCCGGCCTCCTGGGCGGAGGTGCCGGAGTTACCGTCGGTACCGGTGCCGCCGGAGGTCGAGCCGCCGGTGGACGAGCCACCCGTGGTCGAACCGCCGGTGTCGCTGCCACCGGTGGACGAACCACCCGTGGTCGACCCGCCGGTGTCGCTGCCACCGGTGGACGAACCACCCGTGGTCGAACCGCCGGTCGTCGAACCGCCGGTGTCGCTGCCACCCGTGTCGGAACCGCCGGTGTCACTGCCACCGGTGTCGCTGCCGCCGGTCGTCGAACCGCCGGTGTCACTGCCACCCGTGTCGGAACCGCCGGTGTCACTGCCACCGGTGTCGCTGCCACCGGTCGTCGAACCGCCGGTGTCCGTGCCACCCGTGTCCGTGCCACCCGTGTCCGTGCCACCGGTGTCGGTGCCACCCGTGTCGGTCCCACCGCTGTCCGTGCCGCCGGTGGTGCTGGTGCCACCGTCGTCACAGGTCGGGTCCACGACGATGTCACAGGGCGCGCCGCCCGTGCCGCCATCGTCGTCGCCGGTGTCGACGGTCGCGCTGACACCGCTGTCGGTCACGCTCACGCCGATGTCCAGGGCGGAAGCGGCGCCGGCGGCCGTGAGAGAGGCGCCGGCTGCGATCACTGCGCCGGCGGCTATCCGCGCGACGCGGAGACGCGTCTTCTTCGTCATATGGTTGCTACCCCCAGTAGCTGATCGTCTGTGCGGCGGCGCTCGGGGCCGGTGCTCGACGGAGACAGCTACGAATGTTCAAGGCCCCCGGTTCACATGCGCCCCAGAGATACGCATGCCACACTTCACCCTTCCCATTTTCCAAGAGCACGTCAAGGCCGTTGCGCGCGCGATGTCCAGTTGCGCACCCAATGCCGGGAGTTGAAGTGTGTGAGTGTGACGTAAAACCCAGACATACGAGAACTGCCGCCACGGGGGCGGCAGTTCCAAGTCGGTCGACTCGCCGTGGGCAAGTCGACAAAGTTACTTCTCCTGCTGCTTGCGCCAGCGAATTCCGGCCTCCAGGAAGCCGTCGATCTCGCCGTTGAACACGGCCTCGGGGTTGCCGACCTCGTACTCGGTCCGCAGGTCCTTGACCATCTGGTACGGGTGCAGCACGTACGACCGCATCTGGTTGCCCCAGGAGTTGCCGCCGTCGCCCTTGAGGGCGTCCATCTTGGCCTGTTCCTCCTGGCGGCGCCGCTCCAGGAGCTTGGCCTGGAGGACGTTCATCGCGGTGGCCTTGTTCTGGATCTGCGACCGCTCGTTCTGGCACGAGACCACGATTCCGGTGGGGAGGTGCGTGATGCGCACGGCGGAGTCGGTGGTGTTGACGCCCTGGCCGCCGGGCCCGGAGGACCGGTACACGTCGATCCTCAGCTCGCTCTCGTCGATCTCGACGTGGTCGGACTGCTCGACCACGGGGAGCACCTCGACACCGGCGAAGGAGGTCTGGCGGCGCCCCTGGTTGTCGTACGGCGAGATGCGCACGAGCCGGTGCGTGCCCTGCTCCACGGACAGCGTCCCGTAGGCGTACGGCACCTGCACGGCGAAGGTGGTCGACTTGATGCCGGCCTCTTCGGCGTACGACGTCTCGATGAGCTCGGTCTTGTAGCCCTTCTGCTCCGCCCACCGCAGGTACATGCGCTGCAGCTTCTCGGCGAAGTCGGCGGCGTCGACGCCGCCCGCCTCCGCGCGGATGTTGACGAGCGCTTCCCGGGAGTCGTACTCCCCGCTCAGCAGCGTCCGGACCTCCATCTCGTCCAGCGCCTTCTTGACGGCGGCGAGCTCGGACTCGGCCTCGGCGCGGGTGTCCGGGTCGTCCTCCTCGTCGGCCATCTCGAAGAGCACGGCGAGATCGTCGATCCGTCCGCGCAGCGCCTCCGCCTTCCTGACCTCGGCCTGGAGGTGGCTCAGCTTGCTGGTGATCTTCTGCGCCTCGTCCGGGTTGTCCCACAGGGACGGCGCGGCCGCCTGCTCCTCGAGCACGGCGATGTCTGCCCTCAGCTTGTCGAGGTCCAGAACGGCCTCGATCGACTCCATGGTCGAGGAGAGGGACTTGAGCTCTTCGGATACATCGACGACTGCCACGCCTCCAGCGTAACGGCTCCGCCAACCGAGGATGGCCGACGGGCATCCCCGCACGTTCGGGTCCGAGCCGGGTCCGGGGCGGAGCCCCGCGACGGCGGGCCCACGTCCCACCGAGCCGGGCGGACGCCCACTTCCCCTCGGGGTCCGGGGCGGAGCCCCGTGGCGGTGGGTTTGGTGCCTACCGGGGCGGGTGGGCGGGTGGGCGGGTGGGCGGGTGGGCGGGTGGGCAGAAACCGGCGGAGCCACCGGCAGGTCACGGCGTCGACGAGCTGTGCGTCTCCTGCGGCGGAGCCGAGTCGTCACCCGACGACGCCAGCCACGCGCCGACGCCGACCGCCGCCGCCACCGCGACCCCCGCCACCGCGAACGTCACCCTCCGCCGCCGCGCCGCCACCCGATGCCGCGCCGACCCCGGCCGCGGCGCCCCCGACGCCCGCGGCGCCCGCGCGGTGCCCCGGGCGCCGCCCGCCAGCTCGTCGGGGCCCGGCACCCGCATCGACGTGTGCGTGTCCCGGTTGGAGTCCGGCTTCGCGCCCGGCACCAGGGAGACGGCACCCCGGCGCCGTACCCGCTGCTCCTCCGCGGCCGGAGCGGCGGCGGTCGCCGGGTCCTCGGCCTCCTCCGGCGTCTCCGTCTCCGGCTCGTCGACGTCCAGCGGCGGCATCCCCGCCAGTATCGGCAGCTGCTCCCGCAGCCGCGCGGCCAGCTCGGAGGCCCGCAGCCGGGAGGCCGGCGCCTTCGCCAGGCACTGGACGAGCAGCTGCCAGAGCTCCTCGGGGATGCCGGGGAGCGGGACGACGGTCTCGGTGACGTGGCGGCGGAGCACCGCGCCGGGGTGGCCGCCGCCGAACGGGGTGAAGCCCGCGAGGAGCTCGTAGAGGACCGTGGCGAGCGCGTAGATGTCCACCGACGCGCGGGGCGGCAGGCCCTCGACGATCTCCGGGGCCAGGTAGTCCGGCGTGCCGATGATCTTCGTGGCGCGGGTCCGCTTCGGGGAGTCGATGAGCTTCGCGACGCCGAAGTCCGTCAGCAGGGCGGGGTGGGAGCCGCCGGGACCCAGCGGGCCCTGCATGTCGAGGAGGACGTTCTCCGGCTTCACGTCGCGGTGGACGACCCCCGCCGCGTGCGCCGCCGCCAGCCCGTCCGCGACGTCCGCGACGATCGCGACGGCCGCCTCGGGCGCGAGCCGCCGCTCCCGGTCCAGGCGGGTGCGCAGATCCGTGCCCCGGACCAGGTCCATGACGAGGGCGAGGTCGTTGCCGTCGACGACGAGGTCACGGACGGACACCACGTGCGGGTGGTCGAGGCCCAGCAGTGCCGTGCGCTCCTGCACGAAGCGGCCCACCAGCTCCTCGTCGGACGCGAGGTCCTCGCGCAGCAGCTTGATGGCGACGGGCCCCTCCGGCCCCTCGCCCAGCCACACCGTGCCGGCGCTGCCCCGCCCCAGGATCTGGTGGGCGGTGTACCGGCTGCCGATCTTCCGTGCCAAGGCTGCTCCTACAGACGCGTGTTGCCGACAAAAGTACGCGTCCGAGTAGCCAACCTTCACCACGGAGGCGGAAATCACCCGCCAGGTGTCGACAAATCCCCAAACTCGCGGTCGGTTCCCGCGGTCAGTTGCCGGAGCCGTTGCCCAGGTCGCCGATGAAGTTGCTGACCGAGTGTGCCCAGTGGCTCAGCTGGTTCCAGTAGCCCCGGCCCTGCCCGACCCACGTGTGCACCGGGGTCAGGTCCCAGATCAGCCAGCCCGCGACGAACAGGATGACGACCAGGAACAGGCAGCCCTTGAGGCAGCCGAGCCCGGGGATCCGCATCGGGTTGGCGCTGCGCTGCCGCGGCTCGCGCGGGGCCCGCTGCTGCGGCTCGGCGGGCGGCGCGTAGCGCTGCTGGGGCTGCTGCGGCGGCGGGGCGTACTGCTGCGGCCGACCGCCGCCGTATCCGGCTGGCTGTTGCTGGCCGTACCCGCCCTGCCCGCCCTGTGCGCCGCGCGGCTGCGGCCGGCGTACCGGCTGCTGCTGCGGGGCCTGGCGCGGCGGCGGCTGCTGCGGCCGGGCCACCTGGCGCTGGGGGCGGCGGCGCAGTGGGTCCTCGCCCGGGTCGAGGTACTGGACCTGGGTCTGTTCGTTGCGGTCGCGGGCCGCGCGGAGCTGGGTCTGCCAGGGGTGCGGCTGCTCGGGCTGCTGCTGGCCGGGCTGCTGCTGGCCGGGCTGCCCCTGGGGCATCGGGGGCATGACGGCCGTCGGGTCGGCGGCGCCGGTGTTCGGCAGCACGGCGGTCGGGTCGGCGGCGCCGAACGGCCCCGGCTGGCCGGTGTGCGGCAGGACGCTGGTCGCGGCGTTCGGGTCGTACGCGCCCGTCGGCGTGCCCGTGTTCGGCAGCACCTGGGTCGGGTCGGCCGCGCCCGGCACGGCGGCCGGTGCCGGGTCGGGGGCGAGCAGCGCGCCGACGCCCTCGGCCGCCGCGATCTGCGCGGAGTTCGCGTGCACGCCCACGCCCTCGGCGACGACCCGCAGGCCGCGCGCGAGGTTCTCGGCGCTCGGGCGGTCGTCGGGGTTCTTGCGCAGGCAGCGTTCTATGACCGTCCACAGCGGGTCGGGGACGGTGGAGGGGCGACGGGGCTCGGCGCTGAGGTGCTGGTGGAGGACTTCCAGGGCGCTGCCGCCGGAGAACGGCGGGCGGCCGGTGACCAGCTCGTACAGCAGGATGCCGGCGCCGTAGATGTCGACGGCGGAGGTCTGCGGCCGGCCCTCGGCGGACTCCGGGGCGACGTACGCGGGCGTGCCGACGAACTCGTGGGTGCGGGTCAGGCCCGGGGAGTCGGCGAGGCGGGCGATGCCGAAGTCGGTCAGCATCGGGTGCATCTGGCCGTTGTACTGCGCGAGCAGCACGTTGGCCGGTTTCAGGTCGCGGTGCACCACGCCGTCGGCGTGGCTGGCGGCGAGCGCGTCGGCGACCTGGGCGGTGAGCAGGGCGGCGGCGACGGGCGTGAAGGGGCCGTTCTCGCGCAGGTAGCGGTGCAGGTCGGGGCCGTCGACGAGGTCCATGACGAGGGCGAGGAGATCGCCCTCGACGACCAGGTCGCGGACCCGGACGATGTTGGGGTGGGTGAGCCGGAGCAGGACCGAGCGCTCCCGCAGGAAGCGCATCACGATGTCGGGGTCGCTCGCGAGCTCTTCCTTGAGGACCTTGATCGCGACGGTCTCGCCGGGCTGGCCGGGCACGGCCGCCTCGGCGCCCGCGGTCTCCCGCTGGCGGGCACGCCAGACGGTCCCGGTGGCGCCGCGTCCCAGCGGCTCCTCCAGGAGGTACTTGCTGCCTACCGGCCGCACGTCATGCGCTCCCTGCTGCTTGCTGAATGTGTCCGACCCATGTGTCCGACCCATGTGTCCGACCCACTGTAGTGCCGTGGTGCCTGGGACCGGGCTGTCGTCCGGCTGTGCTTTCCCCTCCCCGGTAGGCAGCCGATAAGCGTCCCGACGTATCCCCATACGTTGGCGTTCCGGCCTGCGTTCGATGGAAAGACGCTTGCTTCGGTCCACTGGTTGCCGGGGCCGGACGTGACCGATCTCAAGTGATCGCCCGCACGGTATTGGTCAGGCACTTTTGGGGGCAGAGCTGACCAATCAAGATCACTTACCATCGGGGCGTGGGCGCGTTGTCAGTGGCAGGTGCGAGGATGCGTTTGACAGCAGAACTGGCCGACGTGCTCGTGGTGGTGGGGGGAATTCCGCGCCCGCGCAGAAGGGACCGCTGACGGCGATGCAGATCCGGCTGACCGTCGTAGACCCGCTGGGCCCTGCCGCGCAGCGGGGCCGGGCCCTGAGCCGCGACGTGCTGGTGACGGCGCCCTCGGGCACGGACCTGGCCGCGGTGGCGTCGGGGCTGGCCTCGGCGGTCACCGGGGACGGCAGCCTGGGCGGCCGTGAGCCGAGCGGCGCCCCGGTCGTGCTGTACGCCGGGACGGAGCGGCTGGACGCCCGCCGCCGCATCCTGGGCGAGCCCCCGCTGGTCGACGGCGCCGTGCTGTCCCTGGGCGCGCCCGCGGCCCCCGAGCCGCACCCCGAGCTGGACGACGCCCCGACCCAGCTGCACGTGATCGCCGGCCCGGACGCGGGCGGGGTCCACCTCCTGCACGGCGGCCAGATCACCATCGGCCGCTCCGCCGACGCCGACGTCCCGCTCGACGACCCGGACGTCTCCCGGCTGCACTGCGCGGTCACGGTCGCCGCCGACGGCCGGGTCTCGGTCGCCGACCTGCACTCCACCAACGGCACGGCCCTGGACGGCACCCGCGTCACCGACCGCCCGGTCCGCCTCACCCCGGGCTCGCTCCTGCGCATCGGGGAATCGGCCCTGCGGCTTACGCCGTCCGGGGGGCCGGGGGCCCGGGTCGGCACGGCACCCGACGGAGAGGGGTGCGTGCGGGTGCTGACGGGCGGCGAGGGAGCCGACGGCGACGGTTCCGCCGCCGTCGGGGGCGGTACGGCCGCGCCGGCCGACCGCACCCACCACGCCTACGGCACGGCGGGCTGGGGAGCCGCGGGCGGGGCCGCCGGGAGCCACGAGCACGGCTCGATGGAGCCACCGGTCGTACCGGCACAGGGGGACGCACCGAGGATCGAGAGCCGGGGCGGGCAGCCGGCGGCCGGCCGTGGCGACGGACCGCCGTGGACCGGGCGGGCAGGCGGATCCCCCACCGGGGACGGCGGGCACGCGGGCGGGTTGGCGTCGTCGGCAGGGCAGCGGACCGAACCGCCGTCGGCCGAGCGCGGGTACGACGGTGACCGGCACGGCTACCCGTCGACCGGGAATCGCGGCACACTGCCGGGCCCGCGCGGCGCTTCCGCCGCCGCGCACGGTTCGGGCGCCGCATACGGCCCCGACGCGGCGCAGGGCCCCGGCACCGGCCCCGGGTCCGCCGTCAAGCACAGTTCAGGCGACACCCACGCCGGCCGCTCCGGAGTGCTCGGCGATCGCCCGGCCCCCTCCGGAAGTGCCGGAGACGTAGGAAGCGGCCGGAGTTCCACCGGCGCGGCAAGCACCGCCCCCGGCCCGGCCCCCGCCGACGGCGGCACCCTCGCCCACGACCCGGCCGACGCCCCTGCCCCCTCCGGCAGGCGCAAAGGCACCCCCCTCCGCGGTACCGAAGCCCCCGCCCTGCCCGGCGCCCGCAGGCGCGGCGGGCTCGGGGCCTGGGCACGGCGGCTGGCCGGCGGGCGCGGTGAGCCTCCGTCGGCCGCCGACGACGAGACCGCGGCGGAGGACGGCGGTGCCGGGTCCGCCGATGTGCCCGCCCAGCCGGAGACCTGGCCCGACCCCGCCGCCGTGCTGCTGACCGCGCTCGGCCCCGGCCCCCGCCTCTGGGAGCGCGCCCCCGGCCACCCCGAGGCACTCACGGTCCGGCTCGGCACGGCCGACCGCCCGACGCCCGACGGCTCGGGCCTGCTCCCCGCCGTCCCGGTCACCGCCGATCTGCGTGAGGCCGGTGCCCTCGGCCTGGCCGGTCCACGCACCCGCCTGGCCGGCCTCGCCCGCGCGGTCCTGGCCCAGCTCGCCGCACTGCACTCGCCCGACCTGCTGGAGATCGTCCTGATCAGCGCGGACCGGGCCCGCCCCCTGGAGGAGCGCACGGCCGAGTGGTCGTGGCTCGGCTGGCTCCCGCACGTCCGCCCGGGGCACGGCCAGGACTGCCGCCTGCTGCTGGCCTACGACCGCGAACAGGCGGCCGCGCGCGTGGAGGAACTGCTGCGGCGGACGGAGGAGCTGTCGGCCCCCCGCAGACCGGCCACCCCGTCCGACCGCCCCGCACCGGTCCCCGCCCCGGCCCGTACGGCAGCGGACGCCGCGGCCCCCGAAGCCGCCAAGGGCCCCTCCTGGGCCCGTCACGACCCGGGCGCCGACGGCGACGGCAAGGACGGCTTCCCGGGCCCGTACACGGTCGTCGTCGTGGACGGCGATCCCGGTGGCTCCGCGCTGCGCGACGCGGTGGCGCGGCTGACCGTGGCCGGACCGCGGGCCGGAGTGCACGTCATCTGCCTCGCGGAGACGGCCCCCACCTCGCCCACCTCCCCGGTCGACCAGACCTACGAGCAGGCGTGCGCGGTGACGCCGACGTTCCGGGAGTGCGGGGCGGTGGCCCTGCTGAGCGGCGACGTGGCGACGGCGCTGCACCTCATGCGGGTCTCCGCCGGCGTCCGCACCGGCCACGCCGGTTCCGCCGGCCCGGTCGGCCCCGGCACCCTGGCCGCGGTGGACGCGGTCTCCCCCGCCTGGGCCGAGCGGTTCGCGAGGGCGCTGGCCCCGCTGCGTCCCGACGGCCCCGGCGCCGACCGGCGCACGCGCATGGCCGCCCCGCTCCCCCAGTCCGCCCGGCTGCTGGACGAGCTGGGGCTGGCGAGGGCCACCCCGGCCTCGCTGATGGCCCGTTGGGCGGACGCGGCCGACGACACCGAGTCGCTGGGCGGCCGGGCCCGGGCGGTGCTCGGCGCCGGACCGCGCGGCCCGCTCACCGCCGACCTGGTGGCCGAGGGACCGCATCTGCTGATCGAGGGCCCGCCCGGCAGCGGTCGTACGGAGCTGCTGCGGGCGGTGGTCGCCTCGCTGGCCGCCGCCGAGCGCCCCGACCGGCTCGGGATCGTCCTCATCGACGGCCGCGACGGCGTCGGCACGGGCGCCGGGCACGGCGAGGGACTGCGGGTCTGTACGGACATACCTCATGTCACGACCCACCTGACCGCCAACGACCCTGTGCGGATGCGGGAGTTGGCGCAGTCGCTGAGTGCGGAGCTGAAGCGCCGGGCCGAGCTGCTGGGCCGTTCCGACTTCACCGACTGGCACGCGCAGCGGGAGATCTCCGGCCGTATCGTCCCGCAGCGCGCCCGCCCCGCCGCGGGCGCCGCCGACATAGAGGCCCCCCCGAGTTCGACGCTCCGCCTGCGCCCGGCGGCCGGTGCCGCGGCCCGCGGGCGGACGGAGGCACCGCCGCCCCCGCTTCCCCGGCTCGTGGTCGTGGTCGACGATCTGGACGCCCTGGTCTCCCCCGCGCTCGGTTCACCGGGCCGCCCGGCCGCCGGTTCCGTGATGCGGGCGCTGGAGGCGGTGGCGAAGGAGGGCGAGCGGCTCGGCGTCCACCTGGTCGCGGCGGCCGGCGCCGGCGGCCGCACGGCGGAGACGGAACCGGCCCGGCAGGCCACCCTGCGCATCGCCCTGGACACCCCGGCCGGCGGCCCCGACGAACCGGCGCCGGGCCGCGGCCGTCTGACCACCCCGGACGGCCGCACCACGGCGTTCCAGACGGGCCGTGTCACGGGCCGTATCCCGCGCACGGCGACCCAGCGACCCACGGTGGTCGCCCTCGACTGGCACCGTATGGGCGACCCCCCGGCCCGCCGCCCGATCCGCGAACTGGGCAACGGCCCCACCGACCTGGCCCTGCTGGCGAGCGCGGTGGAGAGGGCGGCGAAGGAGGTCTCGGCGGCGGAGGTTCCTTCACTTTTGTGATCAGGGGGCGCTGTCAGCTCGTCCGGGGGTGCCCCCTCTGGGGGAGTCCGAGGACGAGGCCGTCCAGGCCGAAGCGGGGGCCCGGGGGCGGCAGCCCCCGGTGACGCCCGCACCGACACCGGCCACCGATCACAACGCGATCACGATCCCCGCCGCTGACCTGTCGGCCTACTTGCCGCGTACGCGGCCCCCGCGTACACCGGAGCGCACGGGACACAGTTCTGACGTTCAACGAGGAACGACGAACGGGGAAGTGATGCGCGTCATGAGCAACACCATCCGGACACACAGGGCCCTCGCCACACTCGCCGCCCTGCTAGCGGGATCCCTCGCACTCACCGCGTGCGGAAGCAGCGACAAGAAGTCCGACGGCGACACCAGCACCGGCGCCACCGGGACCAGCACCCTCAGCCTCCCCAAGCTCGACGGCACCACGCTCGAAGTGGCCGCCGTGTGGACGGGGCAGGAGCAGAAGAACTTCAAGCAGGTGCTCGCGGAGTTCGAGAAGCGCACCGGCGCGAAGGTCACCTTCGTGCCCGCCCAGGACCCGATCATCAACTTCCTGGGGTCGAAGATCGCGGGCGGTCAGCCGCCGGACATCGCGCTGCTGCCGCAGCCCGGCGCGATCAAGCAGGCCGTGCAGAAGGGCTGGGCGAAGCCGCTGAGCGCCGACACGATCACGGAAGTGCAGAAGAACTACTCGCAGGGCTGGCAGGACATCGGCAAGGTCGGCGGGAAGCAGTACGGCGTCTACTACAAGGCCGCCAACAAGTCGCTGATCTGGTACAACGCGAAGGTCTTCGAGAACGCGGGCGCCAAGGAGCCCAAGACCTGGCAGGACCTGCTGACGACGGCGCAGGCGGTGTACGACTCGGGCGTCACCCCGTTCTCGGTCGGCGGCGCCGACGGCTGGACGCTGACCGACTGGTTCGAGAACGTCTACCTCTCCCAGGCGGGCCCGGAGAAGTACGACCAGCTCGCCCAGCACAAGATCAAGTGGACCGACCCGTCGGTGAAGCAGGCGCTGACCACCCTGGCCCAGGTCTGGGGCAAGAAGGGGTACGTCGCGGGCAACGCGTCGGGCGCACTGCAGACGGAGTTCCCGGCCTCGGTGACCCAGACCTTCACCGGCGGCGACCAGCCGAAGGCGGCCATGGTGTACGAGGGCGACTTCGTGCAGGTCAACATCGGTGAGACCAAGGCGAAGGTGGGCACGGACGCCAAGGTGTTCCCGTTCCCGGCGGTCGGCTCCACCGCCCCCGTGGTCTCCGGCGGTGACGCGGCGGTCGTCTTCAAGGACTCCAAGGGCGCCCAGGCGCTGGCGAAGTTCCTGGCCTCCCCGGACGCGGCGACGATCCAGGCGAAGCTCGGCGGCTACCTCTCGCCGAACAAGAGCGTGCCGAACTCGGCCTACCCGAACGAGGTGCAGCGCACGATCGCCAAGTCCCTGATCGCGTCCGGTGACGACTTCCGCTTCGACATGTCCGACCAGGCCCCGCAGGCGTTCGGCGGCACCCCGGGCAAGGGCGAGTGGAAGGACCTCCAGGACTTCCTGCAGAACCCCACGGACGTCGCGGGCACCCAGGCGAAGCTGGAGAAGGACGCGGCGGCCGCCTACGGCAGCGGAAGCTGACCCGGCGATGGCCACACCCTCGACCACGGCCCCCGCTCCACCGGGCCGCCGCAGGAGCGTGACCGGCACCCGCAGGAGCGTGGCGGTTCTCTTCCTCCTCCCCGCCCTGGTGCTGCTCGGCGCGCTCGTGGTCTACCCGATCGGGTACTCGCTGATCCGCAGCTTCTACAACGCGAACGGGGACGGTTTCGCCGGCTTCGACAACTACAAGGCGATCTTCACGGACGACAGCATCCGCACCGCCGTGAAGAACAACGTCATCTGGGTGGTGTTCGCGCCGACGGTCTCCACGGCCCTCGGCCTGATCTTCGCGGTGCTGACCGAACGGGTGCGCTGGGGCACGGCGTTCAAGCTGGTCGTCTTCATGCCGATGGCGATCTCGATGCTGGCCGCAGGGATCATCTTCCGCCTCGTCTACGACCAGGATCCGAACAAAGGGGTCGCCAACGCGGTCTGGGTCGGCATCCACGACACCTTCGCCCAGTCCTCCGCGTTCCCGAACGCCCACCCGGGCCGCGAGTCGCCCCTCAGACCGGACCAGGGCGGCTTCATCACCACGGCCACCGTCCACACCGGCCAGACCGTCACCCTCCCGCTCGTCGGCGTCGCCCCCGACCAGATGCCCGACGGCGCCAGGAAGGCCGTGGCGGCCAAGTCCGACCCGGGGAAGATCACCGGCACCACCTGGCAGGACTTCACCCGCGGCAAGGGCGTCGGCAAGCTGGGCGCCCCCGACCCGTCCGAGCTCGGCTACGACGGGATGCGTATCGAGGCGGTGAAGAACGGCGAGGTGGTGGCGTCCACCAAGGCCGCGGCCGACGGCACCTTCACCCTGCCCGCCGCCGCGGACGGCGCCCAACTGCGGCTGCCGGCAAGCAACTTCAAACAGCCCTACAACGGCGTCGACTGGCTCGGCCCGACCCTCGTCACGCCGGCCGTCATCGGGTCGTACGTCTGGATGTGGGCCGGCTTCGCGATGGTGCTGATCGCGGCCGGGCTGGCCGGGGTGCCCCGGGAACTCCTGGAGGCGGCGCGGGTCGACGGGGCGTCCGAGTGGCAGGTGTTCCGCAAGGTCACCGTGCCGCTCCTCGCACCGGTCCTCGCGGTGGTCACCGTCACCCTGATGATCAACGTGCTGAAGGTCTTCGACCTCGTGTACATCATCGCGCCGGGCTCCTCGCAGGACGACGCGAACGTGCTCGCCCTGGAGCTGTACCGGAAGGGCTTCTCGGAGGGTCAGCCGGGCATCGCGAGCGCGATCGCGGTGTTCCTGCTGCTTCTCGTCATCCCGGTGATGTGGTTCAACGTGCGTCGGCTGCGGCGGGAGGAGCGGCGATGAGCTGGCTGCTGGAGAAGATCAACGGCGGTCTGGTGCGCGTCTTCCTGATCGTCGTCGCGCTGTTCTGGCTGGTGCCCACCATCGGGCTGCTCGCGTCCTCCCTCAGGTCCCCGGAGGACATGAGCGCGAACGGCTGGTGGCACGTGTTCGCCAAGCCGTCCCAGCTGACGTTCGACAGCTACCAGAAGCTCCTGGAGAACGGCGACATCACCAACTCCCTCTGGAACACGGTCCTGATCACCGTCCCGGCGACGGTCCTGGTCGTGATCATCGGGGCGCTGGCCGGTTACGCGTTCGCGTGGATGGAGTTCCCGGGCCGGGACTGGTGGTTCCTGGTCGTGGTCAGTCTCCTGGTCGTGCCCGTCCAGGTGGCGCTGATCCCGATCGCCGAACTCTTCGGCAGGATCGGCCTGTTCGGGACGATCTTCGGGGTGATCCTCTTCCATGTCGGCTTCGGGCTGCCGTTCGCGGTGTTCCTGCTGCGGAACTTCTTCGCGGAGATCCCGCGCGAACTGCTGGAGGCGGCCCGCCTCGACGGCGCCGGCGAACTGCGGCTGTTCACCCGGGTGGTGATGCCGCTCGGCGGGCCGGCGATCGCGAGCCTCGGCATCTTCCAGTTCCTGTGGGTGTGGAACGACATGCTGGTCGCGCTGGTGTTCACCAAGTCGGGCACCCAGCCGATCACGGTCGCGCTCCAGACCCAGGTACGCCAGTTCGGCAACAACGTCGACGTGCTCGCGCCCGGCGCCTTCATCTCGATGGTGATCCCGCTGGCCGTGTTCTTCGCGTTCCAGCGGCAGTTCGTGACGGGGGTGATGGCGGGCGCGGTCAAATAACCCCGCAGGAGGCATCGAAAGAGGGCGGGCCGGCCATCGGCTCGCCCTCCGCCGTTCACGTACGGTCACTCACATGACGTAACGAACCGTAACCGAATCACTCCATTGGCCGTTCCCGGGCAGAACGCCCGCGCCGACCGACCCATGGATGTGCCTTGCCCAGGTTCAGTGTCATCGTCCCCGCGTACCAGGTCCAGGCGTATCTGGCCGAGTGCCTGGACTCGGTGCTCTCGCAGTCGTACCCCGATCTCGAACTGATCGCCGTGGACGACTGCTCGCCGGACGCCTGCGGCACGCTCATCGACGAGTACGCGGCCCGGGACGCGCGCGTGAAGGCCCTGCACCTGCCGGAGAACCAGGGCCTGGGCGGCGCCCGGAACGCGGGGATGGCGCAGGCGTGCGGCGACTACCTGCTCTTCCTCGACGGCGACGACACCCTCACGCCGGACGCGCTGCGGGCGATCGCCGACCGGATCAAGGAGACCGGCGATCCGGACGTGCTCGTCCACGACTACGCGCGGACGTTCTGGACGGGCCGGGCGGAGCGCAACAAGGTCGCGCTGCACCTGACCGAACAGGGGCCGGCGCCTTTCCGGCTCGACGACCGGCCCGGTCTGCTGCGCGTGCTCATGGTGGCCTGGAACAAGGCGTACCGGCGGGAGTTCGTCGAGGAGAACGGCTTCGCCTTCCCGCCCGGCTTCTACGAGGACACGCCCTGGACCTACCCGGTCCTGATGGCCGCCGAGTCGATCGCGACCCTCGACCGGGTCTGCGTGCACTACCGGCAGCGGCGGCGGGGCAGCATCCTCGGCACCACCAGCCGCCGGCACTTCGACATCTTCGAACAGTACGACCGGGTCTTCGCGTTCCTCGCGGAGCGGCCCGAACTGGCGCACTGGCGGCCGGTGCTGTTCCGCCGCATGGCCGACCACTTCACCACGGTGTTCACCAGCCGGGACCGGCTTCCGAAGGGCACCCGCGGGGAGTTCCTGCGCACGGCCCGCGCCCACTACCGGCGCCATCACGCGCGGGGCTCGAACGTCCCGCTCCGCACCCGCCTGCGCCACGCCCTCGTCCACTACGGCCTGCACCGCACCTACCGCGCCCTCCAGTCGGCGATGTCCGTCCGCCGCCGCGCCGTCAAGGCCGGCGTGAAGTCCGTCCGCGGTCTGCGCTCGGCCCTGCTCCAACTGCACTACCGCATCCAGCTGCGCCTCCCGCTGCGCGCCGACCGCGCGGTCTTCGCCGCCTACTGGAACCGCGGCCACGGCTGCAACCCGGGCGCGCTGGAGGAGGCGTTCCGCACCCACGCCCCGCACATCCGCACCGCCTGGATCGCCCGCCCGGAACACCAGCACACGATCCCGCCGGGTCCGCGCCGGCTGCGGCCGGGCACCTTCGGCTACTGGACGGCGCTGGCCCGCTCCAAGTACCTGGTCAACAACGTCAACTTCGACCGGCGGCTGCGCAAGCGCCCCGGCCAGGTGTTCGTGCAGACCCAGCACGGCACCCCGCTCAAGCACATGGGCCTGGACCTCCAGGAACACCCGGCGGCCGCCGCCGGCATGGACTTCGAGGAGCTCCTGCGGGGCGTCGACAAGTGGGACTACGTCCTGTCCGCCAACCGCCACACCACCCTGACCTGGGAGCGCGTCTACCCCGGCGGCTACCGGACCCTCGAGTACGGCTACCCGCGCAACGACGTCTTCCAGCAGGCCACCTCGGCCGACGTCACCCGGATCCGGGAGTCGCTCGGCGTCCCCGAGGGCTCGGTCGCCCTGCTGTACGCCCCCACCCACCGCGACTACCGGCGCACCCAGCGCCCCGCCCTCGACCTGGACCGGATCGTGCGCCGCCTCGGCCCGCGCTTCGTGATCCTGGCCCGCGCCCACTACTGGCACGGCGGCCCGCTCGCGTCCGGGGACCGGGTGATCGACGTCAGCGACCACCCCAGCGTGGAGTCCCTCTGCCTGGCCGCGGACGCGCTGGTCACCGACTACTCCTCGCTGATGTTCGACTACGCCAACCTGGACCGGCCGATCGTCGTGCACACCGAGGACTGGGACGCCTACCACGCGGCCCGCGGCACCTACTTCGACCTGCGCTCCAGCCCGCCGGGCGCGGTCGCCCGCACCGAGGACGAGCTGATCGACATCTTCGCCACCGGCCACTGGTGCGGCTCCCGCTCCGCCCAGCTGCGCGCCGCGTTCCGCGAGCGGTTCTGCCGGTACGACGACGGACGCGCCGCCGAGCGGGTCGTACGGCATGTGGTGCTCGGCGAGACGGCCGGGCTGCCGGAGGTCGTCCCGCTGGCGCAGCGGCACCCCGTGCCCTCGGCGGCCTCGGGGCTCACCCACTCCCCGTTGGCCACCGTTCCGCAACCTTCCGGACATCTGCCCGTCACCGAGAGCCGCTGAACGCCGTTTGCCTTGCAGGGAGTTCTCTCATGCCCCCCAACACCTCGCGGCCCACTCCGTCCCGGCCGTCCACCTGGCGGCCGACGGGAAGGCCGGGCCGCATGCACACCTGAGAAAGAGCAGCATGCCCCGCTTCAGCATCATCGTCCCGTCCCACGGGGTCGCCGGCCGGCTGTCCCAGGCGCTGGACTCGGTCCTCGCCCAGTCCTTCGGCGACCTGGAGCTGATCCCGGTCTGCGACGGGCCCGACGCCCCGGCCGCCTCGGTCGTCGCCCCCTACGCCGAGCGGGACTCCCGGGTGGCCCCGGTGCACTCACCGCCGGCCGCCGGGCTGAGCGGGGCCCGGAACACCGGGATGCGGGCGGCGCACGGCACGTACCTGCTCTTCCTCGACGGCGACGACGTCCTGGTCCCGGGCGCGCTGGCCCTGCTCGACGCCCGGCTCGCCGAGACCGGTGACGTGGACGTCCTGTATGCCGAGCACGAACGGACACCCTGGTGGGAGGGGGAGCCGACCAACCCGGCGGCGCCCCTGCTGGCAGGTCTCCCGAGCGGCGCGTTCACCCCGGACCGGGCCCCGCGGCTGACCGGCGTGGCCCTGCCGGCCTGGAGCGCGGTCTACCGCCGGTCCTTCCTCACCGAGCGGCACCTGCGCTTTCCGGACGGGCACTTCACGGACCTCGGCTGGGGCGGCCTGACCAGCGTCGCCGCCGAGCGGATCGCGGTGCTGCGCTCGGTGGTCGTACGGCACCGGCTGCGCCGGCAGGGCAGCCGGCTGAACCTGCCGGGACCGCACCAGCGGGAACTCCTCGACCAGGTGGAGCTGGTGCTGGAGCGGGCCGCCGCGCTGCCGGGCGACCGGGCGCGGGCGCTGTTCGAGCAGGTCTTCGCGGTGGTGCTGAAGACGGCCGCGCAGCCGGAGCGGATGCCGGCCGGGCACCGGGCGTTCTTCCGGCGGGCGGCCCGGCTGCACCGCACGCACCGCCCGGACGGGTTCCGGATGCCGGGCGGGAGCGTGGGTGTCCAGCACCGGCTCCTCGCGGCGGGCGCGTACACGGCGTTCCGCGTGCTCCGCGGCGCCAACCGGATCGCGGCCGGCGCCGCCGGGCGGCTGCCCCGCCCGCACATGCCGTTCACCCGGCTGCGGTACGCCCTCGACCTGCGCCGCCCGCTGGACGCGAACCTCGCCGTGTACTGCGCCTACTGGGGGCGCGGCTACGTGTGCAACCCGGCCGCGATCCACGCCGTCGCCCGCGTACTCGCCCCGCACATCCGCTCGGTGTTCCTGGTCGAGGCCGGCCAGGAACACGGCGTGCCGGACGACGTCGAGTCCGTGGTGATCGGCAGCCGCCGGTACTGGGAGGTACTGGCCCGCGCCAAGTACCTGGTCAACAACGCGAACTTCGCCGAGGGGGTCGTCAAGCGGCCCGGCAGCGTCCACCTCCAGACACAGCACGGCACCCCGCTGAAGAAGATGGGCGTCGACCAGTCGACGTACCCGGTGGTCGCCGCGCAGACCGGCAGCTTCACCAGGCTCCTCGGCCGCGTCGACCGCTGGGACTTCAACCTCTCCTCCAACCGCCACTCCACCCAGACCTGGGAACGCGCCTTCCCCGGCTCGTACCGGACCCTGGAGTACGGCTATCCGCGCAACGACGTCTACTACACGGCGTCCGCCCACGACGTGGTCCGGGCCCGCCGCAGACTGGGGGTCCCCGACGGCAGGACGGCCGTGCTGTACGCGCCCACCCACCGCGACCACCACACCGGCTTCGAGTCCGGCCTCGACCTGGAGGCGTTCTGCGAGGCGGCCGGCGAGGACGTCGTCGTGCTCCTGCGCGCGCACTACTTCTACGACCGGGGCCGTCGGGCGGGCACCGGCCGGGTCATCGACGTCACCGCGCACCGCTCCGCCGAGGACGTGTGCCTGGCCGCGGACGCGCTGATCACCGACTACTCCTCCATCATGTTCGACTACGCCAACCTGGACCGGCCGATCGTCGTCTACGCCGACGACTGGGAGGTCTACCGGCAGACCCGGGGCGTCTGCTTCGACCTGATGGCCGAGCCGCCGGGGCCGGTCGCCCACACCCCCGAGGAGCTGGCCCGGATCTTCCGCGAGGGCTCCTACCGGGGCCCGGAGTCCCGGCGGCTGCGGGCCGGCTTCCGGGCGCGGTTCTGCCAGTTCGACGACGGCCTGGCCGCCGAACGGGTCGTACGGCGGGTCTTCCTCGGCCGGCCACCGGAGGAGATCCCGACGGTGATCCCGCTCGCCGAACGCCTGCCCGCCCCGGCCGCGACCCTCGTCAGGAGCTGACCGTGCCCCGACTCAGTGTGATCATCCCCTGTTACCTGGTGCAGGGATTCCTCCGCGAGTGCCTCGACTCGGTCCTGGAACAGTCCTTCCACGACATCGAGGTGATCGCCGTCGACGACCGCTCCCCGGACGGCTGCGGCGCGATCCTCGACGAGTACGCGGCCCGCGACCCGCGCGTGAAGGTCCTGCACCTGCCGGAGAACGTCGGGCTCGGCCGCGCCCGCAACGCCGGGCTCCCGCACGCCACCGGTGACTTCCTCCTCTTCCTCGACAGCGACGACACCCTCACCCCGGGCGCGCTGGGCGCGGTCGCCGACCGGCTCGCGGAGACCGGCGACCCGGACGTGCTGGTCTTCGACTACGCCCGCACCTACTGGTGGGGCGGGACCCGGCGCAACGCCCTCGCGGAGGTGCTGGGTTCCACCGACGGCGTCTTCACCGCAGCCGAACGCCCCGAGATCCTCGACCTGTTGATGGTGGTGTGGAACAAGGCCTACCGGCGTGACTTCGTCGAGGAGAACGGCTTCGCCTTCCCGCCGGGCTACTACGAGGACACCCCCTGGACCTTCCCGGTCATGCTCAGCGCGGCCCGGATCGCCACCCTCGACCGGATCTGCCTCGGCTACCGCCAGCGCCGGCAGGGCAACATCCTCTCCACCACCAGCCGCAAGCACTTCGACGTCCACGAGCAGTACAAGCGGGTCTTCGCCTTCGTCGACGCCCGCCCGGAACTGGCCGGCTGGCGGCCCTACCTGCACCGGAAGATGGGCGAGCACTGCCTGGACATCCTCGCCAAACCGGACCGGCTGCCGCCCGCGGCCCGGGGCGAGTTCTTCCGGCGGACGGCCGAGCTGTACCGGGCGTTCCGGCCGGAGGGGGCCGACCTCGGTGTGCTGGGCGGGTCGTACGCGTCGTACCGGCTGCGGGAGCAGGCCGGGCGGGCCGGACGGGCGGGCGGCCGGCAGGCGCTGCGGGTGCGGCGGGCGGCGGGAACCCGGGCCCGGCGCGCGCTGACCGGGCTCCGCGGCCTGCGCCCGCCGGACGAGAACCTGGTCCTGTACTCCGCGGCCTCGCACCAGGGGCTGCGGGGCGACCCGGCGGCCGTGTACCGGGCGGCCCGGGAGATCGCCCCGCGGCTGCGCGGCGTCTGGGTGGTACGGGACGCGGAGGTCGCGGCGGAGCTGCCGGCCGGCGTGGAGCACGTGCTGCTGGACTCCCCGGAGTACCTGCGGCTGACCGCCCGCGCGAAGTTCTTCGTCAACGACGTCAACTGGCCCGGCGCGCTGGTGAAACGGCCCGGCAGCGTGCACGTCCACACCCACCGGGGCACCCCGCTCAAGTACCTGGGCGCCGACCTGCTGGGCAAGCCCGGCGCCCGGCTCGGTTTCGACGTGCCGCAGATGCTGCGCCGGGCCGACCGCTGGGACCACAGCCTGGTCGCCAACCGCCACTCGGAGCTGGTGTGGGAGCGGGCCTACCCCTGCCACTTCGCGTCGGCCCGCACCGGCAGCCCGCGCAACGACGTCCTGGTCAACGGCGGCCCCACCGACTTCCGGGCCCGGCACGGCATTCCGGCCGACCACACCGTGGTGCTCTACGCGCCGACCCGCCGCGACTACGTCCGGGGCGGGCACGTCGACCGGATCGACCTGACCCGCTTCGCCGCCGACCTCGGGGAGGGCCACACGCTGGTGGTCCGGCTGCACCCGGGCCTCGCGACCGGTCCGGCGCGCGGGATGGGGCTGGCCGAGCTGCACCGGCGCGGAATCGTGGTCGACGCCACCAGCGAACCGCATGCCGAGGAGGTCATGCTGGCCTCGGACGCCCTCGTCACCGACTACTCCTCGATCATGTTCGACTACGCCAGTCTCGACCGGCCGATCGTCGTGCACGCCGACGACTGGGCCGTGTTCACGGCGAGCCGCGGCGCCTATCTCGACATCACCGCCGAGGCCCCGGGCCATGTCTCCCACTCCTACCGGGAGTTGGCCTGGCTGTTCGCCTCGGGCGGCTGGCGGGACGAGGAGTCGGCACGGCTGCGGGCCGACTTCCGGTCCCGGTTCTGCGAGTTCGACGACGGCAGGGCCGCCGAGCGGGTCGTACGGACACTGCTGCTCGGCGAGTCGATGCCGGAGCCGCCGGCCCGGGTGCCCGGCCCGGCCGGCGCGCGTGACCTGCTGGCGTCGCCGTGAGACCGCGCACCTGGGTGCTGGTGCTGGCCGCCGTCTTCGCGGTGCTGCAACTCGCCGATGTGACCGGCCGGGACACGCCGGACTCCAAGAACTACGTGTCGTACGCGCTGACCCTGGCCGGGGCGGGCAAGCGGGAGGCGGCGGCCGAGACGGTGGACTGGGTATGCGCCGGCAAGGCGTCGGCGGCGGAGCGCGCGCAGCGCGTGGACGTGCTGCGCTTCCACGCGCCCAGTCCGGCGGGCCGGGTGTTCGCGGAGTGCCGGGCCGGTGAACTGCAGCGGGTGGAGCGGCGGTTGCGGGCGGGGGGCGCGCAGACGGACGGGCACGTCGTGCCGTTCGTGGCCCCTCGGCTGCGGCGGATCTTCGAGGTGCGGCCGGGGTATCCGGTCTTCCTGGTCCCGTTCGTCACCGTGTTCGGGGTGACATGGGGCGTGTGGCTGGCGAGTGTGCTGGTCGCGGGCGCGGGCGGGGTGCTGGTGTTCCTGGTGCTGCGGACGGTGTCGGTACCGGTGCCGCTCGCGCTGACCGGGCAGACCCTGTACTACGTCCTGCCGGTCGGCACGACCGCGATGCGGCCGATGACGGAGGGCCTGATGCTGGCCCTGACGCTGACGGCGCTGTGGGGCTGCGCGCTGGTCCTGACCGGGCGGGCGGCGACGGCGCGGGCGGCGACCGCGCGGATGGGGACGACGCGGACGGGGACGGCGTTGGCCGCAGGCGCGCTGCTCGCACTGTTCGCCGTGAAGCACTCGCAGGCCCTCTTTCTCGGTGCGTGCCTGGCCGGGGCCGCGGCGGTGGTCGCGTGGTGGCGGCGCCGCCGGCACGGGGGGAACCCCGGGCGCGGGCGGAGTCCCGGGCGCGGGGTGGCCGCGATCGCGGTGGTGGGGTGCGGGGCGGTGGCCGGCACCCTGCTCCTCGCCCGGCTGCTGCGCTACCCCTCCGAGGCGGAGAGCGTGCAGGACCTGCTGACCGGCCACTACACCCACCCGGACCGGGCCCACCCGTGGCGGGAGTTCCTCCACCTGGAGTTCGACTTCTGGGTGGAGTGGCTCCGGCGGCAACTGACGGCGCCGCTGTTCCCGGCCGCGCTGGCGGCCGGGGCGTGGGGAGCACGGCGGCGGCCCGCCTTCGGGGTCTTCCTGCTGGCGGCCGCCGCGACCGGGATCCTCACCCAGGCCGGCCACCCCGACATCACCGTCTTCGGCGACCGGCTGATCGTGCTGGCGTGGCTGCTGCCGGTGGTGGGCGTCCCGCTGCTCCTCGAACCGCTGGCGCACCGGTCGGTCCCGGTTCCCGTGCAGGGGGCGGTCAAGGCGGTCGGCGTCACTCGATGAGGTGACGGACGGCAACGCGGTCGGGGCGGACGGGAACACTTGGCAAATGGTCCGTCCCGTCCGTTTCCTCCGGTGAGCACCGGCGCCCTGCTCCGGCGCGCCACACGTGGCTCCACCGCCCTGCGCGGCGGCCGCGTCCGCAGACTCACCCCGTACCAGGTCTTCGGCCTGCTGTTCTGGCTGCTGATGACCCTGGCGTACTGGCGGGTGCCGCCGTGCTGCGAGGCCGGACTGCACGCGGCGGCGGTGGCACGGCTGCGGGCGGGCCTGACGGGCACCGCCGCCTCCCCGTACGTACTCGCCCAGGGCGCGCTCGCACGGCTGACCGGACTGACGGGGTGGCAGCTGCTGCGGGCGTGCGGCCCGCTGAACCTGCTGGTGCTGCTGACGGGACTCGGCCGCCTGGTCCGCGTTCTCACCCCGCGCCCGTGGGCGCCGGTGCTGGCGCTGGCCTTCCTGTCCGTGCTGTGGGGCACACGGCCGGCGTGGGGCGGGGGTTCGCTGGCCCTGCTGCCGCTGACCGGCAGCCTCGGCTATCCGTCCGCGTTCGCCCTCGGCCTGACCCTCTGGGCCTGGGCCCTGACCGGCGCCCGCGCCCGCGATCTGCGCCGGGTGCGCTACGTCGGCCCGAGCGGCCTGCGCAGCCTGTCCGGCTACGCGGCGCTCGGCCTGCTGTACGGGACGGTGGCGCTGATCGACCCGGTGACCGGGGCGGGCGCGGCGGCCGGGGCGGTGGCGTTCGTGGCGGGGTGGCAGCGGGGGTGGCGGTGCGCGCTGTGGGGGCGGTGGGCGCTGGTGTGCACGGTGGCGGGGGCAGCGCTCGTCTTCGGGACGCACGCGCGCGTGCTGCCGCCGTCGCCGTACGGGGCGTACGCCGGTCCGGGTGGATGGGCAGGCCAGTGCTGGCTGGCCCTGCTCGGGCTGCCGGCACTGTGGCTGCGGGCACGGCGGGCGGGCGGGGCGGCGGTGCGCGGTGCGGTGCGGCCTGCGGCCTGGTGTGATCCGCTCGTGCTGTTGTTCGCCCTGGAGTGCCTGGTGCTGGTGTGCGGGCGGCTCGTCGGGCTGCTCGGGCTCGTTCTGCTGGCGCCGCAGTGTGCGCTCGCCGTGGAGCTGACGGCGGAGCGGCCCTGGTGCAGGTGGCGGCGGCTGCTGGGGTGGGCCGCGGCCGGCGGGGTCTGCCTGGGCTTTCTGGCCGCGCAGGCCGGGGCGGTCGTACCGCGCTCGGTGGACCCGGTCGGCTTCGTCCAGCCGCCCCGCTGGCCGTCGTACGACTGGGCGGCCCGGCACATCGGCCCGGGGGAACCGGTGGTCACGGACGCCTACTACGCCCTCCGGCTGCTCCCCGGGTACGGCATCGACCTGACCGACGGGCACGACCACCGCCCCCGGGTGCGCTGGCTGCTGCTGACACGGCAGGAGCGGCTGCCCGCGGAGGCGGTGGTGGTGGACTGGAGCCGGCGAACCGGGGAGGTGCTGGCGCGGCTCACCCGGACGGGGGACGCGTCCCCCGTACCGCTGGTCGCTCGACCGGTTACTCGATGACGAGCTCGACCGGGATGTTGCCCTTGGTGGCCTTGGAGTAGGGGCAGTACTCGTGGGCCTGGTGGACCAGCTTCTCGCCGGTCTCGTTGGCGAGCGCCTCGGGAAGCTCGACGCGCAGGGTGACCTTGAGCGCGAAGCCGCCGTCGGACTCGTCCTTGCCGATGCCGACCTCGGCGGTCACGGAGATCTCGCCGGTGTCGACCTTGGCCTGGCGGCCGATGGCGCCGAGGGCGCTGGCGAAACAGGCGGCGTAACCGGCGGCGAAGAGCTGCTCGGGGTTGGTGCCCTGGCCGTTGCCACCCAGCGCGGGCGGGAACGCCAGCGTGAGGTCCAGCTGGCCGTCCGAGCTGACCGCCCGTCCTTCCCGGCCGGTGGCGGTGGCGGCTGCGGTGTAGATGGCGTCCATGGAAGACCATCCCTCTCGAAGTACTCGAAGTATCGGTGTCCGGCGGCTCCCGTTCCCGCCGCCCTCACGACCACAAGTAGAGCACACAATTCAATTGCCCACAACTAAATGACCCGCAAGCGCTACGCTTGAGCCATGACCGCGACGACCCCGACCCCCAGCCCCGCGCCCGAGGCGGAGTGGCTCCGCCTGGACCGCCAGATCTGCTTCTCCCTGCACGCCGCGTCCCGCGCCTTCAACGGCGTCTACCGCGTGATCCTCAAGGACCTCGGGCTCACCTACCCGCAGTACCTGGTGATGCTGGTGCTGTGGGAACAGGGCGACCTGCCGGTCAAGAAGCTCGGCGAACACCTGCGCCTGGACTCCGGCACCCTCTCCCCGCTGCTCAAGCGCCTGGAGGCGGCGGGCCTGGTGCACCGCGAGCGCAGCGCGCTCGACGAACGCTCGGTGGACGTACGGCTGACCGAGGAGGGAACCGCACTGCGGGAGCGGGCGCTGGAGGTACCGCGGAGGATCGTGGCGGCGACGGGCTTCGACGTGGAGGAGATCCGCGACTTGAAGGCGCGACTGGATCAACTGACGGGGACTCTGGACGCGGCAGCCCTGGAAGAGGGTTCCCGCTGAAGCGCCCTCTGCTTCCAGGTTTTCAGGGGCGCGGGGCTGTTGTCGATGTGCGGCTGCCGCCGCGTGGGCGCGACCGGCCCCCGCCGGCCTGCAGCCCGGACTCCTCCGAACCCCCCCGAATCGGCCGCACGTACAACCTCACAGCAATACGGTCGATCACCATCTCCTCCCGCAGCACGAACTGCTGGTTCAGCACAGCGAACTTCGCCCGCTCCGTTCCCAACCGCGGCCGATACCCGCTCACCAGCGCGTACTTCTCCATCACGGCCCACACCTCGTCGGCCCCCGCCAACCTCCGCCGCAGCGTCCCCACCCCCACCTCGCGCCCGTACAACGTCCCGGACTCCGCCCCCGGTTCGGCCAGTGCAACATCCCTCGTGGCTTTGAAGTCGGCGGGATACGCGAGCTCCGCCCCGCGCGCGTGGGCCGGCAGGAACAGCACGGGGTCGCCGGGCCGCAGCACACGGGCCACGGCCGCCGCGACCGCGCCGAGGTCGTCCGGACGGGTGCCCGGCACCCGGTCCGCCCGCAGCAGCGGCAGCTGGTGGGTGAAGGCGAGGAGAACCGCCAGGACCCCGGCCAGGGTGAGCGCGTGCGACCGGGACGGCGCCGCCTGCGCGCCGCGGGACCAGAGCCGGCCGAGCACCCGGGCGATCTGGTCCGCACCGAGCGCCACCAGCAACGGCGCCCCGGCGAGTGCGTACAGTACGTACCGGTCGACGTACAGCGGTGTGAACTGCGAGGCCAGCATCAGCGCCACCGGTGGCAGCACCGCGAGCGGCAGCGCGACCGCCGCGAGGGTCACCTCACCGCGCCTGCCCACCAGCCGCGTCAGTCCGAGCAGCCCGAGCGCCAGGCACACCCAGTACACCCGGTCGGTCGGTCCCAGGTACTGGCGCAGCAACTCCTGCGCGGTCTCCACGTCCGGCTCCCGCAGCCAGGCCACCTGGGCCGACTGTCCGTGCGAGACCACGACCATCGGCAGCAGCGACAGCCCCACGCCCCCGGCCGCGCAGCCCCACCGCCGCCACACCCTTCCCGACGAACGGGCCAGCGCCAGGGTTCCCGCGTGTGCGAGCAGCAGCAGGACGGCGAACTCGTGCAGCCAGCAGGTGACTCCGAGGACGGCGCCGTACCACCACCAGGCCCGCCGCCCCTCCTCCCGCACCGCCCGGACCAGGAGCAGCGTCGCGCCGGTGGCGCCCGCGGCGACCAGGGCGTACGAGCGGCCCTCCTGCGCGTAGTGGCCGACCAGCGGGGTGACCGCGTACAGCAGCCCGGCCCACAGGCCGACGCGCGGCCGGGCCAGGCGGCTGCCGAGAGCGGCCACCAGGCCCGCGGTACCGGCCGCCGCGCACACCGAGGGCAGCCGGAGGACGACCTCGCCGGGGTGGCCCGGGTCGGCGGAGAGGACGAAGTGCATCAGCAGGTAGTACAGGCCGTGCACCGCGTCGACGTCGTGCAGCAGCAGCCAGATCTGCGGCACCGTGCGCCGGGCGACCTGGTAGGTGACGGCCTCGTCGCGCCACATGCCGCCGCGGTGCAGCCCCCAGAACCCGACGGCGAGCATCACCGCGGCCGGGGCGGCCACGGCGAGTAACCGGGCGGCGCGCGGCCACCGGGGCGGGCCGCCGAACGGGCGCGGCCGACTCCGTGGAGCCGGCCGGCTGTCGTCTTCTGTTCGCGTCGTTCGCGGATGTGCTTTTACGAGAGACCCGATACTCACCACGGCCCGATCTTTTGCGATTAGCCAACCTTTGCCGGGTAATGACGGCGTATCGGCATGGATACACCATCCGCGCGGCTTACGCTCGCCGTCGATGAATCGCCACCCGTACACTCCGCTTCCGCGCGTCCCGTTCGCCCCGTCTGTTCGACTCCCGCGTCTGCGCCGCCCGTCCGGCCACTCGCGCCTCCCTCCGCACCTCCGGCCACGTCTCTTCCCCCCGCTCCTCCGACTCGCCGTCGCCTGGACCGCCACGCGCACGCTGATGCTGTGGCTCCTCGCCCACAACAACGAGCGACCCCTGGGTCACGGAGCGGTCGCGCGCGAAGTGTGGCGGCTGTACTTCCACTGGTACGGCGTGCTGTCGCACGGCGCGTTCCCGGCGCACGACACGCTGTGGCAGTACCCGCCGGGCGCCGGCGCGGTACTGCTGGCGCCCGGCCTGGTGCCCGGACTGAGCTACTTCCAGGCGTTCGTGGCACTCACCCTGGCCACCGACGCCCTGGTCACGGCGGCACTCGCCCGCGCGGGCAGGCGCCCCGGCCGCACCCTGCTCGGCGCGGCCCTGTGGACCGGCGGCCTGCCTCTCCTGCTGCACCTCCCGCTGGCCCGTTACGACGTGGAGGTCACCGCCTTCGCCGTGCTCTCCCTGCTGGCGCTGTCGCGCTCCACGCGCGCGTGCGGTGCGCTCGCGGCGCTGGGCGCGCTGGTGAAGGTGTGGCCGGCGCTGGTGCTGCTGGGCCTGGAACGCGGGCGTCCGACCCGCAGCGCATGGCTGACCGCGGCCCTGACGGGGACCGTGACCCTCGCCGTCTTCGTGGTGTCGTTCCGCAACCCGCTCGCGTTCCTCCGTCAGCAGGGCGGCCGGGGCGTGCAGATCGAGTCGCTGGGCGGGACCGCGCTGAGCCTCGCACGGCACGCCGGCTGGCGGGGCACCACCCGCTACCAGTACGGCGCCATCGAACTGGTCGGCCCGCATGTGCGCGCGGTCGCGACCGCCTCCCTCGCGCTCACCGCGGCCGCCTTCGCGCTGCTGCTTCTGTGGCGGGTACGGGCCCGGCACTGGTCCCCGGCCACCCCGTACGACGCGGCGCTGAGCGCCGTACTCCTCTTCACCGTCACCAGCCGGGTGATCAGTCCGCAGTACATGATCTGGCTGCTGGGCCTGTCCGCCGTCTGCCTGACCTCACGGCACACCACCCAGCGCCCGGTCGCCGCGCTCGTCCTGGCGGCGACCGCCCTCAGCGCCGTCGCCTACCCGGCGTTCTACGCCGAGGTCGTCCACTGCACCTGGACCGGCTGCCTGCTGATGCTCGCCCGCAACGGCCTGCTGGCCACGGCTGCCGTACTCTCCCTCACCCGGCTGTGGCGCGCCACCCGCCGCCGCGAGAACACGTCACGTGTCCGCATGACCGCGCTGCGTCACGTCTCCCGTCCGCAGATGTCGGCTGCACCTGGTTCACTGAGGAGTGACCGCGGCTGACGAACACCACGGGCCAACTCACGAAGGGGACGGCCACACATGACCTGGCTGATCACCGGCGGCGCCGGCTACATCGGGGCGCATGTCGTACGCGCGATGGCGGAGGCGGGCGAGCGGACGGTGGTGTACGACGACCTGTCCACCGGCATCGCCGAGCGCCTGCCGCAGGACGTGCCGCTGGTGACGGGCTCCACCCTCGACGGTGAGAAGGTCGCGCGCGTGCTGGCCGAGCACGAGGTGACCGGGGTCGTGCACCTGGCGGCGAAGAAGCAGGTCGGCGAGTCGGTGGACCGTCCGCTGCACTACTACCGCGAGAACGTCGAAGGCCTGCGCGTCCTGCTCCAGGCCGTGACGGAGGCCCGGGTCCCGTCCTTCGTGTTCTCCTCCTCCGCGGCGGTCTACGGCATGCCGGACGTCGACCTGGTGACGGAGGAGACGCCGTGCGTGCCGATGTCGCCGTACGGCGAGACGAAGCTGGCGGGCGAGTGGCTGGTCCGCGCGACGGGCCGGGCCACCGGCCTGTCCACCGCCTCGCTCCGCTACTTCAACGTGGCCGGCGCGGCCCGTCCCGAACTCGCCGACGTCGGCGTCTACAACCTCGTCCCGATGGTCTTCGAGAAGCTCACGGAGCACGCCGCGCCGCGCATCTTCGGCGACGACTACGCGACACCGGACGGCACCTGCATCCGCGACTACATCCACGTGGTGGACCTCGCCGAGGCCCACGTGGCCGCGGCCCGCGCCCTCCAGGCCGAGCCGGGCCGCGCCCTCACCCTCAACATCGGGCGCGGCGAGGGCGTCTCGGTCCGCGAGATGATCGACCGCATCAACGCCGTCACCGGCTACGACCTCCCCGCGGCCGTCACCGCGCGCCGCCCCGGCGACCCGGCCCGCGTCGTCGCCTCAGCCGACCGCATCACCACCGAACTCGGCTGGAAGGCCAAACACGACGTCCAGGACATGATCGCCTCGGCCTGGGACGGCTGGGTACGCCTGCATCCGGAGGCCGCCCGGGGCTGACACACCGGCCGGGCCACCGGGCACGTGACGCCACGGCTCGGGCGCCGGGCGCGCGAGACCACGGTCCCGGCCACCCGGTGCGCGACGCGACGGGCCCGGCCACCAAGCGCGCGACGCCACCAGCCCATCCACCCGGTGCACAACGTGACGGGCCCGGCCACCAAGCGCGCGAGACCACCGGCCCATCCACCCGGTGCGCGACGCCACCGGCCCGGCCACCCGGTGCACAGCGCGACGGACCCGGCCGCCAAGCGCGCGAGACCACCGGCCCATCCACCCGGTGCACGCCTGACCACCACCCCGGCCACCCCGGTACGTGAGGCTCCGTCACTCCACGGTCCTGCGGACCTTTTTGACTTCCTCGGCGATGGCCCAGGCGTCCGCCACCGGGCCCACGTGGCCGAGTTTGTCGGGGTTGAGGACCAGGCGGATCGCCTGGACGCGGCCGTCGAGGATGTCGAGGGCGAAGGTCTGGAGGACCTTGCCGTCGCGGTCGCGGAAGATCGCGCCGGGCTGGCCGTTGACCTCGTGCTGCTCGCAGGTGACGTCGATCCGGAACAGCAACGGGACGACGGCGGCGAGGAGACGGGCCACGTTCGGGGCGCCCAGCACGGCGCGGGCCAGCTGCGGGGCCTTGCCGCCGGCGTCGCCCACCAGCGACACGTCGGCGGCGAGCAGGTCCTGCAGGCCGGCCAGGTCGCCTTCGTGGAGGGCCTCGAAGAAGCGTGTGGCCAGTTCGTCGCGTTCCCTGCGGTCCGCCTCGAAACGGGGGCGGCCCTCGGCCATGTGGCGCCGGGCCCGGACCGCCAGCTGGCGGCAGGCCGCCTCCGAACGGCCCACCGCCGACGCGACCTCGGGGAAGCCGAAGTCGAACACCTCGCGCAGGACGAAGACCGCGCGTTCCAAAGGGCTGAGCCGCTCCAGGAGCAGCAGGGCCGCCATCGACACCGAGTCGGCCAGCTCCGCCGACCGGACCGGGTCCTCGTAGGGGTCGGCCAGCAGCGGCTCGGGGAACCACGGGCCGACGTACACCTCGCGCCGGACCCGGGCCGAGCGCAGCACGTCGATCGAGATCCGGGTCACCGCCGCCGACAGGAACGCCTTCGGCGACCTGACCTCCGCCGGTGAGCCGGCGAAGCGCAGCCAGGCCTCCTGGACGGCGTCCTCGGCCTCGCCGACGCTGCCCAGCAGCCGGTACGCGATCGAGAACAGCAGCGGCCGCAGCTCCTGGAACTCCTCGGTCCTGTCCATCACGTCCACTCCCCCTTGTCCGTCGGAGTCTGCTCAGAAGGAGCCGGGGCCGAACCGGCCCACCGCGACGACCAGCGCCAGCGCCAGATAGAACAGGTTCAGCGCCACGAACGCCCGCTCGCCGCGCAGGCCGTGGGTGATCATCGCGCCGATCATCAGCAGGATCCAGGCGGCGGCGGTCACCGGCACCAGCACCGGCGCGATGCCGGTGACGGCGGGCAGCACCAGGCCCACCGCGGCCAGGAGTTCGAGGATGCCGAGCGTCCGCACGAAACCGTCGCCGACGTCACCGGTCCAGCCGCCCCCGTGCGCCATGGCCAGCTTCTCCCGGGGCACGAACGTCTTGCTGATCCCGCCCGCCAGCGCCACCGCGGCGAGCAGCCCGGCGGTGATCCACAGCGCGAGGTTCATCGTCCACTCCCTGTTCGAGGATGTCTGCGCCCTCTACGACGAGACGGCCGCAGCGCCTGTGACATCCACGGTCGAGTGGCTACAGCGCCTTGAGCGCCTCCGTGGTCCCGCGGGCCAGCGCCGCCAGATACCCCTTCGGCAGCTTCGGGGTGCGGATCACCACCGAGCGCCAGTACAGCGGGCCGGAGATCAGGTCCATGGCCAGGTCGTCGTCGAGGCCCTCGGCGAGTTCACCGCGCCGCTGCGCCGCCTCGATGATCTTGCTGGCGACGCCTTCCTGGCCCTCGCGCAGCGTCTTCTGCATGGCCTCGGCGATGTCGGGGTTGCGGGCCGCCTCGGCCTGCAGGTCCGGGATGATCTGCGAGGCGACCGGGTGGCGCAGCGCACGGGACGTGACCTCGTACAGCAGCCGCAGGTCGCCCTCCAGGGAACCGGTGTCGGGCACCGGCAGGCCCATCACGGCGAGGGCCGAGACGACGTCGAGGACGAGGTGCAGCTTGGAGCGCCAGCGGCGGTAGACGGCGGTCTTGCCGACGCCGGCGCGGCGCGCGATGCCCTCGATGGACATCCGGGCATACCCGACCGCCGCGAGCTCCTCGAAGACGGCGGCCCGGATGGCCTCGGTCACGTCCTCGCGGAGGACGGCCGCCCCGGCGGGGGCTCGTCGGCGCGGACGCGTCTGGGACTCCTCGGCGTTCGTCGTCATGCTCCCAGCATAGGGGCGTAACGACGAAACGGTTGCGTTCCGACGACACACCGGCACCGAGCCGCCACCCGAACGCCGCAACGAGGCCGCAACCCGGTCGCGCTGAACACGCCCCCGCTCACCGCCGTACCGAACACGCGCCCGCAACACACCGCAACGAATCGGTCGCGCCACGACCTCGAAAGTGTTACGGCACACATACGTCCGTGACGACGAAACGGTTGCGTTCCGACGCCAACTCCGCCTACGCTCCCGTTGCGACGATACGGTCCCGTCCCGACGTAAGAAAACGTGAAGAGAAGCGTAAGGAAACGCCGGATGTACGGGCCCGGCGCCCAGCCGGACGCCGCACCCCCACCCCCCGAGTGAAAGCAGCGGATGTGACCCAGGTCCTTCACACACCGCCCCCGGCCCCGGTCACGACCGAGGACGACCTCGCGGCGCTCGCCGCCCGGTACGGTCTCTCGGTCAGCGGCGCCCGTCCCTCCCTGCCGGAGTACATCCGCCAGCTGTGGGCGCGGCGGCACTTCATCACCGCGTTCGCCACCGCCAAGCTCACCGCCCAGTACGCCCAGGCGAAGCTCGGCCAGGTCTGGCAGGTCATGACCCCGCTGCTGAACGCCGCGGTGTACTACTTCATCTTCGGCATCCTGCTGGGCACCAAGCGCGGCGTCCCCGACTACATCCCGTTCCTCGTCACGGGCGTGTTCATCTGGACGTTCACGCAGAGCTCGATCATGGTCGGCACCCGCGCGATCTCGGGCAACCTCGGCCTCGTCCGCGCCCTGCACTTCCCGCGGGCCGCGCTCCCCATCTCCTTCTGCCTCCAGCAGCTCCAGCAGCTGCTGTTCTCCATGGCCGCCCTGGTCGTCATCCTGCTCTGCTTCGGCGTTCCGGTGGCCGCCTCCTGGCTGCTGGCCATCCCGGCGCTGATCCTGCAGTTCACCTTCAACGCCGGCTTCGCGATGATCATGGCCCGGTGGGGTGCCAAGACGCCGGACATCGCCCAGCTGATGCCGTTCGTGCTCCGCACCTGGATGTACATCTCCGGCGTCATGTGGAACATCGACAAGCTGACCAAGAACCACCACGGTCTGCCGAGCTGGGTGAACCCGGTACTCAAGGACAACCCGGCCGCCGTCTACATCGACCTGATGCGCTTCGCCCTGATCGACAGCTTCCACGCCAGCCAGCTGCCGCCGCACGTGTGGATCGTCGCGACCGGCTGGGCCCTGCTCTTCGGCGTCGGCGGGTTCATCTACTTCTGGAAGGCTGAGGAGACGTACGGCCGTGGCTGACAACGTGAGCGACACCCCCAGCATGAGCGACGACACCGGCATGAGCGACACCCCCACCGTGCGTGAGCCCCGCACCGTGAGCGACGTCCCCACCGTCGTCTGCGACGGCGTCGACATCGTCTACCGGGTCAACGGCACCGGCGCCGGACGCGGCTCCGCCACCGCCGCCCTCAACCGCATGCTGCGCCGCAAGCACGCGGAGCAGGCGGCCGGCGTCCGCAAGGTGCACGCGGTCAAGAACGTCTCCTTCGTCGCCTACAAGGGCGAGGCGATCGGCCTGATCGGCACCAACGGATCCGGCAAGTCGACCCTGCTCAAGGCTGTCGCCGGCCTGCTCCCGGTGGAGAACGGCGCCATCTACACCGACGGCCAGCCCTCCCTCCTCGGCGTCAACGCGGCCCTGATGGGCGACCTGACCGGCGAGAAGAACGTCTACCTCGGCGGCCTGGCCATGGGCATGTCCCGCGAGGAGATCAGGGAGCGGTACCAGGACATCGTCGACTTCTCCGGCATCAACGAGAAGGGCGACTTCATCACCCTCCCGATGCGCACCTACTCCTCCGGCATGGGCGCCCGGCTCCGCTTCTCCATCGCCGCCGCCAAGGACCACGACGTCCTGCTCATCGACGAGGCCCTGGCCACCGGTGACGCGTCCTTCCGCATGCGGTCCGAGGAGCGGATCCGCGAACTGCGCCAGCACGCGGGAACGGTCTTCCTGGTCAGCCACAACAACAAGTCCATCCGCGACACCTGCGAGCGGGTGCTGTGGCTGGAGCGCGGCGTACTGCGCATGGACGGGCCGACCGAGGACGTCCTCGCGGAGTACGAGGCCTTCACCGGCGACAAGTCCGACAAGACGAAGGCCAAGCCCAAGCCCAAGCCGCAGCCGAAGGCCGCCCAGCCGTCCTGAAGCATGACCTGCTGACGCCCATGAGCCGCGCCGTCGTCACACGGCGCGGCTCGTGTCCGTCTGGAACACCCACGTCCGGTAGACGAGGAAGCGGAAGGCCGAGGCGAGCACGATCGACAGCGCCTTCACCACGTTGGATTCCAGCGGCCCGTCGAGACCGAGGCCGTGATAACCGGCGTAGAACAGACCGCTTTCCAGCACGACACCCAGGCCGCTGAACACGAAGAAAAGTGCGATCTGCTGTCGTGTGCGCGAGGCCCGGTCGCGATAGGCGAAAAACCGGAAGCCCACGTAATTGGCGGCCATCGCCAGGCAGCTGGCCGCCACCGTCGCGGTCATGGCCGGCCAACGCAGGCCGTGCAGCAGCAGGTTGAAGGCCAGGAAATTGACGAGGACACCGCTGCCGCCGACGACCCCGAATTTCACGACCTCGAGGACGACGTGCGGGACCGGCCGCGCCACCGTGAGTTGCACTGTCACAGGGCAGACCATATCCGAGACATCCGGATTAGCAGGAAACGGTAAATTCAGCGTCCGTTTCCCCCTGGATATCGGCAAGAACAAACACCGGCAGGAAAGAAAGCGCCCCGGACCGTCACCGGCCCGGGGCGCCTTTCATGTCGTACGACTGCTTCGTACGGCTGCTTCGTACGGCTGCTTCGTACGGCTGCTTCGTACGACTACGAGTGCGTCCGCAGCAGCGTCCGCATCGTCCGCATGGCCACCGAGAGGTTGGCCAGGTCGAAGGAGTCCGAGCCGCGGATCTCCTCCAGGGTGGCCCGGGCCCGGCCGAGGATCGCGGCGTTCTTCTGCTCCCAGGCCTGGTAGCGCTGCTCGGGCGTCGACGTTCCGTTGCCCGCGGCGAGCACGTCGGCGGTGAGCATCGCGTGGGCCGCGTACAGGTCCTCGCGGATGGAGGCGCGGGCCATCGACTGCCAGCGGTCGGCCCGCGGGAGCTCGATGATGCGGTCCATCAGCTGGGTGACGCCGAGCCGGTCGGCGAGGTCGTAGTAGACCTCGGCGACGTCCAGCGGCTCCTTGCCCGTGCGGTCGGCCACCGAGACGATGTCCAGCGCCGGGAAGGCGGAGGAGAAGCCGGCCACGCGGGTGGCGACCTCGGCGGGCACGCCGGCGCCGGACAGCTCGTCGTACACGTGCTGATACCACTCCAGGTCCGCGCCGCGCAGCAGCTTCGGCAGCTGCTGCCAGACCTGTTCGACCCGCTCGGAGAAGAAGTCGACGGTCTCCAGGAGCTGGAGCGGCTGCGGCCGGTTGTTGAGGAGCCAGCGGGTGCCGCGCTCCACCAGGCGGCGGGAGTGCAGCCGGATCCGGGTCTGGACGGCCGCGTCGACCTTGTTGTCCAGTTCCTCGACCGCGTCCCAGACCGGGGCCGAGCGGAAGATCGCGCGGGCTGCGGTCTGCGCCCGGACGATCTCCTCCAGGGAGGCCCCGGTCTCCTCGCGCAGCCGGTGCAGGTAGGTCGTACCACCGGTGTTGACCGTGTCGTTGACCAGGACGGTGGTGGTGATCTCGCGGCGCAGCGGGTGGGTGGCGAGCGCGGCGGCGAACCGCTCGCGCAGGGCCGTCGGGAAGTACGCGTGCAGCAGGCTGCTCAGGTACGGGTCGTCCGGCAGGGTGGTGGCCAGCAGTTCGTCGGCGACCGTGATCTTCGTGTACGCCAGCAGGACGGCCGTCTCCGGGCCGGTCAGGCCCTGGCCGGTGCCGATGCGCTCGCGGATCTGGCGGTCGGTGGGCAGGAACTCCAGGGCCCGGTCGAGGTGGCCCTCCCTGACCAGGTGGCGCAGGAACCGCTGCTGGGCGTGGAGCATGTCCCCGGACTGGGCGAGCGCGTTGGCGATCGCCACGTTCTGCGCGTAGTTGTTGCGCAGCACCAGGGCACCGACCTCGTCGGTCATCTCGGCGAGCAGCTTGTTGCGCTGCTTGACCGTCATGTCGCCGTCCGCGACCGCGCCGTTGAGCAGGATCTTGATGTTCACCTCGTGGTCGGAGGTGTCCACGCCGGCACTGTTGTCGATGGCGTCGGTGTTGATCTTGCCGCCCTGGCGGGCGAACTCGATCCGGCCCAGCTGGGTCAGGCCCAGGTTGCCGCCCTCGCCGACGACCTTGACACGCAGGTCGGCGCCGTCGACGCGGATGGCGTCGTTGGCCTTGTCGCCGACGTCCGCGTTGGACTCGGTCGACGCCTTGACGTACGTACCGATGCCGCCGTTCCACAGCAGGTCGACCGGCGCCCCGAGGATCGCCTTCATCAGGTCGGCCGGGGTCAGCTTGGTGACCTTCTCCTCGATGCCGAGGGCCTCGCGGATGTGGCCGTTGACCGGGATCGCCTTGGCGCTGCGCGGGAAGATCCCGCCGCCCGCCGAGAGCAGGTCGGTGTCGTAGTCGCCCCAGCTGGAGCGGGGCAGGTCGAACAGGCGGCGGCGCTCGGCGTAGGAAGTGGCCGCGTCCGGGTTCGGGTCGATGAAGATGTGCCGGTGGTCGAAGGCGGCGACCAGCCGGATGTGCTCGCTGAGCAGCATGCCGTTGCCGAACACGTCACCGGACATGTCACCGATGCCGACGACCGTGAAGTCCTCGCTCTGGGTGTCGACGCCAAGCTCCCGGAAGTGCCGCTTCACGGACTCCCAGGCGCCGCGCGCGGTGATGCCCATGCCCTTGTGGTCGTAGCCCGCGGAGCCGCCGGAGGCGAAGGCGTCGCCGAGCCAGAAGTTGTAGCTGCCGGCGACCTCGTTGGCGATGTCGGAGAACGTCGCCGTGCCCTTGTCGGCCGCCACCACCAGGTAGGTGTCGTCCTCGTCGTGCCGGACCACGTCCTGCGGGGGCACGACCTCGCCGGCCACCATGTTGTCGGTGATGTCGAGCAGCGCCGAGATGAACGTCTTGTAGCTGGCGATGCCCTCCGCGAGCCACGCGTCCCGGTCCACGCCCGGGTCGGGCAGCTGCTTGGCGACGAAGCCGCCCTTGGCGCCGACCGGCACGATGACGGTGTTCTTCACCATCTGCGCCTTGACCAGGCCGAGGATCTCGGTACGGAAGTCCTCACGCCGGTCGGACCAGCGCAGACCGCCGCGCGCGACCTTGCCGAAGCGCAGGTGCACACCCTCGACCCGCGGCGAGTACACCCAGATCTCGAACGCCGGGCGGGGCGCCGGGAGGTCCGGGATGGCCTGCGGGTCGAACTTCATGGAGACGTAGGAGTGCGGCTTGCCGTCGGCCGTCTCCTGGAAGAAGTTGGTGCGCAGCGTCGCCTTGATGACGGTCAGGAAGGAACGCAGGATGCGGTCCTCGTCGAGGCTCGCCACCTGGTCCAGCGCCGCGTCCAGCTCTTCGAGGAGGGCGTCGGTGATCTCCAGGCCGGCCTTCTGCCGGTCCGGCGACATCCGCGCCTCGAACAGGGAGACGAGCAGCCGGGTGGTGTGGACGTTGTTGCGAAGGGTGGTCTCCATGTAGTCCTGGCTGAACGTGGAGGCGGCCTGCCGCAGGTACTTCGCGTACGCCCGCAGCACCATCGCCTGCCGCCAGCTCAGCCCGGCGCTCAGCACCAGCGCGTTGAAGCCGTCGTTCTCCGCCAGGCCGGTCCAGGTCGCCGCGAACGCTTCCTGGAAGCGCTCACGGCCGTCGTCGCCCAGGTAGTCGCCGTTGCCACCGCCGGAGACCTTCGGCATGCGCAGCCCGAAGTCGTAGATCCACGCGGTCGTCCGGTCCGAGCAGCGCAGTTCGTACGGCCGCTCGTCGATCACCTCGACGCCCAGCCGGTTCAGGACCGGCAGGACGGCCGACAGGGAGATCGCCGCGCCCTTGCGGTAGATCTTGAAGCGGCGCTCGCCGGGAGCGGCGCCCACCGGCTCGTAGAGGCTGAGGGCGAAGTCGTTGCCCGGTTCCTCGCTGAGCCGCTCCAGGTGGACCAGGTCGGCGACCGCCGCGCGCGGGGTGTGGTCGGCCTTGTAGCCCTCGGGGAAGGAGTTGGTGTAGCGGCGCTGCAGCTCGGCCGCGCGCTCCTCGCCGCACTCGGCGTTGAGCGCCTCGGCGAAGGCGTCCGACCAGGAGCGGGCCGCCTCGACCAGGCGGGCCTCGATGCGGTCCTTGTCGCCGTCGGACAGCTCGGGCAGCTCGGTGCCCTGCGGGACGCGGACGACGAAGTGCAGCCGGGAGAGGATCGACTCGGTGTTCCAGGCCGTGAAGTCGACGCTGATGCCGCCGAGCTCCTCCTTCAGGATGTCGATGATCCGCAGCCGGACGCCGGTCGTGTAGCGGTCGCGCGGGAGGTAGACGAGGGCCGAGTAGTAGCGGCCGTACTCGTCCTGGCGCAGGTACAGCCGCAGCCGGCGGCGCTCCTGGAGGTAGAGGACGGACGTGACGATCGACTCCAGCTCCGGGACCGGGGTCTGGAACAGCTCGTCGCGCGGGTAGGTCTCCATGATCTGCATCAGGTCGCGGCCGTCGTGGCTGTTGGGCGAGAAGCCCGCCCGCTCCAGCACGGCGTCGACCTTGCGGCGGATGACCGGCACCCGGCGCACCGACTCGGTGTAGGCGGCGGACGAGAACAGCCCCAGGAAGCGCCGCTCGCCCACCACGTTGCCGTCCGCGTCGAACTTCTTGACGCCGATGTAGTCCAGGTACGACGGCCGGTGCACGGTCGCCCGGCTGTTCGCCTTGGTCAGGACGAGGAGCTTGTGCTCGCGGGCCTTGGCGCGCGCGTCGGCGGGGAGCCGCTCGAAGGAGGGACTGACCGGGTGGCCCTCCTCGCCGGCGTGCTGCGGGTCGGAGCGCAGGATGCCCAGGCCGGTGCCGGGCACGGCGGCCAGCGAGTCGTCCTCGCGCAGCTGGTACTCGCGGAAGCCGAGGAAGGTGAAGTGGTCGGCGGCCAGCCAGCGCAGCAGCTCGCGGGCCTCCTCGACCTCGGGGCGCGGCAGGTCGGCGGGGACCGGCTCCTCGCCGAGGTTCTCGGCGACGCGGACGGCCGCCTCCCGCATCTTCTCCCAGTCCTCAACGGCCTCACGGACGTCGGAGAGCACGCGCAGCAGGTCGGCGGTGATCTGCTTGAGGTCGGAGCGGTCGGTCTCGCGGTCGATCTCGACGTGGATCCAGGACTCGATGTACGCGTCGTGCGGCAGTTCCTCGCCGACGGCCGGGGTGGGCAGCACCTCGATCAGCTTGCCGGTGAGGTCGCGGCGGACGGCGATCTGGGGGTGGATGACGACGTGGATCCCGCGCCCCTGCCGGGTCAGCTCGTTGGTGACCGAGTCCACGAGGAAGGGCATGTCGTCGGTGACGACCTCCACCACCGTGTGGGTGCAGGTCCACCCGTTCTCCTCGACGCTCGGGGTGTGGACCCGGACGTTCGCGGTGCCCTGGGGGCGGGTCTCGGCGAGGCGGTAGTGCGAGACGGCCGCGCCGAAGACGTCGACCGGGTCGCGGTCGGCCAGGTCCTCCGGTGCGGTGTGCAGGTAGTAGCGCTGGAGGAACGCGAAGACGGACTCCTGGTCCGCCTCTCCCGTCGTCCCAGTCGGTAGGTGCCCCCCGGCCGGGCTGTTCTCAGCTACCCGGGCGGCCCGATCGAGCAGCTCGGCCTTGGCTTCGTCCAGCTTGGTCTGCATTGTCCTCTGGCTCCTGTCGCGCGCCATTGCGTGACGTAGAAGGAAGTACGGGATCTTCCCCCTGCGGCTCGACGCCACGGCCGGGTTCTCCGGTCTGCTCCGACGCTATGCCGCAGGGTGAGACGAGCGGGGGGTATTGAGCCATATTCGAGCTGCTCCGCAGGTGTGACGCTGCTCTCGGCAGCACTCCTGCCTGGGCCGCCTTCGGCGCCCTCCGCCCGGGAAGACCAGCCACCGCCACCCGGTCACGGAGGTGCTCCGTGCTCACCGGGCGCAGGGCAGGGGCACCGATGCCCCCGCGAACTATCGCGCTGATCACGCCACCAAGGCTATCGCTCCCGACCGGGGGGCCGTCATGAGCCGTATGTGTACAAAACAGGGGGTGGAACTTTGACGTTCTGCACAGGGGCGCTGCGCCGGCTCGGCCTACACGGGGGTGGGGGGTGGCTGAAAACGGATGGTGAGGGTGCGGGTGCGTGGGGGCTGGTCGCGCAGTTCCCCGCGCCCCTAAAGGGGCGCTGCAGTCGCGTCGGCTACATAGCTGCGGCACCCGCCCAGCGCCGGTAAGCGACACCCCCGTCCCAGCCCACCCGCACCGCTCACGCCACCAGCCGCTCCGCCTCCTCGACCGCCTCCGCCAGCGAGTCCACGACCGGCACCCCGGCCTCCTCCAGACTCGCCCTCCCGTGCGACCCCCCGGTGTACAGCACCGCCTTCGCCCCCGCTGCCTGCGCCGCCACCGCGTCGTCCGCCGCGTCCCCGATCACCACGGTCCGCCCCGGGGCCACATCCGCCAGCTGCCGCAGATGCCGCACCATGTGCTCGGCCTTGCTGCCCCCCGACGGTCCGACCCGCCCCTCCACCCGTATGAAGTGCGGCTCGATCCCGAACCCCCGCACCAGCGGGACCAGTTCGTCATGCACGTACATGCTCAGCAGCGACTGGCTGCGCCCCGCCGAACGCCACCCGGCCAGCAGCTCGGCCGCCCCCTCGGTCAGCCCGCACCTGACGCGGTGCTCGGCGTAGTACCGGTGGAAGATCACGTCCATGACCTCCCACTCGGCGTCCGTCGGCAGCCGCCCCATCAGCCGCTCGTAGAACTTCGGCACCGGCACGCAGTACAGCGCCCGGTACTGCTCCAACGTGATCGGCGCCAGGCCCAGCTCGGCCGAGGCGGCGTTCGTCGCCCCGATGATCGCGTCGTTGTCGTGGAACAGCGTCCCGTTCCAGTCCCAGACAATGTGTGCGCTTTCGTGCTTCCCCATGCCAAAAACGCTACCCGCCAGCACTGACAATCAAGACCTCCGGCACATCACCGCAGGTCACAGCTGCCTCGTCGGCCCCCGGCGACCTCTGTCGGACTCCGCCGGCCTCGCTTCAGCCGCGGAGCCCCACCAGGTTCGGGATCTCCTGTGTGGCGTACCAGAGCAGTTCGTGGTCCTCGGCCCCGTCCACGACGAACTGCGCGTCGTCGTCCCCGCCGTCCGCCGCCTCCAGCGCCCCGGCGGCCGCCGTCACGTCCTCCTCCGCGTCGTCGGAGTCGACGTGCACCGAGGCCGCCTTGGCCAACGCCACCGTCCCGGTCACCCGGACCTCGCCCAGCGCCGCCGGGTCGAGCCCGCGGTCCGGGTCGGCAGCCGCCGTGCCGTCGGGCACGTCGACGGCGACCACCACCCGGCGCCGCAGCGCGTCCGGGGCGGCGGCCAGCAGCCGCAGCGAGGCCAGCGCGGCCCGGTTGAGCGCGGCGTACTCCAGTTCCTCCATGTCGTCGGAGAGGTACCACTCACGCAGCGCGGGCGTGACGGCGTAGGCGACGAACGGACCGGTCCCCAGCTCGCCCGTCTTGTGCGCCTCGGCGAGCCCGGGGAGGGTCAGGGGGACGTAGACGCGCATGGCTGGGCCGCTCTCTTCCGGACTCTTCGACTCTGCTTCGGCATTGCGCCTCCCGGAAGGCCTGGCGCCTTCCGGAGGGCCTTCAGGATACGTGCGGGCGTCCCCTTTCGGGTCCCGGCCGGTGACGTCGGGAGCGTCCACCCGACGCCCCGCGATTCACCCGGTGCGGCCGCCCGCCCAGCGGGTTTCCGGCACCTGCGACCACTCGGATAGGTGAACATTTCCGGACCCCCGACACGGACCGCCGCCGCCTTGCTGTCGCCGTCCCGGCCCCCGTACAAGATCCGTAACCGAAAGTTACCGCCCGGTACCCGCCGGGCCCGCCGAACGGGGACCCCCATGAACAAGGTCATGACCAGGACCGCCCAGCTCCGCCCGGTCACCAGGCCGCCCGGCCGCCGCGACTCCCGCCGCCCCGGCGCCCCCTCCTCCCGCCGGCCGCTCACGCCTCCGGCGGCCCCGCCGGGCCCCCGCCCCACCGACCTCTTCGCGGAGCGGCTGCTGGCCGTCCTGAGCGGCCGTCGTCCCGTCCACTGGATGCTCCGGCACACCGCGGGACACGCCTACGACGACCTGGCACGCCTCGCCGAACGCGGCCCCCTGCGCACCCGCGGCACCGACCCCGTCGTCCGCGACATCGGCTACTACGTCGCCCGCGCGGGCGCCCTGGAGGTCTTCGCCCGCATCGCCGCGGGCGACCGGCTGCGGGCGCTGGCCTTCCGTCTGGAGCGGGGCGCGGACCTGCGCTGGCGCTGCACGGCGGTGGAGATGGGCGGCCCACGCGCGCCGCACGACGACTGACGGCGGGAGGCCGGCCCGGCCTCCCGCCGTACCCCCAAGCCGAAGGGCCGGCCCCCCTTCCCAGGGGGACCGGCCCTCGTGGAGCGCTCGTCGGCGCCAGGGGTTACTTCCTGCGGCCGCGGCGGCTCTTCGCCTGCTTGCGGCGCTCGGCGCGGGTCAGGCCGTCGGCCTCGGAGCGGGCCGGCTCGTCCTCGTCGTAGTCGAAGTCGCCCTCGACGATGCCGCCCTCGCCGTCCACCGTGGCCGCCGAGAAGTGCATGCCCCGGCGCTGCGGCGCCTCAAGACCCTTCGCGCGGATCTCGGGACGGGAACCCGCCTGGGCCGGAACCGCGTCCTGGACGCCCTCCGCCGCCTCGGTGTCCTCGACCGGGACCTCCTCGACCTGCTGCTCGACCTGGACCTCCAGGTTGAACAGGTAGCCGACGGACTCCTCCTTGATGCCGTCCATCATCGCGGTGAACATGTCGAAGCCCTCGCGCTGGTACTCGACCAGCGGGTCCTTCTGGGCCATCGCGCGCAGGCCGATGCCCTCCTGGAGGTAGTCCATCTCGTAGAGGTGCTCGCGCCACTTGCGGTCCAGGACCGACAGCACGACCCGGCGCTCCAGCTCACGCATGATCTCGGAGCCGAGCTGCGTCTCGCGCGACTCGTACTGCTCGTGGATGTCGTCCTTGATGGACTCGGAGATGTACTCGGCGGTGAGGCCCGCGCGGTCGCCGGCCGCCTCCTCCAGCTCGTCGACGGTGACCTTGACCGGGTAGAGCTGCTTGAAGGCGCCCCACAGGCGGTCGAGGTCCCAGTCCTCCGGGAAGCCCTCGGCGGTCTCCGCGCCGACGTACGCGTCGATCGTGTCGTCCATGAAGTGCTGGATCTGCTCCTGCAGGTCCTCGCCCTCCAGGACGCGGCGGCGCTCGCCGTAGATGACCTCGCGCTGCCGGTTGAGCACCTCGTCGTACTTCAGGACGTTCTTACGGGTCTCGAAGTTCTGCTGCTCGACCTGCGACTGCGCGGACGCGATCGCGCGGGTGACCATCTTGTTCTCGATCGGCACGTCGTCCGGCACGTTCGCCATGGACATCACGCGCTCGACCATCTGGGCCTTGAACAGGCGCATCAGGTCGTCGCCGAGGGAGAGGTAGAAGCGGGACTCGCCCGGGTCGCCCTGACGGCCGGAACGGCCGCGCAGCTGGTTGTCGATCCGGCGCGACTCGTGCCGCTCGGTGCCGAGGACGTAGAGCCCGCCGAGGTCCTTGACCTCCTCGAACTCGGCCTTGACGGCCTGCTCGGCCTTCTCCAGGGCGGCGGGCAGCGCCTGCGCCCACTCCTCGATGTGCTCCTCGGGGTCGAGGCCGCGCTGGCGCAGCTCCGCCTCGGCGAGGTCCTCGGGGTTGCCGCCGAGCTTGATGTCCGTACCACGGCCGGCCATGTTGGTGGCCACCGTGACGGCACCCTTGCGGCCGGCCTGGGCGACGATCGAGGCCTCGCGCTCGTGGTGCTTGGCGTTGAGGACCTCGTGCTGGATGCCGCGCTTGGAGAGCTGCTGGGAGAGGTACTCCGACTTCTCGACGGAGGTCGTGCCGACCAGGATCGGCTGGCCCTTCTCGTGCTTCTCCGCGATGTCGTCGACGACCGCCTCGAACTTGGCGACCTCGGTGCGGTAGATCAGGTCCGACTGGTCCTTGCGGACCATCGGCCGGTTCGTCGGGATCGGGACCACGCCGAGCTTGTAGATCTGGTGGAACTCGGCGGCCTCGGTCATGGCCGTACCGGTCATGCCGGACAGGCCCGGCTGTTCCTTGCCGTTGTGGTCGTGGCGCTTGTAGAGGCGGAAGAAGTTCTGCAGGGTGATCGTGGCGAGGGTCTGGTTCTCGTCCTTGATGTCCACCCCTTCCTTCGCCTCGATCGCCTGGTGCATGCCCTCGTTGTAGCGGCGGCCGGCGAGGATACGGCCGGTGTGCTCGTCGACGATCATGACCTCGCCGTCGAGGACGACGTAGTCCTTGTCCTTCTTGAAGAGCTCCTTCGCCTTGATGGCGTTGTTCAGGTAGCCCACCAGAGGCGTGTTCACCGACTCGTAGAGGTTGTCGATGCCCAGCCAGTCCTCGACCTTGGAGACGCCGGACTCGTGGATGGCGACGGTGCGCTTCTTCTCGTCGACGTCGTAGTCGCCGGTCTCCTCCTGGCCCTTGAGCGGGTTGCCGGCCTCGCCCTTCTTCAGGCGCAGGACCAGCTTGGCGAAGTCGCCGTACCACTTGGTGGCCTGGTCGGCCGGGCCGGAGATGATCAGCGGCGTACGGGCCTCGTCGACCAGGATGGAGTCGACCTCGTCGACGATGGCGAAGTTGTGGCCGCGCTGGACGAGCTCGTCCTGGGCCCACGCCATGTTGTCGCGCAGGTAGTCGAAGCCGAACTCGTTGTTCGTGCCGTACGTGATGTCGCACGCGTACTGCTCGCGGCGCTGGGCCGGCGTCATGTTGGCGAGGATGCAGCCGACGGTGAGGCCCAGGAACTTGTGGACGCGGCCCATCATCTCGGAGTCGCGCTCGGCCAGGTAGTCGTTGACCGTGATGAGGTGGACGCCCTTGCCCGCCAGCGCGTTGAGGTACGCCGGCAGGGTGCCGACGAGGGTCTTGCCCTCACCGGTCTTCATCTCGGCCACGTAGCCGAGGTGGAGGGCCGCGCCGCCCATGATCTGCACGTCGTAGTGGCGCTGGCCGAGGGCGCGCTTGGCGGCCTCGCGGACGGTGGCGAACGCCTCGGGGAGCAGGTCGTCGAGGCTCTCACCGTCGGCATAGCGCTGCTTGTACTCATCGGTGAGGGCCCGCAGCTCGGCGTCGGAGAGGTCGACGAAGTCCTCTTCGATGGAGTTGACCTGGTCCGCGATGCGGTGCAGCTTGCGCAGGATCTTGCCTTCGCCTGCACGCATGATCTTCGAGAGGACGGACACGGGGGTTAGTCTCCTTGCCGGTCGGGCCTGGGAGGGTCGGTTTCCATTTGACGTACTGAGCAACGGCCATCGTATGCGAGGACCCGGCCGTGTCGGGAGGCCTGTCGGCCCGACGGCAGCCCGTCGCCTTTCAGAGGGCCCTGCCGGCCCACTTCGTGCTTCATCCGGGACAACGGCCGGGGCGGGCGGATAGTGCCGCGCCGGAGCGAGGAATTGCGCGAAATGTGATCACGCGCTCACGGAGAGCGAAATCGATGGCGTACCGGACGCACTGGCGAGCAGAATCAGCCGATGGAACCCGTCACGCTCACCACTCCTCGTCTGCTGCTGCGCGCGGTCGGCCCGCAGGACACCGACGCGGTGTACGCGGCCGTCCAGGACCCCGACATCCAGCGCTGGACGACGATTCCTGCGCCCTACCTCGCCGAGCACGCCCGCAGTTTCACGGAGCAGATGGTCCCCGACGGCTGGTCCGAGGGTTCGATGTTCACCTTCGGCGTCTTCCTGCCGACGGGCGGCCTGGCCGGGATGCTCGCCCTGACCATGCGCTCCCTGGGGACGGCCGAGGTGGGATTCTGGACCGCCAAGGAGCACCGCGGCCATGGCTACACCGCCGAGGCCACCCTCGCGGCCGCCCGCTGGGCGTTCACGCGGATCGCGGTCGACCGGGTCGAATGGCGTGCCGAGGTCGGCAACCACGCCTCCCGCGCGGTCGCCGAACGCGCGGGCTTCACCGTCGAGGGCACCCTCCGCTCCTCCCTCAACAACAAGGGCGTACGACGCGACTGCTGGGTGGGTTCCCTGCTCCCCTCGGACCTGGGCCTGCCGTCGGCGGCGCCCTACCTGCCGGCCCCTGCGCAGAGCTGAAACCCCAGCTCGTGCCCGGCTGTCAGTGCCACCGTCTAGGGTCCGGTCCATGACGACCCTCCCGCGCCCCGCCGCCGCTCTCTCGGCGGACGAAGCCCGCCGTATCGCGCTGAAGGCACAGGGCTTCATCGGCGCCCCCGACCGCCGCTCCGGCGTCCGGGGCGTGCTCCGCCACCTCGGCGCGGTCCAGCTCGACACCATCTCGGTCCTCGCCCGCTCGCACGAGCTGATCCCGTACGCCCGCCTCGGGCGCGTCGGCCGCAGGACGGTCGAGGCCGCCTACTGGCAGGACGCGCACGCCTTCGAGTACTGGTCGCACGCCGCCTGCATCCTCCCCATCGAGGAGTGGCCGCACTTCGCCTTCCGCCGCCGCGCCTACCGCGACCGCCCGCACTGGAACCACGACCTTCCCGACGGCGCCTACGACCAGGTCATCAAGCAGCTGCGCAGCGAAGGCCCGCTGACCGCGACGGAGTTGGGCGGCGCGAAGAAGACCAGCGAGTGGTGGGACTGGTCCGGCACCAAGGTCGCCGTGGAGCGCGCACTGATGTACGGCGAGGTGGTGTGCGTCGAGCGGCGCGGCTGGAAGCGGGTGTACGACCTCGCCGAGCGCGCCGTCCCTGGCGCGCTGCTCCACGACGAGCTGGACGACACCGAGTGCCTGCGCCGCCTGGTCCGGCTGGCCGGCCAGTCGCTGGGCGTCGGCACGCGCGCGGACATCGCCGACTACCACCGCCTCAAGGGCGAGCAGGTCGACGCGGTGATCGCCGACTCGGGCCTGGTCCCGGTGGAGGTGGAGGGCTGGGGGAAGCCCGCCTGGGCGGACCCGGCGGCCCTGGCCGCACCCCCGCGCGGCCGGCACCGTACGACGCTGCTCTCCCCGTTCGACTCCCTGATCTGGGACCGGGCGCGCACGGAGCGGATCTTCGGCTTCACCCACCGCCTGGAGGCCTACGTCCCGAAGCCGAAGCGGGTGTACGGCTACTACGCGATGCCGGTGCTGGCCGGTGGCCGGCTCGTGGGCCGGGTGGACCCGGCGCGCGAGGCGGGCGGCGTCCTGGTGGCCCGCCAGGTCACGCTGGACGGCCCGAAGGCGGTCCCGGCGGTGGCGGAGGCGCTGGTCGAGGCCGCGAGCTGGGTGGACTGCACGACGGTGCGTGTGGAGCGCGTGGACGCCCCAGAGCTGCGCGAGCCGCTCATGAAGGAGGTGACCCGCTTCCTGATCGCGGCGCTGCGCTGACCGGCGCCGGGCCGGGCCCGGCGCGGCCTCAGCGGATCTCGAGGATCTTCTCCCGCATCGCGTAGACCACCGCCTCCATCCTGGAGTGCAGCTGCAGCTTCTCCAGGATGTTGCGCACATGGTTCTTCACGGTGTTCTCGGAGATGAACAACTCCTTCGCGATATCGCGGTTGTTCATCCCCGTGGCGACCAGCTTGAGCACTTCGAGTTCACGGTCGGTCAGCCGCGGTGCCGGCACCAGTCGGCGCTCGTCGGTGCGTTGGATCATCGACTTGAACTCGGTGAGGAGTTTCGACGCCATGGACGGGCTGATCTGCGACTGCCCGTCGGCCACTGCGCGGATGGCGGTGGCCACCTCGTCGGTGGAGATCTCCTTGAGGAGGTATCCGGTCGCGCCCGCCTTGATCGCGTCGTAGAGATCGGCCTCTTCGTCGCTGATCGTCAGCATGATGATCTTCGCGCTGGGCGCGACCTCCTTGATGGAGGTGCAGGCCTCGATACCGCCGCGCTTGGGCATCCGGACGTCCATCAGCACGATGTCGGGCAACAGGTCGGCGGCCTTGTCGACGGCCTCCGCGCCGTCGCCCGCCTCCCCGACGACCTGAATGTCCTCCTCGGCGGCGAGCACGATCTCCAGTCCGCGGCGGAAGAGGGCATGGTCGTCGACGACAAGGACTCTGATCGGTTCCTTGCGTGGAGTACCGCCCGCGTCCGGGCCCATGCCGACGACGCCGCCGTCGGCATCACCGTCCTGCATCGGTCCGAAGCTGTCCGCCATCGTTCCTCCCCCTGAAGGCTGTGGCCTGTGGTGCTGTGCCATCCGCCAACCCAAGGCAGCGGCCCACCGATTGGGCCGCCCTGGCCATGATTCCATGCCCGGGCGCCAACGGGGTGACCGAGCGGGGCGCGAAGTGGTCGCACACCGGTGCCCCTGGGGCGCACGCGCGCTTCCAGGGGCACGGGCTCACCTGCCGGCCGGGCCGGTCAGCCGCCCAGCGTGCCTCCCGCCGCGGTCGGTTGCGCCTGGGCGACCATCGGGTCGGTGTTGAGGTGGATGACACCGTAGTCGTACGCGTGCCGCCGGTAGACGACACTCGGCTCCTTGGTCTCGGAGTCGACGAACAGGTAGAAGTCGTGTCCGACCAGCTCCATCTCGTAGAGAGCCTGGTCGAGGGTCATCGGAGCCGCGACATGCGTCTTCTCGCGAACGACGAGGGGGCCTTCGCCCTGCACCTCGAGGGAGCCCATCTTCTTGGTGGGCACTCCGTCCGCGTCCTCGGGGTGGACGGGGCTGCCGTTCCCGTTGAGCGTCGCCGCGCCCGGGACGTGGTCGGGGACCTCGGCCGCCGAGATCCGCCGTGCGCCGCGGCGCGAGAACCGCTTGTCGTGCTGCTTGCGCAGCCGCGCGTCCAGCTTCTCCGCCGCCAGGTCGAGTGCCGCGTACGGGTCACTGGCCGCTGCCTCCGCCCGGATCACCGGACCGCGGGAGCGGAGCGTGATCTCCACTCGGTCGCAACGGTCGGCCTGTCGGGGGTTGGGCTCCTTGGACACCTCGACGTCGAGGCTGATCACCTTGCCGTCGAGCTTCTGGATCTTCTCCAGCTTCAGCTTCTCGGCCACGTGCTTGCGGAACCGCTCAGGCACCTCGGTCTTGCGGCCCTTGACGACGATGTCCACGCAGAACTCCGTTCCCGGATCACTCCGCTGCGCTGCGGAGCATCTCCCTTTTTGCACCCAGCTCCGGTGAACCCCGGAGCCTCGGACTCGGCGACTTCACCTCCTCCTCCCCCATGGGCAAGATCCGCACCCCAGCACCGCGATGATTGCGGAAAACCCGCGGCACGGCATTCGGATAGGGGAGACATGGCCTGCGGCTTTCTCCCTCACAACCGAACATATCTCGCCCGGACGGATGGCGTCACCCTCTACTGATGCGTACCTCCATTCAGGTGAATTGACCCCGTCACTACCTGCAACGATGTACGTTCACGGTCAGTTCCGGTTCATTTCGAAGGAATCCGGTGCGGCCGCGACCACAGCGGCACGGACCGGCCCCGCGAGGCCGTTCACCTCGGCCATTCCCGATGTGTTCCGTGCCCACTTCGCCCGCTCTTCCGCTGGTCCGGTCTTCCGTTCCTCCCTTCCTTCCCAAGCCGCGCGCCGATACACAGCCGTTGTCACCTCTCCTGTCCCTTCGCCCCCGGCAACCTCTCGCACCGCACGCGCCGCCTCCGCGAGGGTGGCGCCCGTGGTGACGAGGTCGTCGACGAGGACGACCCGGCTCCCGGCCAGCAGCCGGGCGCCGCCCGCCGTCACCTCCAGCGCGCCCGCGAGATTCGCGAACCGCTGCCGGGCGTTGAGCCCCGCCTGGTCGGCGACGGCCCGCCGCTGCCGCAGCACCGGGACCACCCGGGCCGAGGCTCCGGCACGCCGCAGCTCCGCGGCCGCCGCGAGAGCGATCCGCCGCACCGGATCATGCCCCCGCGCCCGCACGGCCCACGGCGCGGACGGCACCGGGAGGAGCAGCACGGGCCCGGACCCGCCGGCGCCACCCGCCGTACCGCTCCACGAGGGGACGATCCGCACGGTCCGGCCGTCCCGAAGCCCGGCCGGGCCGTCCTGAAGCGTGTCCCACAGCCCGTCCCGAAGCCCGGCCCGCACCGATCCCGCCAGCGCCGCGCCCAGCGCTGCGGCGAGCGCCAGCGCACCGCGCTCCTTGTGGGCGAGGAGAGCCGCCCGTACCTCGTCCGCGTAAGGCGCCGCCGCGTACACCGCCGGCAGCCCGGGCGGTTCCGGCACCGGTCGCACCCGGCGCGGTACGGCCCCGCTCAGGGCGGCACGGCACTCGTCGCAGAGCACTGTGCGAGGCGTCCCACAGCCTCCGCACTCGGCCGGTAGCACCAGATCGGTGAGGTCCTGCCACCACCCCCGCATGTGCCCACTGTGCCAACGACCGGCCCGACCGGCCACCCCTGTGGACAACCGCCTGGGGACAACTCCACCCGCCACGCACGGCGTCTCACCCACGCGGGTGAGAAGGAGCATTGCCGTACCGGAGGACGGTTGCCCGGGGGCGGACCACAGCTCCCGTCCGCAGCCCACGAAAACGGCCGCCCCGCCGGCTCGACGCCGGACCGGGACGGCCGCTCAGGCACGGCTCGGGCCTCAGCCCGGATAGACCGGCGCCGACCCGTCCTTGACCACCTTCTGCCACTGGTCTCCGGACGGCAGCCGCACGATCCCGTCGTCCTGCGAGTCGGCCACCAGCGCCACCCGGTCGTCCTCGGACGCGGCGATCGCCAGGACACCCGTGAGCGCTGCGGGCGCCGGCCCGTCCGGCGTGGATCCGTCGACCTGGACGTACCGCGTCTGCTGCACGCCGCCCTGCTCGCGCCCGACCACCACGAGCCTGCTGTCCCCGGCCCAGGACATCGCGGTGACCTCCTCGGATCCGGGGGTCGCGGAGCGCGGTTCGAGGACCGAGACCTCCTGCTGGTCGTCGGACTTGGTGCGCTCGATCCGTCCGACGAGCAGCGACTGCTTGTCGTCCTTCTCGACGACGAGCGCGATCCGCACGCCGTCCGCGGCGACCCGCACGTCCTTGATGCGGCCGTCCAGTTCGGGGATCTGCACGGCCACGGGCTGGCCCACGCCCTGCGCCAGCATGTACAGCTGCGGCTTGGCGGGGTCGCGGTCGGCCACCCACAGGTCACCGCGGGCGTCCCAGCTCGGCGCCGTCAGCCGGTCGTCCTCGGTCGCACCGTGACTGGTCAGCACGGCACCACCCAGCGAACCGTCCGACGCGAGCGAGGTGACGTACAGCGCCCTGCCGTCGCTGCTGACCCCGGCCGCGGTCCGCTCGTCGCGGGCGACCGCCACCGACCGCAGCGGCTTGGTGCCCGCGCCGAACGGGCCCGGGACCGCGACCGCGCCGGTGCTGGTGCCGGTGCCGGCAGTGGTCATCCGCACCAGCCGGTGCTTGCCGTCGAGGAAGTACAGGTAGTCGGGGCGCTTGGTGGAGGCACGCCACGCGGTCGCCTCGGCCTGCTCCTCGTCGACGTCGCACATGTGGGCACCGTTGACGGACTGCAGCGCGACCGAGTCCACGGTGGGCGTCAGGTTGCGCAGCGTGAAGAGCAACTGGGTCGCCATCTCGCCGCACTTGGCGGAGCCGATCCGGGACGCCTTGACGTTCAGCGGCACCGTGAGCCGGTTCTGGTCGTCCGGCACCAGCCCGGACACGCCCTTCTTCAGCGCCGTACCGGTCGGAAAACTCGACCGGACCACCGGGCCGAGCCAGGTGGTGGGCCCCTTGAGCAGCGAACGCACCAGCTGGGTCGTCGGATCGACCCGGCTGCGCACGAAGACGGGATCGGCAACCGCCACCGGCTGCCCGGTCTCCGCGGCCGACGTGTCCGAGGCGAAGTAGTACTTGTCGACCGACGTGTAGTTGCGCTGGAAGTCGGACCTGCCCATCACGACTCCCTGCGGCAGCGAGTCGATCCGCCACTGCCCGCTCTTGGCGTCCCTCGTCAGATGCACCGACCTGCGGTACGACCCGTCCGCCGGCGCGTACGCCTGCTGCGCGTCGACGGTGGCCACCCGGCTGCCCTGCAGCGTGTAGGTGATGCTGCTCGTGCCCTCACGGCCCGCCGGCCGCGGGTCCGTCTGGATGCTCGGCCCGTTCGCCAGCACCGTGGCCTGCGACTCCGGCTGCCAGGTCTTCGCGGCGGCCTTGGTCAGGTACTTGCGCGCGGTGTCGTAGTTCGGATCGTCACTGGTCAGGGCCTCCAGGAAACCCTGCACGATCTCCGTGGACGAGGCGTCCTGCTGCGGCGGCATGGCGAAGACCCGCACCTGTGTGTCCTGCCGTGGCGTCGACTCGACGTCCCGCAGGTCGCCGCTGTCCGGCATGGAGGCACAGCCCCCCAGCAGAACGGCCCCACAGGCGGCGTACGCCACCGCGCGCGCGAGCCTGCGCCGGGCGCTCCCCTCGCGGTCAGCGCCCACGAAATGCCTCCCCTGGCTTGTTCGACTCGTCCGCCCCGTCGCCCTGGCCTGTCTCGGGCGTGTCCTCCTGACGCCGGGCGCCCTGGGCCGGACGGGGCACCACGCGCGCGCCGTTGCCGGGCAGCGCGGTCGGGTCGGCGGTGGGGGCCACGGCGGCCATCCGCTGCGTCATCGGTGCGAGCGACGACGCCTGGCCGCCGCCGGGCTGCACCGGGACGGTGGCCCGCTTGTCCTCGCCGCTCGGCAGGCCGGCCTCGTTGAGCCCCCGGTTGCGTCGGGAGTCCTTGGGCTCCAGGGGTATCGGCGAGCCCCGCAACGGCTCGTCCGCCGTCCTGGGGAGCGTCAGCCGGAACTGCGAGCCGCCGCCCGGTTCCCCCCACGCCTGCAGCCAGCCGCCGTGCAGCCGCGCGTCCTCCAGGGCGATCGACAGCCCCAGGCCCGTACCACCGGTGGTACGCGCGCGTGCCGGGTCGGCCCGCCAGAAGCGGCTGAAGACCCGGGTCGCCTCGCCGGGCTTGAGGCCCACACCGTAGTCGCGCACCGCGATCGCGACCGCCCCGCCGGCCGAGGCCAGTTTGACGACGACATCCTTGCCCTCGCCGTGCTCGACGGCGTTGACGACCAGGTTGCGCAGCACCCGCTCCACGCGCCGGGCATCCGCCTCGGCCACCACGGGCTGCAGGTCGCCGAGCACGCGTATGTGCGTGCCTTTGCGCTCGGCGAGCGGCGCGGCCCCGCTGACCACCCGCCGTACGACCTCCCTGAGGTCTATCGGCTCGGCCTCCAGCGCCGCCGCGCCCGCGTCGAAGCGGCTGATCTCCAGCAGGTCGGCGAGGAGCGACTCGAACCGGTCCAGCTGGTCGGCGAGAAGCTCCGCGGACCGCGCGGTCACCGGGTCGAAGTCCTCGCGGGCCTCGTGGATGACGTCGGCCGCCATCCGGACGGTCGTCAACGGGGTCCGCAGCTCGTGCGAGACGTCCGACACGAACCGGCGCTGCATCCGCGACAGGTCCTCCAGCTGCTGGATCTTCAGCTGGAGGTTCTGCGCCATCTTGTTGAAGGCCTCGCCGAGCCGCGCGATGTCGTCCTCGCCGGTGACCTTCATCCGCTCCTGGAGCCGCCCCGCCGACAGCCGCTCGGCGATCCCGGCCGCCATCCGCACCGGCGTGACGACCTGCCGCACGACGAGCCAGGCGATGGCCCCGAGGAGGACGACGACGAACAGCCCGGCGGTCGCCAGCGTGCCCTTGACCAGGCTGAGGGACTTCTCCTCCTGGGTGAGCGGGAAGAGGTAGTACAGCTCGTACGGGTCGTTGTTCGGATCGCTGACCTGCTTGCCGATGACCAGCGCGGGCTGCGACTCCTTGTCGTCCGTGTAGATGATCCGGGTATAGCTCTGCGCGGCCGTCGTATTGCCGTTGATCCGCGCGCGCAGGTCGTCGGGCACGCTGGCCGTCGGGTCGACCTGCCCGGAGGCCCGCGTGCGCCCGCCGCCGCTGTTGTTGTCGCCCGCGGGAAGTGTGACCACGTCGAAGGCGCCCTGGCCGCCACTGGAGAGGGACTCGACGAGGTCGCTCATCCACGAGGTGACGTTCTGCGACTGCCGCCCGTCCGCCGACTCGGCGGTGTCACCGGTGCCGGTCGCGGCCTCGTCGGCCTTCTGCTTGGCCACCGCGAAACCACCGGTGGCCTGGCTCTGCGAGGCCTTCACCTTGGCGTCCAGCAGACCGTTGCGCACCTGCCCGATGACGACGAAGCCGAGCAGCAGGACGACGCCCAGCGACATCAGCAGGGTGGTGACGACGACCTTGAGCTGGATGTTGCGCCGCCACAGCCGCATGACCGGCAGCAGCGGCCGCCGCACCCAGCGCATGAACAGGCGCAGCACCGGGCTGCCCTGAACCCCGCCCTGGAGCAGCCCGCCCTCGAAGAGCAGGCGCCAGCGCGAACCGAACCGTTTGCCGCCGACAGGCCGCTCCGGACGGTCCCCGGACCGGCCGGGGGCCGAAGCGGCGCTGTCCCCGGACATGTCAGCTCGGTCCCGCCTTGTATCCGACACCACGGACGGTCACCACGATCTCCGGCCGCTCCGGGTCCTTCTCGACCTTGGAGCGCAGCCGCTGGACGTGAACATTGACGAGACGGGTGTCCGCCGCGTGCCGGTAGCCCCAGACCTGTTCCAGGAGCACCTCGCGCGTGAACACCTGCCACGGCTTGCGGGCGAGCGCGACCAGCAGGTCGAACTCCAAGGGGGTCAGCGCGATCGACTGCCCGTCCCGCTTCACCGAGTGCCCGGCCACGTCGATGACCAGGTCGCCTATGGCGAGCTGCTCGGGCGCCGGCTCCTCCGACCTCCGCAGCCGGGCCCGGATCCGGGCGACCAGCTCCTTCGGCTTGAACGGCTTCACGATGTAGTCGTCCGCGCCCGACTCCAGGCCCACGACCACGTCGACGGTGTCGCTCTTCGCCGTGAGCATCACGATCGGCACCCCGGACTCCGCCCTGATCAGACGGCACACCTCGATACCGTCCCGACCGGGCAGCATCAGGTCCAGCAGCACCAGGTCGGGCTTGGTCTCCCGGAAAGCGGCCAGCGCCTTGTCGCCGTCGGCTACGAAAGACGGCTCAAAACCTTCACCACGCAGCACGATGCCGAGCATCTCGGCCAGTGCGGTGTCGTCGTCGACGACAAGGACTCGTCCCTTCATAAACGACATCATCCCATTCTCATAACAGTGAAGGTTGCGCAGGTGACCAGGCTCACCGGCCAGTGACCCTAGCCGCTGGGGACCGTCACTGTCTGCCCCCGTCCGTCGACGTTGATGTCAGCCGCGGATGTCAGCTCGCCCGCCTGGCGAGTGTGCCGAGGATACCGATCGGCCTACCGCGACTGTCCGAGGTCAGCCATGCTCTGCATGGCTCGATCACCTCTGCCGCTGCCGCGCCTATGCCCCCTGCTCTCCGCATCCATGGGGAAATCGGTGCGTCTGTACTGGGGTTACATAGCAGTCGCGGCCCTCATCGTCGCGTGGACTCAGCGGTGGTCACTAGCGATCGTTGTCACTCTCTCGGTCGCGGTCTCGGCGGCATCCTGATGGGGTGCCGGAACCGCCGGCATCGTTGGCAGAAGGTCAAGTGATCGTTCTGCGCAGCAAGGCCGGAGATTGCAGCCGGGCAGCCTTTCCGACCGCGACTGAGAAGTTCAACGCCTTCCCAGCTGTGGGAGGTCTTCTTTCGGCTGTCGCGGCGGTGATCGTTCCCGTCATGACAGGAGGGTGAAGACCCGCCTGCCTGGGTCGATGGCAGACGGGATGGGAGCACCCCGCGCACGCCACTGTCCGCCGGCACCCGCGAACGGCGCCCCCGCCATCTCGGAGCCTGAGCGCCCCCGCCGGAGGCTGCTCTGACCGTGGCTGCTTCTCGACGGCGATCGAGTCATGTCCCGGCGTTGGCCACGTGGGCGCGTGTCGGCGCAGCGCACGCAGAGCGGGCCCAAGGCAGGAGCGCAGCGCGCAGCGGAGCCGGGAGCGCGCCCGGCGAAGGAGCGCAGCCGGCTTGATGAGGTGGAGATCTGTGACAGGGCACTGGGTGACCGGACGGCGGCCACGTTTGGCAAGGCGAGGTACACCTTGCGGCGGACGGACGATGCCCCCTCCACGCCACCTGATATGGCATTGCCTTGATGTCAACCACAGATGCCAACGGCCCCTCTCCTACGAATCGCCGCAGGTGGAGGGGCCGTTCCCGTCGGTCGAGCCGGCGTCATCCCGTTAGCTAGATCGTTACCTGGCGTGACCTGGCACACAGCTCCGCAAGACCCTCAGCCGTCACGGGAGAAACAACGCCTTCCTCGGTGACGATCGCTGTCACCAACTCGGGCGGCGTCACGTCGAACGCCGGGTTGTACGCCTGGGTCCCCAGGGGGGCCACCGGAATCCCGCCTCCCGCTCCCGCAACCGGCACCTGCGGTGCTGTGACCTCGGTCACCTCGTATCCGGGGCGCTGCTCGACCTCGATGGATGCCCCGTCCGGGGTCTCCGGATCCACCGTCGTCAACGGCGCCACCACGATGAACGGCACATGGTGGTACCGCGCGAGCACCGCGAGCGGATAGCTCCCCACCTTGTTCGCCACCGATCCGTCGGCCGCGATCCGGTCCGCCCCGATCAGCACCGCGTCCACCTCCCCCGCCGCGAACAGCGAACCGGCCGCGTTGTCGGTGAGCAAGGTGTACGCCATGCCGCTGCGAGCCGCCTCGTATGCCGTCAGGCGAGCGCCTTGCAGCAACGGACGCGTTTCGTCCACCCAGAGCCGCCTCAGCCGCCCCGCCCGGTGCGCCTTGAGGGCCACCGCGAACGCCGTTCCTTCCCCTCCCGAGACCAGCGATCCGCTGTTGCAGTGGGTGAGGATCCTGTGCCCTCCGCCGGGCAGCAGTTCCTCCAGCAGCGCCAGCCCGTGCCCGGCCATCCGGGCGCTGGCCTCGGCATCCTCCCGGTGCAGCGCCCGGGCCGCCCCCAGCGCCACCGCGGCCGCCGCCCCGCTGTCACCGCTCTCGGCCAGCGAGGACCGGTACGCCGACGCGGCCCTGTGCACCCCGACGGACAGGTTCACGGCCGTGGGCCGGGCACCCGACAGCGCCACCGCGGCCTCTTCCACGTCGAAGCCCCGCGCGGCGGCGAGCGCCACCCCGTACGCCCCAGCTATCCCGAGCAACGGCGCCCCGCGCACCGCGAGCGAACGGATCGCCTCGACCAGTGCCGACGCGTCCGTGCACACCAGCTCGACCTCCTCCGCAGGCAATCTGGTCTGGTCGAGAAGGACCACCACCGGACCCTCGGGCGGCTCCTCCCACCGGATCACTGGCATTCCCGTCGGCCGCTTGTCCTCGCCGGTTTGCGCGTACTGATCAGCCATGGGCTCAGTCTGCCCCGTATCCGGCGGACAATTGAAGGTGCGCAGCCTCTACCGCGGCCGGTCACTGGGCGCCCACCCCATGGCACGATGGCAGCCAACCTGCCGCCGCGCTCGCGGACGGGCACCGTGAAGGAGCTTCGATGAACGACACTCCGGGCTGGGCCTCGCCCGGATCCGCCCCGTCCGACGGGCGGGAACCCGGCGCGTCCGCCCCTGCCGACCGCCCCGTCCCCGCAGGGCCTGTCGAACCGCCCGCCGACCAGCCGGGCACGGATCCACAGGGCTCCGGCTCGCAGTGGTCCAAGGAGCAGCCGCCACCCGGCCAGTGGTCCGCGCCCACCGGCGCCCCGGCACCAGGCCAGGCACCGCCACCACCTCCCGGCCCCGGCTGGGGTGGCCAGCCCCCCGGCGGCGGTTACGGAGGACCCGGAGGACCCGGAGGCTACGGCCCGCCCGGCGGATACGGCCCGCCCGGTGGCTACGGAGCCTGGGGCGGTGGCTGGGGCGGTCCCCCGCCTGCCGCCAAGCCCGGCGTGATCCCACTCCGCCCGCTCGGCGTCGGCGAGATCCTCGACGGCGCCGTCTCCACCATGCGCACCTACTGGCGCACGGTCCTCGGCATCTCGCTGACGGTCGCCGTCGTCACCGAGGTCGCGGTGATCCTCCTGCAGGGCCTCGTCCTGAACGACACCGAGACCACCGACGCCCTCAACGACCCGGGCGCCTCCCTCACCGAGATCAGCCGCGCCCTCGCCGAGGTCGCGCTCAGCTCGGGCGCCGTCCTGCTGATCACCCTGGTCGGCACCATCATCGCGACAGCCCTGCTGACGACCGTCACCAGCCGCGCCGTACTCGGCAAGTCCGTGACCATCGGCGAGGCCTGGCGCGACGCACGTCCGCAGGTCCTCAAACTGTTCGGCCTCATCCTCCTGACCGGGCTCATCGCGGTCGGAGTCGTGGTCGTCGGCGCGCTGCCCGGCATCATCGTCGCGATCGCCGGCGGCCCGAGCGGCGCCATCGCCGCCCTGCTCATCCTCGGCATCCTCGCCGGTGTCATCGTCACCGTGTGGCTGATGGTCCGCTTCTCGCTGGCCTCGCCCGCCCTGATGCTGGAGAAGCAGGGCATCACCAAGTCCCTGGTCCGCTCCACCAAACTCGTCCGCGGCTCCTGGTGGCGGGTCTTCGGCATCCAGTTCCTCGCCTCGATCATCGCCAACATCGTCTCGTCGCTCGCCGTGGTCCCCTTCACCCTCATCGGGGCCTACGCCGGCGGCCACGGCCTGACCGGCTTCCTCGAGAACACCAACGACAACTACGGCTGGACGTTCCTCGTCATCAGCGGCATCGGCTCGGTGATCGGCTCCATGCTCACCTTCCCGATCAACGCGGGCGTCACCGTGCTCCTCTACATCGACCAGCGCATCCGCCGCGAGGCCCTCGATCTCGAACTGGCCCGCGCCGCAGGTGTCGAGAACTACGGCGCCGGCACCCCCGGCACCGTCCCGGGGAGCTGATGCGGTGAGCCCGACGGGGGGAGTCCTCGCAGCGGTGCCCGCAACCCTGCCGCGCGCCGCCGGCGAGGCCGTACGAGGCCTGCTGCAGGCTCGGGACACAGCGCTGCTGTCCCTGACCGGCTCGGACGGCCAACCGCCCGTGACCATCCCGCGCGACCCCGCACGGGAGGCGGCACGGCGTGAACTGTCCAAGCGGATGTACCACGAGAACGACCCCGGGCTGTTCCAGCGCGCCCTGAACGCCGTCCTGGACTGGGTCGACCGGCTGCTCTCCGCCGCCGCGTCCGCGACGCCCGGAGGCGCACTGGGCCTGGTCGTCGTGGTCCTGGCCGTCATCGCCGTCCTGGGCGCCCTGTGGTGGCGCCTGGGCGCCCCCCGCCGCCAACCCGTCTCCGCAGCCACCCTGTTCGACGACCGCCCCCGCAGCGCCGCCGAACACCGCGCGGCCGCCGAGGCACACGCCGCCCAGGGCCACTGGAACCAGGCACTCCAGGAACGCATGCGCGCCGTCGTCCGCGCCCTGGAGGAACGCGCCCTCCTCGATGTCCGCCCCGGTCGCACCGCCGACGAGGCCGCCGCCGAAGCCGGCCGCACCCTGCCCGCCCACACCGACCGACTGCGCGCCGCCGCCCGGGAGTTCGACGACGTGACGTACGGCGGCCGCAGGGCGACCCAGGCATCATACGACCGCATCGCCGACCTCGACCTCGACCTGGAACGCACCAAGCCGATCCTGGCCGGCAGCGCCAACAGCTCCAGCAGCGCCCACAGCACCCGCCAGGGAGCCGCCGAATGACCACCGGCGCAGCCTTCCCGGCCACCTCCACCGCGCCCACCACCCGCCAGGTGTGGACCCGAACCCGGGGCGTCGTCCTCGCCGTGGTGCTCGTCCTCGCCGGGGCCGTCGCCATCGCCGTCATCCGCTCCGACAACAGGCACGGCGACCTCGACCCACGCTCCGCCGACCCCTACGGCAGTCGCGCCGTCGCCGAACTCCTCGCCGACCGGGGCGTGGACACGCGCGTGGTCACCACCCTGGCCGAGGCGCGCGCCGCGGGCGGCCGCGACACCACCCTTCTCGTGGCCGTCCCGGACCTGCTGACTCCGCACCAGCAGTCGCTGCTGCGAAAGTCGACAGCCCGCTCGGACGGCCGCACCGTCCTGGTCGCCGCCGGCAGCACGTCCGTCGAACGGCTCGCCCCCGGCGTCACCGCCGACCCCGCCAACAGCGTCCGGTCCACGCTCGACCCCCACTGCACGCTGGCCGCGGCCCGGCGAGCGGGCAGCGCCGACACCGGTGGCATCCGCTACAGCACCACCCATCTCAACGCCGACTCCTGCTACCCCAGCCAGCGCCTGGCCACGCTCCTCCGCATCCCCGCAGCCTCCGGAGACGGTGACACCGTCGTCCTCGGCGCGCCCGACATCCTGCTCAACGACCGCCTCGACAAGCAGGGCAACGCGTCGCTCGCCCTCCAGCTCCTCGGCTCCCGCCCCCATCTGGTCTGGTACCTCCCCTCGCTTTCCGACGCCGCGGCCACCGGTACCGGCGACCAGAAATCCCTGTTCGACCTGCTGCCCTCCGGCTGGCTCTGGGGCACGCTCCAGCTCTTCATCGCGGCCGCCCTCGCCGCCTTCTGGCGGGCACGCCGGCTCGGCCCCCTCGTGCCCGAGAAACTACCTGTGGCGATCCGCGCCTCCGAGACCGTCGAAGGGCGCGCCCGCCTCTACCGCAAGGCCAGCGCCCGCGACCGCGCGGCCGCCGCTCTTCGCTCCACCGCACGCACCCGCCTCGCCCCCCTCGTCGGCGTCCCCGTCTCCCAGGCGCACGCGCCCGAGGCCCTGCTCCCCGCCCTCTCCGCCCACCTGCACGGCGACGGACAGACCCTGCAAGCCCTGCTCTTCGGACCGCCGCCCGGCGACGACGCGGCCCTCATCTCCCTCACCGACCAGCTCGACGCCCTCGAAAGAGAGGTACGCCGTCCATGATGGACCCGACCACTGACAACGCCGGGAACACCGGGAACCCGGCCGACGCCCGGGCCTCCCTGGAGGCCCTGCGCGCGGAGATCGCCAAAGCCGTGGTCGGCCAGGACCCCGCCGTGACCGGCCTCGTCGTCGCCCTCCTCTGCCGCGGACACGTTCTCCTTGAAGGAGTCCCCGGAGTCGCCAAAACGTTGCTCGTCCGCGCCCTCGCGTCCGCGCTCGAACTGGAGACCAAGCGCGTCCAGTTCACCCCCGACCTCATGCCGAGCGACGTCACGGGCTCCCTCGTCTACGACACCCGCACCGCCGAGTTCTCCTTCCAGCCCGGCCCGGTCTTCACCAACCTCCTCCTCGCGGACGAGATCAACCGCACCCCGCCCAAGACCCAGTCGTCCCTCCTCGAAGCCATGGAGGAACGCCAGGTCACCGTCGACGGCATCCCACGCCCGCTCCCCGATCCGTTCCTGGTCGCCGCGACCCAGAACCCCGTCGAGTACGAGGGCACCTACCCCCTGCCCGAAGCCCAGCTCGACCGCTTCCTCCTCAAACTGACGATCCCTCTGCCCTCCCGCCAGGACGAGATCGACGTCCTCACCCGCCACGCCGAGGGCTTCAACCCTCGCGACCTGCGCGCCGCCGGCGTACGCCCCGTCGCAGGCCCGGCCGACCTCGAGGCCGCCCGCGCAGCGGTCGCCAAGACGACCGTCTCCCCCGAGATCACCGCCTATGTCGTCGACCTCTGCCGCGCCACCCGCGAGTCGCCCTCCCTCACCCTCGGCGTGTCCCCGCGCGGCGCCACCGCCCTCCTCGCCACCTCACGCGCGTGGGCCTGGCTGACGGGCCGCGACTACGTCATCCCCGACGACGTCAAGGCCCTCGCCCTGCCCACCCTCCGCCACCGCGTTCAACTCCGTCCCGAGGCCGAGATGGAAGGCGTGACCGCCGACTCGGTCATCAACGCGATCCTCGCCCACGTTCCGGTCCCCCGCTGATGCCCCTCACCGGACGCGCCGCCCTCATCGCGGCCATCGGATCGATCCCCATCGGCATCTGGGGACCGAGCTGGACGGGCATCCTCGCCGTCGACGGCTCACTGGCTCTCGCCTGCGCCTGCGACTTCGCCCTGGCGGCTCCGGTACGACGTCTCGTGCTGAACCGCTCTGGCGACACGTCCGCTCGCCTGGGCGAGACCGCGGACGTCACCCTGACGGTGACCAACCCGTCCGGACGCCCTCTCCGGGCCCGCCTCAGGGACGGCTGGCCGCCGAGCAGTTGGCAGCCCGGCACAGAGGTCGAGGCCTCACGACACCGTCTGACCGTTCCCCCGGGCGAACGCCGGCGCGTCACGACCCGCCTGCGCCCCACCCGCCGCGGCGACCGCCAGGCGGACCGCGTCACGGTCCGCTCCTACGGTCCCCTCGGCCTGTTCTCCCGCCAGGGCGGCCACAAAGTGCCCTGGACTGTACGGGTTCTGCCCCCCTTCACCAGCCGCAAGCATCTGCCGTCGAAACTCGCCCGATTGCGTGAACTCGACGGCCGCACCAGCGTCCTGACCCGCGGCGAGGGCACGGAATTCGACAGCCTTCGCGAGTACGTCCCCGGCGACGACACCCGCTCCATCGACTGGCGGGCAACGGCCCGGCAGTCGGCGGTCGCGGTACGCACCTGGCGTCCTGAACGCGACCGGCACATCCTTCTCGTCCTCGACACCGGACGCACCTCCGCCGGCCGAGTCGGCGACGCGCCCCGCCTGGACGCCTCCATGGACGCGGCACTCCTCCTCGCGGCCCTCGCCTCGCGCGCGGGCGACCGAGTGGATCTCCTCGCCTACGACCGCCGGGTCCGCGCTCTGGTCCAGGGCCGCGCCGCGGGCGACGTCCTGCCCTCCCTGGTCAATGCAATGGCCACACTGGAGCCCGAGCTCGTCGAAACGGACGCCCGCGGCCTGACCGCCACCGCGCTTCGAACGGCTCCACGGCGTTCCCTGGTCGTCCTGCTCACGACACTCGACACCGCTCCGGTCGAGCAGGGACTGCTTCCCGTGCTCTCCCAGCTGACCCAACGGCACACGGTTCTGCTCGCTTCAGTGGCCGACCCGCATATCGCCCGCATGGCGACGGCTCGTGGAAACACCGACGCGGTGTACGAGGCAGCAGCGGCCGCACAAGCCCAGAGCGAACGGCAACGGACCGCGGAGCAGCTCCGTCGGCACGGTGTGACGGTCGTGGACGCGACGCCTGATGATCTCGCCCCTGCGTTGGCGGACGCATATCTGGCCCTGAAAGCGGCGGGCCGACTCTGATTCTCGGTCGGCAGGGTCCGCGGCCGGCCCTGCCGAATTCCCTCTGAGCCCACTAAAACGCAAAAGAGCCCCACACCGTGAGGTGTGGGGCTCTTCCCAATATTTGTTCGGCGGTGTCCTACTCTCCCACAGGGTCCCCCCTGCAGTACCA